>JBKQUS010000036.1:0-17405 GCA_052325505.1 Limisphaerales bacterium
GATGCTGGTGCCATCTCTTGCTCCCGCCTACGGTGGCGGCAAGCTGGGCAGGAAAATTGCCGCTTATGTCCTGGCTGTCCAGGGAGGCAATCTGGACGCGAAATTGGAGATCTTGCCCACCGACACACGTGAGGAAGACCCTCCCGGAAAGCCGAAGCCAGTCATAGCGGTTAAAAAGGCCAAAAAAACCACACCAGCCAAGTCTAAGTCATTGGCGCACAAGAAGATGAAGCCTGCCCACCAGCCACAGTCCAGCCACCCCCACTCTGACGAACTCAAAGCGAATCAAAGTGATTTCCTGAGCCAAACCAAAAATGGAAACAACTTACCCCAAACGGACACTAATGATGGGCATTCTTGCGTGGATTCTTGACAGAATGGGCGTGGGGAACCCATTCTCCAGGTATGAAGGGTATAAAGAATTGGAGTTTGCTTGCGGCTTTGGCAATGTCGTGCGCCACATGCCTTGGCGGCCAGTACACCAACTTCAGCACGGCCATTTACATCCCTGTGGGCGTGGTGGAGGATCTGGGCGACCCGGAAACCCTGAGCAATGACTGGAGCCGGATCAGCAGCCAGTTGAAGGTCGATAAGGTCTATATCGAGGTGCAGCGCAATCGGGAATTGGCGGAAGACGAGACCCTGGAGCGCGTGAAGAAGTTTTTCCTCGACCACGGTGTCCGCGTGGCCGCCGGCATGGCGGCGAGCGACGGCAACATTGGCGGGCAATTCAAGTCCTTCTGCTACACCAACCCCAAGGACCGCGAGTTTGTCAAAGGCGCTGCTGAACTGGCGGCGCGCCATTTTGACGAGCTGATCCAGGACGATTTCTTCTTCGTCACGACGAAGTATGATTCGGACATTGCGGCCAAGGGCGACCAAAGCTGGACGGACTTCCGCCTCAAATTGATGGATGACGCGGCGGAGAACCTGATCATCAAGCCGGCGCGGGCCATTAATCCGAAGATAAAGCTGGTGATCAAATTCCCCAACTGGTACGAGCATTTTCAAGGCCTTGGCTATGATCTGGACAAGGAACCGAAGCTGTTTGACGGTATTTACACCGGCACCGAAACCCGCGATCCGGAGACCACCGATCAGAACCTCCAGCAGTACGAGAGTTACGAAATCTTTCGCTATTTCGAGAACATCAAACCGGGCGGCAACGGCGGCGGCTGGGTGGACACGTTCGGGGTGAGCTATGTGGACCGCTACGCCGAGCAACTTTGGGACACGATGTTCGCCAAGGCCCCGGAGATCATGCTTTTCAATTGGGCGCTGCTGATGCGGCCCATTGTGCCCGGCAGCCGCACGAACTGGCAAAACCAGCACACCAGTTTCGACTATGGCCAGATGCTCCAGGCCTGCAAATCCAACGCGCCAGCCGGACAGGAGGAGCCTTCCATGGCCCGTGTGGCGGGGTATGCCCTGGAGCAGGTGGACGGATTTCTCGACAAGTTGGGCAAGCCGATTGGCATCCAGAGCTACAAGCCCTTCCAATCCTCCGGCGAGGATTACCTGCACAATTATCTGGGGAACATCGGCATACCGATTGATCTTCACCCGGAATTTCCCACCAATGCCAACCTGGTGCTGTTGACGGAATCGGCCAAGTTCGATCCCGCCATCGTGGTGAAAATCAAAAACCAATTGCTGGCGGGTAAATCGGTCATCATCACCTCCGGCCTGTTCCACGCGCTGCAGGGGAAGGGGATCGAGGAGATCGTCGAGGCGCGATGCCCCGGGCGGAAGATCATGGCGCACCAGTATTGGACCGGGTTCGGCTCGGGCAGCGGCACGCCGATGACCGACGAAGCCAATCCGGACATTCTTTTTCCAGAGGTGGATTTTCTGACCAATGACGCCTGGGCGCTGATCCGCGCCATGTCCAGCGGCAGGGGCTATCCGATTTTACTCATGGATCGCTATGGCAAGGGCGCGCTTTATGTGTGGGTGATTCCCGATAATTTCAACGACCTTTACCATTTGCCCACGGGAGTGGTGAGCGCAATCAAGAATTACGTCATGCGCGGTTTCCCGATTCGGCTGGACGGGCCTGCGAAGGTGGCGTTGTTCGCCTATGACAACAACACGTTCATCGTGGAGTCATTTTTGCCGGCGGAAACGAGCGTCAAAGTCAGCGTGAAAGGAAACAAGGACAAGCTTCGAAACCTGGTCACGGGCGAGGTCTTGACCGGGCAGGCGCAACTGCTGGGCGGTTACGGGCCAAGGCGTCCGGGCGGCGAAGAACAGCGCATATCGTTCAACGTCCGATTGCTGCCGCACTCCTACAGCGTGTTCGCGGTGGAAGACTGATGCTAATACCACATTTCATGCATATGAGATTCGCCTTTCTGATGCCGCTGCATTCACGGCGGATACTCTTCTTGACAATGTTGGTATTGCCAGGGGTGGCTTGGGCGGGCGGTGGCACCTTTAACGTCAGGCAATACGGCGCCTTCGGTGACGGCACGAACATGGACACCGCTGCGCTGCAGAAGACCATTGACGCCGCGGCGGATGCGGGCGGTGGCATCGTGATCTTTCCGCCGGGCAGATACCTGAGCGGGTCCCTGGATCTCAAGAGCCACGTCACCGTTCAAATGGACGGAGGCGCAACTCTGCTGGGCAGCTCGCGCCGCCTGGACTATCACAAGGTCAATTTCCACGGCCTGTTGCTGGCCGATCGGCAACGGGATATCGCGATTTGCGGAAAAGGCATGATTGACGGTCAGGGAACGCTGCTGGCCGCTGACACCGAACGTCTTTGGAAGGAAGGGAGGCTGCCCGACGCCAAGGAAGGCCAGCGTCCGGTGCTCATCAACTTCCGTGACTGCACGAACGTCACTGTGCGGGACATCACCCTCAAGGACAGCGCCTGCTGGGTCGAGGACTATCGCGATTGCGAACATCTCACCCTCGAAAACCTCACCGTCCGCAGCATCGCCGCGTTGAATAACGATGGCATTGACGTTGACGGCTGCGCCCATGTCGTGGTGCGAGGTTGCGACATCGATTCCGAGGATGACGGCATCTGCCTGAAATCCGGGGACAAAGCCTGCGATGATGTCCTGGTGGAGAACTGCCGTGTGCGTTCCAGTTGCAATGCCCTGAAATTCGGCACCGCCTCTTCCGTCGGATTCAAGAACATCATTTGTCGCAACCTGGAAATCTACGATACCTACATCAGTGGCATCGCCCTGGAGATCGTTGACGGCGGCGAGATGGAAAACGTCCGTATATCCCACATAAGGATTACCAACAGCAGCAACGCCATCTTTATCCGCCTCGGTCACCGCAATGTCCACGGCGCGGTTGGATCATTGCACAACGTGAGCCTCGATGACATCGCCGCCGAAATACCCAACCGGCCGCCTGGGCAGATGAACAAGTTCCCCGGGGCAAATCCGTATCACAGCCCCACGCTCATCACTGCCTCGATTACCGGCCTGCCCGGACATTCTGTGCGGGACGTGACCCTGAAGAATATCACCATCGTCTATGGCGGCATCGGCAGTGCCCCGCTGACCAACCACCTGCGTTGGGACAGCCTCGCCACGGTTCCGGAATGCGCCAAGAATTATCCTGAAAGTCGCATGTTCGGCATCCTGCCGGCCTGGGGGTTCTACTGCCGCCACGCCTCGGGAATTAGGTTTGACAACATCACTCTTCGTGTGCAAGAGAAAGATTATCGCCCGGCCCTGGTGTGCGATGACGTGCGGGACATCGCACTGAATGGCTTTCATGTTGGGTCAGCCGGCAGCGACCCGGTGATGGTGTTCAACGATGTGCAGGGAGCCAGCATCCGCGACAGTCTGGCCCCGCCAGGCACCTGCAGCTTCGTCAAGACGACCGGCAGCACCCGGGACGTTCAAGGGACCCTGAAACGCGTGTCAAAGTCCGCTCACCGGCGTGCTGTTTAAACCAGACGGCAACTCCATACGCGTGCGGACAAGATTCTCCACCTGCCGGGTGAAACCGTCTGCCCGGCCCAGCGCCTCCAAGGTAAGATGCATGCGGTAGCGCCAGTAATAATTGACAATGGCCGGCACATTGATGCGTTCGGCGTCCACGTCGGGGTGGCGGAGGGTGGCGTCCATGCCCAGCAGGTCCTGCAATTGGAAAATGCTCCACATGGCCGGCGACTCCAGATGCTGGCGGATGATTTCCCGGTTGACCCACGGCTCGCATTCGGACGGTCGCGCCCCGGCGCGGCCCAACTCCTGGTTGAAGAACTTTTGCGTCAGTTTCCTGTCCTCGACCCACCAGCCGCGAATGGTGCTCATGTCATGTGTCGAGGGGGTGACGACACTCATGTAAGGAGCGTCCGCCGGACGCGAAAAAACCTGATGCAAGGCCTTGGGCATGCGCTGGATTTCGAGGCTCAAGAGGCCCAGTTGTTTCATCGCCACCGGCACACAGGCCGGAACCATCCCCAAATCCTCGCCGCAAATCAGCATGTTGGTGACGCGTTTCAGCGCGGGCAGTTTCTGGAACGCCTCCTGCATCCAGCGGCTGTCTTGCCGCCGGTAGAAGTAATCCACGTACAAATCCTTCAGCCGCGCCTGGGTGGGCAGGTCGAGTTGCCGAAAGGAGGTTGTTTGCTCCATGCCTAGCCGGAAATGAAATTCCGCGCCCGCACTGCCCGGGACTTCGATCAGCAGCACGTTGCTGATCAAGTCAAACAGCCCCTCTTTGAGTTTGTCGTCGCGCCGCTCTTTGGGCAGCGAGGCAAAATGGCGTTCCACGTCCCGTTGTGTGGCAAATTCCGGTTTGAGAGAATATGTTCCGCGACCAGCGGGTTTCAGGAATTCGCGCTTTACGCTGGCGGCGCGGTCGGCGAACAGCTCCTGCAACACGGCGTCGTTGATGAAGGGGCGGGTGAAGCGTTGGTAATCCAACGCGATGTCGCGCGCGGTAAATTCGCCGGCCTGCACCGGCAGGGCGGGCACGAAATAACCGAGTATGCCCTGCACGGCATGACGCGGAATGCTCCAGATGCGGAAAAAGCCGAGAATGTGGTCGATGCGGAAGGCGTCAAAATAGCAACTCATCTGGGAGAAGCGGCGCTTCCACCAATCAAAACCGTCCTGTTTCATGCGCGGCCAATTGTAAGTGGGGAAGCCCCAATTCTGGCCTTTGGCGGCGAAGGCGTCGGGAGGCGCGCCGGCCTGCATGTCGGTGTGAAACAAATCCGGCTGCTGCCAGACCTCGGCGCTGTGGGGATGCACGCCGATGGCAAGGTCGCCCTTCAAAATCAAGCCCCGGGCATGCGCATATTCGGCCGCTTCGCGCAGTTGCAAGTGCAAATGAAACTGGATGAAGCAATGCAACGCCATTTCATCGGCGGCG
This sequence comes from Limisphaerales bacterium, assembly GCA_052325505.1. GTDB lineage: Bacteria > Verrucomicrobiota > Verrucomicrobiia > Limisphaerales > Palsa-1400 > DASRLE01. Next base: position 5,353 of record JBKQUS010000036.1, read on the forward strand.
GAGGCATCACTCGCAGCCAGGGCGCGGATCTTGTCCGCATCATAGACGCGGTGTTCCGGCCATTGGGTGAAATCCGCCGTGCCGAATTTGTCGCGCAAGAAGCAAAAGGCCGCGTACGGGGCGAGCCATTTTTCGTTTTGCGAAAAGAATTTGCGATATTCCGCGCCGGCAAACGTTTTCTCGCGCCGCGCCGGAAAGATCTCCCGCGCGAACGCCAGCTTGGTATTCATGACCGCCTCGTAATCCACCGTTGGCAGCCTGTTGAATTGTTCGCGCCTGCCGGCCAGCTTCTCAAGCAATCGCGAAGCATCGGCTCCGGCCAGGCGATCCAGATTCAGATAAAGCGGGTGCAAGGCAAAGGCCGAAATTCCGGCATACGGATACGAATCCGTCCAAGTATGAGTGGCGCTAGTGTCGTTGACGGGCAGGATTTGAATAAGCTTAAGCCCGGCCCGACAAGCCCAATCCGCCAGCAGGGGAAGATCCAAAAACTCACCCACGCTGAAACTTTTTGAGCTGCGCAGGCTGAAGACCGGCACAGCGACGCCCGCGCCCCGCCAGGGCTGGCTTGGCACGCGCGCGAATCCGTCGTTCACGATCACATGCCCATCCGGGGGAGCCGCTTGCGCGAGCAGGCGGTCCGCGCCGTCCTCGTAGCGGACAAACGACTTTTTCCCGAGATCATAGACGCCGTATTTATAAGTGGCTGGGAGTCGTTCCCTTGCGAGATCAAGCTGCACTGTGAAGCATCCCATCTCCGCGCAACGCCGCAGCAATACCAGCGCAGCCTGGTTCCAGCCGCCCATCGCGCCGGCGCTGCCCAGCAGGCAGATCGTCTGCCCCACGGGCAGCAGCGGGGCCTTGACCGTGAATGAATGCGTCGCGCCATCCGACTGCTTTGGGGTGACCGGCTCCGTTTCCAGCCGGAGCAAGACTTTTCTAAACGGCTCGGTAAAGTAGGCGTTCTCAACCGTGCCCAAATCGTTCCATGAATCCAGAATGACGGTATGTCCGCGGGTGAGGCGGGAAAAATCAAGCTGCCGGTCGCCGCCGAAGTCTTCGATGACGGACCCATCCTGATCGCGCAGGAAAAAGTAGTAACTCACCGGCTCTTTGGGCCGGCGCTTATCCGGCAGGTCAAGGACTGCTTCCCAGAGTTCGTCGTTGACGTAATGCAAGGGCAGTGCGCGGTCCTGCCGGCCGCCGCCCAACCATTTGTCATCGCCACAAAGAAACAGCGCCTGGCCAAAACGGGTGTGATAACGCAGTCGAATGGTAATTTTCATGGGCGGGCATCTGGTGGATGCAGTCGTTTCATAAGCCACAGTGCCGCATGCGCGCGGGCGGGTCAGTGTTCGGGACGCCGGAAGGTCACGACCCACAGCGTCAGCAGCGCGGCCAGCCCCATGCTCGCGCCGCCCAGGAAGAGAACGTTCATGGCTTCATTGTGGAGATAATTCTTCAGGATGTAACCGAGCAGGCTGGAAGCAACAATCTGCGGCAGCACGATGAAGAGATTAAACATGCCCATCATGACGCCGATTTTTTCCCTGGGCAACGAGGGGGCAAGCATGGCGTAAGGCATGGAGAGGATGCTGGCCCAAGCGATGCCGACGGCCGTCATGCAGAAGAGCAGTTGGTATTTGTCGGAAACCAAAGGCACGGACGCGACTCCCAGTGCGCCCACCGCCAGACAGAAAATATGCATGACCTTTGGGCCGGTGTATTTCGTGACCGAAAGCAGCACGAACGAAAAAAAGAAGCAGACGGCGTTGTAGGTGGCAAAACAAAAACCCGACCATGAGCCTGAAGCCTCCATTTCCACCGAACCGGGCGCGGCATGAAACACATTTTTTGCAATTGCCGGAGGGAAATAGACCCAGATGGCAAACATCCCAATCCAGGTGAAGAATTGGACGAGGCCAAGCTCCCACATCCGCCGGGGCAGTTGAAGAACCAGCGCGAAGATGTCGCCCAAACCGAGCGTCCAATCAAACTTGCGCGCGCGAATGGTCTTGAGCTCGGAGTCAGACGGCGGATATTCCTTGGTTCTTAAGACGGTCCACAGTACCGCGCCCATGAACGCGACTGCGCCAATGTAAAAGGAAAGCCTGACGGAGGAGGGAATGTGTCCCTTCCCGGCGCCTTCCGAGGCCACACCGAACCAATTGGTCATCATCCAGGGCAAAGCCGAAGCGACGGTTCCGCCCAAGCCGATGAACAGGGATTGAATGGCAAAGCCCTGGGCGTTCTGTTCTTCGGGAAGATTGTCCGCCACCAAGGCGCGGAAAGGTTGCATGCTGGCATTGATGGTTCCGTCCAGCACCCAGAGCAGACCAGCCGCCATCCACACTGCCGGGCAATTGGGCATCAGGACGAGGGCGAGCGACGCGAGGATCGCGCCGGCCAGGATAAACGGGCGCCGCCGGCCCAGCCGGGTCCAGATGCGGTCGCTGGATTGTCCGATCAGCGGTTGGATGATCACACCGGTGACGGGCGCGGCCAGCCACAGGATGGCCAGGGAATCCGGATCGGCGCCGAGATAGCCGTAAATGGCGCTCATGTTGGCCATCTGCAATCCCCACCCGAACTGGATGCCGAGGAAACCGAAGCTCATGTTCCAGATTTGCCAGAAGCTCAACCGCGGTTTCAGCACAGCGGTTTTCGGCGGGGCGGCGGGTTTTTCGTGCGCTGAGTTCAATAGGGTGACTGTTTGGCTGGCCATGGTTTCAGTGTGTTGAGCCAATCTGGATCGTCGTTCCATCCGCGGCGGAGTGCTGGGCGACCGGCAGGTTGCGCTGATAAATCCGCCAGTCAAACCCCCCCAAATGGACCAGCGGAAAATCCTGGTTGGGCGGCGGGGGCATCCCCGCAATGCGCACGGGCTTGAAGTCCTCGCCGTTGCCGACTTCCACCTGCGCGTGGATGGGGCGGTTGGAGAAATTAATCACGACCACGAATTCGTTGGTTTCATCCGTGCGTTTGAACGAGACGAGATTGGCTTCATTGGAATTGTGCAGCCAAATCACACGCCCGTTGCGGAATGAGGCATTGTCTTTGCGCAACTGGATCAAGTCGTGATAAATCTTGCGCAAAGGAGGACGATCCTTGGGCGTCCAGAAAATTGGCAGCTTGTCGAACAGGGCCGGGTCGCCGGATTCCGTCGCGTCGCCCACTTCCATGCCGTTGTAAAGCAGCGGCACGCCGTCGAGTGTGAACATGAGGGCCGAGCCGGCCAGCGCGCCACGGAGGCCAAAGCGCGAAATCGCACGCGGTTCGTCGTGGTCGTCGGTGACGCGCATGTGAAGCGAATCGCGCGGGAACTGCCGCACGCTCTCCTCCCACGAAGCCCGGAGATTGGAGGCCGGGGCGCCATTGATCAGCACATCATTCAGCGTGCTCAACATGGGGAATGCATAATCAATATCAAAAGCCTTCACCAGGAACTCCGGTTTGCTCGCCTCGGCCAGCAGCATGATGTCCGGCTTGACGCTCTCGAGCTGGGCGCGGGCTACTTCCCAGAAATCCGTCGGCACATTCCACGCTACGTCGCAGCGGAACCCGTCCACATCGCACGTCTGCACCCAATACTTCATCATGGTGATCATGTAATGGCGCAGCTCCGGGTTCCCGTAATTCAACCCCGCCACGTCCGACCAGTCCGGCTCGGGCGGAATGATTTGACCCTGCGGGTTTTGCATGTAGTACTCCGGGTGCTGCATCATGGCGCTGTCCCACGCCGTATGGTTGGCCACCAGGTCCATGATGACCTTCATATTGCGTTTGTGCGCCCCGGCGACGAGCCGTTTGAAGTCGTTCAAGGTTCCATAATGCGGATCGACGGCATAATAGTCCTTGATGGAATAAGGACTGCCGAACTCGCCTTTGCGGCACTTTTCGCCGATCGGATGAATCGGCATGGTCCAAAGAATGGTCACACCCAAATCTTTCAATGTATCCAGGCTGGCGATGACCCCGTCGAGATTTCCTGCGGGGGAAAAATCACGCGGAAAAATCTCATAAATCACGCCGTCGCGCAGCCAAGCCGGGGGAGTCCGCGTCGGGACCCCGGAGAGATTCTCAGCCCGCACTGCCGGCTGCCACAAAAGCGCCAGCAAAGCCAAGGAGCCGACGAAGATCTTGGGGGAAAATTTGCTTTTCAAATGATGGATGACTGTTTGCGTTGTTGCCCGTTAATTTAAGCCGCATCTTACCGGAAAAGCAGGGGTCGCACAACCACATAAACATGCTGGTGGGCCAATTTGTCACTCCGATAATCGAGCTAAAGCCTTGTCATGCGCAGGCGAATGACGCATATTTTTCGCATGATCATGCCTGCCGTGTTTTCGCGCCGACGGTTTGGATGGAGGTGGTTGACGGCTGGGTTGGTGTCTTTGGCGGTTTCCTGCCCGGCGGACATCATTTGGAGCGATTTGGGGGCGACGCTCGCGCACGAGACGGGGCCGGGCGTGGACATTCTGGGAGGGTCGGTGAAGCGGGATGACGCGGCGACGGATACGCTCTACTTCAAGTTTCATGTCAATCCGATATCCGACGCGGGCACTGAGCCTTATTTTGCGGCGTTTGAGTTGTACGAAGGGGACTCGGGACGGCTGGCGGTTGGCAACGCGCTCAATGCATGGGCCTATGGCGCCTTCAATGTCCTTGACGCAGGCAAGACCAATTTCAATATTTTTGAAACCGGCAACACAAACAACACCTCCACTGACTACGGCATTGACTTGAACTCGTCCAAGCCGGTGCCCTTGCAGTTGTATGAGCTGCCGCGCACCGGGATTGAGCGGACCATTGTTTTCAAAGTGCAATATGTGGCGGGGGGCAGGGACCTGGTGACGGTGTGGCTCGATCCGGATCTTGGGCCGGGCGCGAGCGAGGCGGGCCAGTTGACAAACCTGACCACAAAGTTCGCCGCCAACGCCTCGTTCAACCAAATCCGCCTGCGGCATGGCGGAGGCGGCGGGGGATGGACGTTCAGCGAGATGGCTATCGCCACCTCGTTCAGCGATTTTGTTGTTGATGAGAACGGGATAAAATCGGGCAGCGTGGGGCTGAGCATCGGGCGCGGGCAATTGCCATTTACCTTCCGGGTCTGGCAACGCGAGCAAGGGCTGCCGCAGAATTTCGTGCGCGCGCTGGCGCAAACCAGGGACGGTTACCTTTGGGTGGGGAGCGACGCCGGTGTAAGCCGATTCGACGGGGTGAGATTCGTTTCCTTTGGATTGCCGGAGGGATTTCAAACCGGACCGGTGCAGACGCTGTTGGGTGACGACCAGGGGGCGCTGTGGATCGGGAGCGTGGGGCGGGGTTTGGGACGATGGCAGAGCGGGCGGTTCACAGCCTTTGTCAGCGGAGACGGACTGCCCTCGGATACTGTGAATGCGCTGGCTGAGGACAGCGAAGAGAAGCTTTGGGTAGGCACGGATTCCGGCCTGGCGGTTTGGCAGAATGGGCACTTGGAAACTCCCAGCGCCGTGGCTGAACTGGCTGGCAAGCAGATCACGGCATTATTCAGCAGGCGCAAGGGGGGCATGTGGATCGGCGCCAAAGGCGCAGGCGTGTTCAGTCTTCGAGGCGGGTACCTCATGCAGATGACCGATCCCGTCTTCGATGATTTGTTGCAGGATCCGCACTGCCTGCTGGTGGACCATGAAAAACGCATTTGGGTCGGGGTTGGCGATGACTCGGTGCTGTATCGCGAAGGGGAACAGTGGCGGCGCTATCGGTTTCCCCGTCACTTGGCAAGGCATTACGTCAGCGCCCTGGCAGAGGACGCCGACGGCACGGTTTGGGCAGGCTCAGTGAGCGAGGGTTTGTTCCAGTTCAAGCATGGGAAGCTGGTGGCGGTGAATGCGAGCAGCGGTTTGTCGGATAATTTGGTGGAAGCGCTGCTGGTGGACCGGGAGGGGAAACTTTGGGTGGGCACACATGGCGGCTTGAACCGGCTGCGCCCCAGAAACCTGTCCGTAATCAGCTACAACGAGGGGTTGGGCAGTGGCGCGGTGCAGGGCTTGACGGAAGTGATGCCCGGTGTGATTTGGGCCAGCAAAGCCAGCGAGGGCCTTTATGCCTGGGATGGACGCTATTTCGGGCCGCTGCCTGTCGCAGGTTTGTCGCCGGGGGATGGCCAGACGGGAGCGTTGTTGATGGCCAGGGATGGCAGTTGCTGGATGGGTGGCGCGCGCGGGTTGCTGCAAATTAAGGACGTGCGCCGTGCGGAGAGCGAACCGGGAGTGCCGGCGTTGAGCGGTCTGGACATCAGCGCGTTGGGGCAGGATGCGAAGGGCAGACTGTGGGTGGGGACGCGACAGGGTGAAGTATGGTGGCGGGACAACGGGCAGTGGCAGGCGCAAAAGAACGGCCAGTACGTCCATGCGATCACAGCCATTGTGCCGCAGCAGAATGGTTCGGTGTGGGTGGGCACCGCCGGCGATGGTTTGTTTAGTGTCGAAGACAAGGCCGACGGTCTTTGGAGCAAACAGAACGGATTGTTGAGCGATTGGATTCGCACACTTTATGCGGATGCGGAAGGGGTTCTTTGGATCGGGACGGGCGGCGGCGGTTTGAGTCGGTTGAAGGAGGGCAGCAGGGTGGCGACTTTCTCGACCCGCGAAGGGCTTCCCGAAAACACGATCTCGCAGATACTGGAGGATGACGCGGGCAATCTCTGGCTGGGAGGCGACCGGGGCATTGTTTGCGTGAGCAAGCATGAATTGGGGATGGTGGCGGCGCAAAAAATACCGGCCGCCTATCCGCAGGTCTATGGCCGCTCGGAGGGCATGTTGTCGGAGGAGTGCATCAGCGGATTTTTCCCAATGGCGCTGAGAACGAAATCAGGCCTGCTTTGGTTCCCAACGCAGGAGGGAATTGTGGTGGCGGATCCCCATCGCCAAATGGCGGGGCATCCCGCGCCCGAGGTGGTGCTGGAAGAGACGCAGGTGGACGGCGCGGATGCCTCGGAGCCATTGCGCCTTGGACCTGGCAAGCACCGGCTGGAGTTTCGTTACACGGGTCTTGATTTCGATGCTCCCGAACGCGTGCGTTTTCGCTACCGGCTGGAAGGACTGGACTCTGATTGGGTGGAAGCCGGCTCCAGCCGTTCCGCTTCGTTTCCCTATGTGCCGTACGGCAAATACCGGTTTGAAGTCATCGCCGGGAATGGCGAAGGGAGCTGGAGCACGACAAGCGCAAGCGTCTCCGTCACCGTGCAGCCTTACTTATGGCAAACCTGGTGGTTTCGCGTGCCGGCCTCGCTGGCTTTGCTGGCCCTGATCGCTGCGACCGTGCGAGTGCTGGAAAAGCGCAAACTGCACCGCCGGCTCGAACAATTGGAGCGGGAGCGCGCCCTGGCGAAGGAGCGCGAACGCATCGCGCGCGACTTGCACGATGATTTGGGTTCGTCCCTGGCCCGCATTTCGCTTTTGAGCGGCCTGCTCAAGGCGGACCGAAACAACCCCGGCCAGGTCGAAAGCCACGCGGTCAAGATTTCCCAGTCCGCCGATCAAACCGTGCGCGCCCTGGAGGAAATTGTCTGGGCGGTTCGGCCTGGAAGCGATTCGTTGCAGAGCCTGGTGGAGTACATTGCGCACTTTGCCAACGAACTGTTCGCCGACGGCGGCATTCACTGCCGGCTGGATCTGCCGCATGATTTGCCGGCGCTGCCGCTGCCCCCGGAGGTTCGGCACAACGTCTTTTTGGTGGTCAAGGAGGCGCTGGCCAATGCGCTCAAACACGCCGGCGCCCGCGAGGTCCACATCAGGGCCGAGGCGACGGACCAGGCGCTGGAAATTGTGGTGCAGGACGATGGCAAGGGGTTTGACATCCGGGGGCAAAGCCGGGGCAACGGCTTGGGCAACATGCGCCGCCGCGCCCAGGCCATCGGCGAGAATGTGACCATTGAAAGCCGGCCCGGCCATGGGACCACCGTCAAATTGAGCCTGCGTTTCGCGCCGGTTCACAGCAATGGAAAGGCCGCCGCTTGAACTACATCCTTTTCAAGTTGCCGGGCGGCGGGGAGCGTGAGAACTGTTATACATTATGACGGACAAGACGCAGATCAAAGTGGCGATCGTGGACGATGACGAAGGCATCCGCACCAGTCTGGCCACACTGATCCGCCGTGCGCCGGCGTTGCGCCTGACGGGCGATTATCCCGATGCCGAATCGGCGCTGAAGGAGATTCCCAACCATCCGCCGGATGTGGTGCTGATGGACATCAACCTGCCGCGGATGAAGGGTGTGGAATGCGTCCGGCAATTGAAGATACTCCTGCCGCATACGCAGATTCTTATGTTGACGGTGTATGAGGACAGTGATTCGCTGTTCAATTCCCTGAAGGCCGGGGCGAGCGGCTACCTCTTGAAGAGGACTGCGTCCGCACGGCTACTCGAGGCGATTCACGACGTTCACGGTGGCGGGTCTCCCATGACGCCGCAACTGGCGCGGCGGGTGGTGCAGTTTTTTGCCAAGCCAGCCGGGGACGCTTCGCCGGTATCGCGACTGGCTCCCGGGGAAAAGGAGTTTCTGGACCAATTGTCCAAAGGCTACGCCTACAAGGAAATCGCCGACCGGATGAACATCAGCATCGACACCGTGCGGAGCTACGTGCGCACGGTATATGAAAAACTGCACGTCCATTCACGAACGGACGCGGTGGTGAAATACCTGCGCGGGTGACGGCGGGGCAGGGGCGCTCACTATGTCGGAAGGTGAAGCCCGTTGGTTAGGCTGGGCCGTCGCCGTCACCGCGCTTATTGGTAAGGAGTGCGCTGCGCCATCCAAGCCAGGTCTTTGCAAGGGCTGCTGGCACTGAAGGTTAAAGTTTCATCATGATACGTATAGGTAACCGGGATATTGTTCATTCGAGGGTCCGACCACTTATGGATTTCAGCATGGCCATCGGCAAAACTGATTCCACATGCATTGTTGTGTAGGGTCCCCGGCACCTCAGTGAATCCACCCACTCCGTTTGTTTCGGCGGGATTGACATAAAGGATGGAGTCGTCAATCCAATCAGGATGCTCATCTGTGAACACCCAGCTCATGGCCGCTCCCGGCACGGTAAAATTACCCGTTTTGGTGATCGCATTCGTCAGTTGCCAGCCAAATCCCCACTTCCGCCCGCCGCCAATGTTCCCGTTCATGGCAATACTTCGACAGCGATACGGCCAATGTTGCTGGACCTGGATTGGGCTGGCGTAAGTATCGGCGGGGCACCGAAAAATGGCCATTTGATTGGCGGCGTACGGCCCCAGCAACGCGAAAATTCTGCCTCCTCGCGTTGAATCTGGAAGTGCGTTTAAGTTGCATAAATTGGTGTTGTCGGGGTCCGTGAACCAAGTCAACCATCCCTCGGCCCAAGCCGGCGTCCCCGGCGGCTCCGGAGGCGACCAAAAGCCATAATCGTGGTAGTCATGATTATCGGCAAGCGTCTCCGCGTTGTCCTGGGCATACATCAACCAAGCCAACTGTATTTGCTTCTTGTTGCTCATGCATTGAACCGACTGTGCCGACCGTTTGGCACGGGCGAGGGCCGGGAGCAACATGGCCGCCAGGATCGCAATAATGGCGATGACCACCAGCAACTCAATCAATGTGAACCCCTTTTGATGTTTCATATCTTTGAACTTACTCGGACTCCTTCACTCGCACTCCTTTTAATTACGCCCCGGCCGCGCTAACCGGCCGGGGCACACAACCAACCAGCTATTATTGAGGAGCAACCAACTCGTAGAACGTCGGGGTGTCTCCGATGGTGAAGGTCGTGCTGACATTCGGAACGGTCAGCGCGGCGCCAGCGGCAACATCCAATTCGTTGCCCTGCTCCACGGTCAGGACGTTTCCATCGGTCGCGGGCAATGGCGTCCACGTAATCGGCGGAGCCAGACTGGTGGTGCTCTGCAACTCCACCGCAGGGCGTCCGAGCCAGGAGACCTTCACGCTGTTATCGGGAGCAGGGCTGATGGCCAGATTGCCCATGGACAGTTCGTACGTGCTTCCGTTTTCACTGTTACCGAATGAATCCGTCGGCATAATATACCCCAAACCGCTATTGCTCACGATGCGGATGTAGCGAAAGTGGTTGTTACCCGACGGCGCCTCATTGTCCTCCGAATCTACGCCATACTTATACTGCAAGTCGAAGGGCTGACCCGCGTTGACCGCCGCGGTATAGGTGTAGATAGTGCCGTTCGGGGGGGACACCTGCGTCATCGTCGGAGCCCCGTCCCACGCATACCAGGAACCATCAACGCCACCTTGTATACCATTGAAGACAACCCAGTCATAGCCGGGGGTAAAGCCTTCGCCGCCATTGATGCCGCCCGCCAGGGGGCCACCCGGCAGGGCTGGCGTCATATCGACGGTAAACGTGACCATGCAGGGTGTGGTCGTCACGTCGGCAAAACTGTCGTCGCTGAAATAGACCGTGGGAATAGTAACAGTGCCGGCGGTCGCCGGGAAATTGACCCAGCGGTTACCGTCATTCAGGTACTGATTGGCAGCGGAAGGAGCTTCCCAATCCGCTCCATTAGCCCCGCAGGCCTCGATCACGTACTTGAATTGCGCGGCCTGGTAACTTGGCGGCCCATTGAGGGTGATGCTATAGGTGTAAATGTTTGGATTCGACTCCAACGGGGTCATAGCCGGTCCGCTCGCGTTCCACTCGGACAAGTCGGTGTAGGATGGCCAGTCTCCAGCAACAGTCACGCTGCAGGTATCGGGAGTGAAATTGCCCAGCGCGATCTGGACCGACATGTCCACCTGAAAATTGAACGTCACCGTTATCGGCGGGACATATGGGATATCGCTAAAATTGACCAGCGGCAGCGTTTGAGCTGTGTTTAAGAGGAAGCGGTTTCCACCATTGTCAGGATCGCCTGTGGTCGGGCTATCCCATTGAGTTCCGCTGCCGTTGACGAAGGTATATTTGAACTCCGCAGCGGCGCCGGGAGAGGCATTCCAAGTGGTGTAAGTGCCCGTGTAAGGCAGGGAAATTATGTTGTCATACTCGTCCAAAACAGGAGTTCCTTCAGTCAATTGGAAGGTTTGGTCCCAGCCAGCGCCTTCGAATGAACCTTCGGCATAAACCGGCTGACCGATGGCGAAAGCCCCTGTACTGAGCTGCTCGGCCATATCCACCTGGAAGGTGATGCTATTCTCCACGGGACTGCCATCATCAGACCAGTACTGAAGTGGCAGGTTCGCTGTTCCGCCATTGGCAGGAGCGGTAACGCAATAGTTGTCGCCATCAGCCTGACTGCTGTAGTCATCGACGTACCCGTTCGCCTCGACCAGCCTGTACTGATAATCGATGCCCTGGCCGGGACTGACGGATGTGTTTTGCACGCTGCCGGTGTAGGTAATGTTATCGGTCGTGGTCAATGTGTGGTTGGCGCTCCAGCCGTCAAACGCGCCATTCACGGAGACAGTGTCGCCCGGAGGGATGGTCATGTTGCTCATGTTCACTTGGAAGTTGAGCGTGGATGCGGCTGATGCAGTTGCGGCGCTGAGGAGCAAAGCTCCCATCCAGAGGCCGCGTTGGATGGCTTTGGTGAATAATTTTTGTTTCATAATATCTTCGTTTATGTTGACTTGTTGGGTCGCTGGTAGAAAATGTAGCACAGCTTCCCTTGCTCCGCTACCGCATGTTTGTGCTGTGGGTCTGCCTCGTAAAAAAGGCCAGCCACAGGCTTGCGCCCAGTATGCAGGCTGCAGACCAAATTTGCAACATGAACGCCATTTGGCACGGTGGCTCATGAAGACCCCAAGGTGTCTTTATGCGGTCACCCCGGACGCCCGGCAGCGCATCCCTGCCACATTGGATCCGGCAGGGACGACCGGCAGGTCGTGCGGGGGTCCCTGAGAGGCTTCGTGGCAAGCCCAACTCATTTTTCATTTGTTTTTTTAGCACGATTTAGCACGATAGGGCTATCCACTTTGCTACTACACCACTACTGCTGGTGTAGAGGAGGTGTTCCTTGGATGATCGTTTCGTAAGTTACTGGTCCGACCCGGACTGCCTGTTCCAAGAGTCG
>JBKQUS010000037.1:0-3614 GCA_052325505.1 Limisphaerales bacterium
TGTTTTACAACCGCCGACGCCTGCACAGCTCGCTCGGCTACCGTTCCCCCATTGACTTCGAAACCCAAAACAATTAACTAATGACTTACACAACTTTTGTGTCCGCTGTTTCGTGGCTAGCCCAGTAGAGTTTGATGGCCAAACTCTTCTTTCCTGCTCGCGCCAGGAGCTTGACATGTTCGAGAGTGGGGATTTCGCCAGACTGGGGCCACAAGCCACTTTCACGAGCATTGTTGATCTCCTTGCGCGAATTGAGTTGATGGCTTGCAACCAGAAAAACCGCCACAATCCATACAAATCCGATAGCAGGCACAATTCGCATCAGGAAGGCGCCCAATCCCAGCGTCAACACCATCTCAATGACGAACAAAGCAATCCAAGCCGTGTTGGAGCCGGGAAGTTGCTTGGGAGCCAACATGGCCGGCGGACTGTTTGTCCGCGCCGCGCCTGGAGTTGTGGAAGTGATCGTTTCCACGCTGGACTTGACTTCGCTGGCGTGCTGATAACGCCGTGCCGGTTCCCGTTCCAAAGCGTGCAGAACAACTTCATCGAGCCGCACATCCACCTGAACTTTTTTCGAAGGCGCTTCAAATCGGCCCATCGGCACTTCCCCCGTCAGCATTTCGTAAAACACCACGCCCAAAGAATAAATATCCGCCCGATGATCCACTTCTTTGCTGTTCTCGCGTTGTTCCGGTGCCATGTAATTCAGCGTCCCCATCACCATCTGGCTCGCCGTCAACGCCGTGTCCGGCGCGGTCCCCAGCAATTTGGCCAGCCCAAAATCAGCAATCTTCACCTGCCCCTTCTTGTTGATGAGAATGTTCTCCGGCTTGATATCGCGGTGGACGATTTTTTCGTCGTGTGCGAATTGCAGCGCCGTGCAAATTTGCATGACCAATTCCAACGTCTGGCGCGGCTCCAGGGTTTTGGCCTGGATGAGTCGGCGCAGGTTCATCCCATCCACATATTCCATGATGAAGTAGTAGTATTCGGCCGTCTGACCGAAATCGTAGAGAATGACGATGCCGGGATGATTCAACTTGGCCAGGGCTTTGGCCTCCCGTTCAAACCGTTCTGCGAAAGAAGCGTTCGGCATCGAATCTATCGGCAGAATCTTCAGCGCCACCAAACGGTCCAGGCGCGGCTGGCGTGCCTTGTAAACCATGCCCATGCCGCCCATGCCCAGCAACTCAACAATTTCCAATTGAGGAAATTGCGCGGCCAGATCGGCAGGAGCGGGTGGAACGCGGGTGCCCGGCGTAACCGGATCGGTGCCCAACGCCACGCGGGCCAGACAATCCGGGCAGAGCCCTTCCGGCGCATCCTGCGGAAGGGGTTTCCGGCACTGCTTGCAAATTCGTATCGTATCCATGTTTCAGCCTTCTTCTGTCTCTTCATCCGTTACAGAAGAATTCTCCAGTCAAGGTAACAATATTTAAGCCAGTCAATGGCTCAGGGCGCGGAAAACTTCCCGCAATTCGTCTTCGACCTCGGATTCGTGGGCAACGGTCTGGGCGATTTCCGCCCGCAAAACCGCGCGATAACGCTCTCTCAGGCGATGGACGGCCATTTTGACGGATGCCTCGCTCATACCCAGTCGGGCCGCTAATTCTGCGTAAGCCACACCGCTGCGCCCTTCGGTCAGGGTTGGTTTCAACTGCTCGAACATCTCCTGCCGGCCCCGTTCCGAGTATTCCTGGCGCAATCGCGCCAGAGCTTGCTCCAGCAGCGTCAATGCCCAACGTTTTGCAAAAGCCTTTTCCGGCGTCTGCTCATCCGCCGGCTGGAAACCTATGCTCGTTTCCGCTTCTAAAAAGTCCAACGACAAGGGCGCTTGTCCGCCGCCGCGTTTTTGCGCCCGCTGCCGGTCCCGCTGATTGGACAAAAAATGTTTCAGTGATGCCAGCAGGAATGACCGGAACCGGCCTTTCGTTTGATCCACCGAACCAAGAAAATTTTTTTCCAACAACCGGGCGAAAAATTCCTGCGTCAAATCCTGCGCGTCAGCCGGGCTTTCACCCTGCCGGCGAATGTAGGTGTAAAGCGGAAGCCAGTAAACGCGGCACAACTTTTCCAACGATTGCAGGGCGCGAGTTGGATTCCGTTTGTCTCCGGCCGACAAGACGATGCTCCAGTGCGTGTTCGCAAATTGCGCCGCACCAGTGGGAGTTCCGTCCCGTTCGACCTCAGCATCCGAGGCTGGCATGACCGAGTTTTAGCTGGAACCGGCTGAAATTCCAAAGCAATAATGTTTTGAGGAGCCATGGTGCTTCCAGATCAGGATCAGGTGGAGTGCTTGTGTTTAATAAAACGAAAACATATATGAACACAAACAATACGAGGAATGAAACCATCCTCGGTGGAAGGTTCACGTTCCCCGGCGCGTCCCTCACCGTCCAACGGGTGGGATACGGCGCGATGCAATTGTCCGGCCCCGGCATCTATGGGCCGCCCAAGGACCTGGACGCTGCGGTGGCCGTTCTCCGCGAGGCCGTTGCGGCCGGTGTGAATCATATTGACACGTCCGACTTCTACGGGCCGCACATCACCAACCAGATCATCCGGCAGGCCCTGCACCCGTACCCCGCAGGTCTGGTGATCGTCACCAAGCTGGGATGCCGCCGCCCGCCCGACCACTCGTGGCAACCGGCCATCTCGCCCCCCAAGACCTGACTGCCGCCGTCCATGACAACCTCCGCAACCTGGGCTTGGACGTGCTCGACATCGTCAACTACCGCGCAATGGGTGCCATCCACGGCCCGGCGGAGGGGTCCATTGCCAAAGAGGTGACGGTGCTGGCGGACCTCAAGCGCAAGGGACTGATCCGCCACATTGGAGTCAGCAATGTCACCGCCGCCCAGGTGGCCGAGGCGCAGGCCATCACCGACATCGTATGCGTGCAGAACAACTTCAACCTGGCCCACCGCGGCGACGACGCCCTGATCGACGACTTGGCCCGACAGGGCATCGCCTACGTGCCATTCTTCCCGCTCGGCGGGTTCACGCCGCTGCAGTCGTCCACTTTGTCGTCCGTCGCAGAGCGACTCGGGGCCAAACCGATGCAGGTCGCGCTGACTTGGCTGCTGCACCGGTCGCCCAATATCCTGTTGATCCCCGGCACGTCGTCGGTCGCCCACCTCCGCGAGAACCTGGCCGCCGGGCAGTTAACCCTGTCGGCGCAAACCTTGGCGGAGTTGGATGGAATCGCCGCTGAGGCCGGTCCGCACTGAAGCGGAAACGGGTCAGAAACGGGTCCCCAACATTGCCACATTCTCTCTGCCGCGCCCCGCCCGCTCTGGCCTCAAACAAATACGCTTTCGCCACACTCCTTTGCCGCAACGACTCTGACGGACGAGGCGGCTTCCATCGTCGTCGAAGTGCTTTGCCGGACTACACGTCTTCCTCCCACCCACCTAGCCCCCGTGCTGGAATAAGCTTGGTAGGGCGACGCTCCCGCGGAGCCTTCTTCGTTCGCGTATTGGGCGTATTTCAACATCTGAGAACAACCGTGCAACATAATTTTGAGAGTTTAAGCGGCCATTAGTTGAGCATATTTGCGAGCTTGAATGGCAATGGGAGAGCGACGGCGCTCCAGTTGCCGAAGGTACTTT
>JBKQUS010000038.1:0-6012 GCA_052325505.1 Limisphaerales bacterium
GCAGTATTGTTTTTCATAGTTCCTGTTTTGTTATAGAAACCGCAGGCTGCAGTTCGTATAGTGCGAGGCAACGGATGCCGGCATCTGAGGATGCATGGCTGCGGCCCTGAGTCCGGTCGCCGGCGAAAGGTCGAAATATGTTCAACGCGTGAAGGCGGTTAAACGTTCGTCCGGCGACCGGACTCAGAGTAGCAAAATCCAGCCCGCCAGCGGAGTTATTCACGGGCTCATGGTCCGGGCTGGCAACAAGGCCCGGCCTGATCCCATGAATAACTCCGGAGATCCTATACGCGGTGAAAACTTTTCTCTTCGCCCCTTTCTCAAAATCTTGCTTAAATCATTGCCGTGCATCGTGTTACAAACAGCCTTCTCCAAAAACCACACTTTTGAAAAAATCTTTCAAAAACATGTTGACTAAAGAATAGTTCAACTGTAGTATTGCTTTAGTGAATTTGTAAAACAGGTGCATGAATGTGAAAAACTGAAAAACCGGCAATCTGAAACAGCCGCGGGGACAGAAGATCACCGCAAGTTGCAAAGAGTCGCAAAATGAAAACCTTATTATTGCCTGTCGCGCCGGCTTGTCCGCCAAAACCTTCGGCGACGGAGGAAGTCCCGAAAGCTTTCGGGGCGAAGGCGAATCAAACCCCACTCAAAGCGAATCACACCGAGTCGCACCCAGTCGCAGTGATTTTTTAACGCTGCCGCTTTGATTAATGGATTTTGGAAAAAGGAACGACAAAGCAATGAGACACGAAAACTTGGTTTTGGGCCATTTATTACCCGTTTCAACCGGAACAGGCTGTTATGCAATGGGTTCCGGCGGAAATGCGTCCCCGTTGGTTGGTGCTTATTCGTGCTAAATCGTGCTAAATAAATCATGCAATTCGCGCCTTAACTTTATAAAGCTCATGGGCCGTATTGGAAAAACCGAACGTTGCACACAGGCAAACTATTTCGCAACCTATGGCCTTGACTAAATTCTCGCTGAATTCGAGTCCGGCTGTCCGGTTCATTGCCGCGGCTTTGGGGGGAGTCCTGCTCAGCGCGTCCTTTCCGCCCCTCGGGATGGCATGGGCCGCTTGGATCGCCCCGGGTGTGATTCTCATCAGCGGTTTCGGGGGAGAGCGCGGGCGGGCGTTTCAGATGGGGTTTGTGGCGGGGCTGGTTCATTTTCTCAGCTCGCTTTACTGGCTGGTGAACATGCCATTCGCCTGGCACGGCATTCCCATCGCCCCGGCAGCCGGCTGGCTGGCGTTGAGTGCCTATTGCGCGCTTTATCCTGCCGTTTGGGTCTGGTTGTGTTGGAAGGTTTTCCCGGGAGATTGCGCAACTGCGGATCAATTCGCCGCCACCGGCTGGTTGCCGCGCCTCGCTTGGGCCTTTGTGGCAGGGGCAATTTGGATTGCCCTGGAGTTCGCCCGCGGAACATTTTTGACCGGCTTCCCGTGGAATTTCGTCGGCGCTTCGCAATACAAATTGTTGCCCCTGATCCAAATCGCGGCCATCGCCGGCATCTACGGCGTTTCATTTCTGGTCGTCTGGACCTCCGTATCGCTGTGTGCCGCGGCCCTGACCCTGGCGCGGCGGCCCGCAGCACAAAGCTTTTGGACCGGCGCAGGACTCCCCCTGCTCGTGGTGGCCGGCGTGGTGAGTTTTGGAGCCTGCAAAGTGGCTTCGATTCCAAAGCCGGAGAGGGAGTTGAAAGTGGCACTGATCCAGCCCGATATTCCGCAAACGATGATTTGGGACCCCGCAGGCGACAGGGTGCGTTTCCAAACCGTGCTCGACCTTTCAGAAAAAGCCCTTGCCTCCAACCCCCGGCTGCTGCTTTGGCCGGAATCGGCGGTGCCCGACCTGAATCCTGAAGTCCAGCAGGCCATTGCCCAACTGGTCCGACGACACCAGACGTGGCTGGTGTTTTGTGCCGGCATTTCCGAACCAGCGTCCGCCAAAACCATGAGCTACTTCAACAGCGCCCTCCTCTGCAACCCGGATGGCGGGCTGGAATCCATTTACCACAAACGCCGCCTCGTCATTTTCGGCGAATACATCCCGCTGGTCCGCTGGCTGCCTTTTCTGAAATGGCTGACGCCCATTGGAGGGGAGATTACGCCAGGAGACCGCGTGGTCGATTTCGAGATCAAGAATCCTTCGGCCAAAATGTCCGTGCTGATATGCTTCGAAGACATGTTCGCACAGGAGGCGCGGCAGCATGTCGGCCCGGATACCGATTTCCTGGTCAATCTGACCGACGACGGCTGGTTTGGTCACGCCGCCGAGCAATGGCAGCAGGCTGCCAGCGCCATATTCCGTGCGGTCGAAAACGGCGTCCCGCTCCTGCGCTGCACCAATGACGGGCTGACCTGCTGGGCCGACGCCCAGGGCCGTGTGCGCCAGATTCAGAACGCCTCGGGCAATGTCTATGGGCCGGGTTTTATCATCGCTCAAATCCCCTTGCGCGCGGCCGGCGACCGCCACCAGACGTTCTATAACCGGCATGGAGACTGGTTTCCGTGCGGTTGCTGTGGAATTGGCATCGGATGGCTGGCCGTGACAATCTGGAACCGCAGAAACAGACCGCTGCCCAAGGCGGCGCAGGATCAAGCTTAAAAATGGGAACGGGAAACGCCATCCAAAAACAAAAAGGCCAGCGCGGATTTATCCGCGCCGGCTTTTGCAATTGGCTAATCCGGGGGTTGCCGGCCTTTCATGGAAAGGCCGCGGGACTCTGTCTTGTTTACGGCGTAACAATCGCCCGATACAACCCGTATAATACTATTCCTTCGACGGCCAAAAAGAGGCCGAAGGAAACCGGTGGAATCACTTGAAACCGTATGTAATCAATCATTCTCATACCAACACTAACAACATGCTTAGGAGTTAGCAGGGAGCGTGCCATGGATTATCACGGGGGATTGCCACCGTATCCCGCTGAAGAACGCCAGAGTTTCCGTCTCAATATTGGACAGACTTGATTAAAACTGGACAGCCCAAAATGAACTGCCTAGACCTGACCTTGCCCACGCCCGCAGCCAACCTGGCCTGCGACGAAGCCTTGCTGGACGCCTGCGAGGAGCAGGCCGGCGGCGAGGTGCTGAGGTTTTGGGAACCTCGCGATTACTTTGTCGTTGTCGGCTATTCCAATCATGTCGCGCTGGAAGTCAGCGTCGCCGCCTGCCGGCGGGAGCAAGTGGGCGTGTACCGGCGTTGCAGCGGCGGCGGAACCGTTTTGCAGGGGCCGGGGTGTCTCAATTATTCACTCATCTTTAAGATCGACGGACACGACGCGCTGCAAAACATCAGTGGGACCAACCACTTCATCATGGGCCGACACCGGGACGCCTTGAGCACGATTTTGGGCCGGCCGGTGAGGGTGCAAGGGCATACCGACCTTTCGCTGGGCGGACTAAAATTCTCCGGCAACGCCCAGCGGCGGAAACGCCATGCGCTGATTTTTCACGGCACTTTCCTTCTGGGCCTCGATCTGAGCCTGATGGAAAAATTCCTGCCCATGCCCTCCCGCCAACCGGACTACCGTGAGGACCGTCCGCACCGGCTGTTTTTGACGAACCTGCCCGTGACCGCCGAAACCGTGAAAGACGCGTTGCGCCAAATATGGTCGGCCAGGACCACGTTGGAGGTTGTGCCGGATTGCCAGCGCCTGATCGCGGAGAAGTATTCGCGGCATGACTGGAACTTGAGGTTTTAGCTGACTCGCCGTGATGACCCGCAAAGTATTCATTGACAGCTGTATTGCTGCTAAAGTTGTCTTCTTGCTTGACCGATTAAACTACTGAATCGTTCAGATGTCCTGACAAGTTTGCCGCGCCAGTTGCCTTGTGATGAATATGAAACTATATCGTTGGCCGACGGGCCTAAAAACCCTTCCGGCGATCGCGCTATTGTGGCTGGTGGTCTGGGCAATGGGTAACAATGCCGCCTCTGCGGTTGTCCCGGCAACTTTTTTCCCACAAACCGGCGTCCTTTTGGGGGTTTATGCCGAGCCTAAAACAAATGCGTTCGAGACAAATGCGCCGCAGCAAGCGACAACGAATCTGGAAGAGCAAATAGGACGGCGATTCTGTCTGGATCACCAATATTACATTTGGCAGGACGCGATTCCCACCACCTACGAAACATGGACCGCATCACAAGGCAGGATTCCTTTTGTGGCGTGGAAACCAAAGGACACAAACTGCATGTGCCCGATCCGATGGACCAACATCACCTGTGGCGACTGGGACGGCTTGATTTCCAATCGGGCCGAAGCCTTCACGAATTTTGGGCAACCCATGCTGATGACTTTCCACCACGAACCGGAAAACGATCAAGACACAACAAATGCGACAAATTATGGCACCGCCGAGGAATATAAGGACGCATTTCGGCATGTTGTATCCGTCTTTCGCAATGTAGGCGCGACCAACGTGATTTGGGCCGTCGTGCTGACGCAGCCCTCCTATACGCAACCCGCCAGCAATGGTGCCGCCAAGCAGGCCGATCGCTGGTATCCAGGAGATGCGGTGGTGGATGTCATCGGGTGCGATGGTTACAACTGGTATCCCACAAAAACCAATTCCGTCTGGACTTCCTTTTCGAATGTTTTCTCGGATTTTTACGGCTGGGGAGCAACCAACCATCTAAAACCCCGTTTAATCGCTGAATTTGGGTGCATGGAAGATACAAATAATCCCGGCGCGAAATCAAACTGGTTTGCAGCGATTCCAAACGTGCTCCAACAATGGCCGGCGATTAAAGCTGTCTGCTATTTCAACTTTACAAACCCGGTGTATCCTTGGAACCTGGATTCTTCATCGGCGTCGCTCGCCGCCTTTTGTAATATTGCAACGAATGCGTACATGTATCCACCGCGACCAGTGGCATTGAATTGCATTTTGACTTCCAGAGTCCCCTCGCTCCAGATTGCCGGTGGAATTGGTTTGCCCTGTCATATCGAGTTTGCTGATTCACTCGACAGCACCAACTGGATTACGCTCACCAATCTGACGTTGTCCAACTCATCCACTGCCATCCTTGATTCCAACCCTGTCAGCGGTGTGTCCCAGCGTTTCTACCGTTGCCGATGAAAGTCAGTCCTCGGAAGCAAGGCACCAAGGGTTTGACGGGGCTCAGTAAAGAGCTGTGCAGCAATGAAGAGGCTTATTCAGAACCTGTGCCGAGGTTATGGATCCAGCCGGCGCTCTGCGAATATTGGGCGTAGGCTTTGTCGCCGAGAGTTTCGCGGGCGGCCCGTTCCGTTTCGGCCTCGATGGCTTTGAGGGCCACTTCAACCCGCTCCGGCGGAATTTCCTTGTTGGCCAGAAGCTGCTGCTTCTCGTCCTCGGCCACCTGGCGCATATCAACAATGGCTTGCGAAGTCTCGACCGGCAGGTCGAAACGTTCCGCCAATATGCTCAGGTTCTGATAATCCGGATCCTTGCTCCGATCCAGCGCGGCGGCGCGGTCCGGGCTGAGCTGGGCTTTGACGTCGCTCATCATGCTTTGCTCGGCGGAGGCTTTGGCGTCGCGCACACTCGGGTCGCTCATGTCTTCGTAGGCATAAGCCGCATCAATGGCTTGCTGCCGCCGAAACAAGTCGCGGAATTCCTCCTCGGTCGGGTCAAAACCGATGAGTTCCTTGCGCAAATGATCGGCGGTGGGCGACATGCTGAGCTGGTATTCGTCCTTTTCCTCCGAACTGAGCAAGCCGGACAAAGCGGCGTCCTGTTCCTCATCGATCTTCCTCAGTTTCTCGATATCGCCTGGAGACAGTGCGCCTGCCTGGAGGCCAAAAGTAACGCTCTCGCGCTCGCCTTCAAACTTGTCGCGCAATGCCAAAAGCTGGGAGCGCTTGTCCTCGGACAAAAAAGCCAGACGGCGATTGTCTTCGTCTGTATCGACAAAATATTTATTCATCTCGCGCTCGTAATTGACGCCGAGCAATTCCCGCAGCACGGCGGGAAGTTCCTTGTCGATTTGGGCGAGTTGTTTTTCGCGCTCTTCGAGCTG
>JBKQUS010000039.1:0-30972 GCA_052325505.1 Limisphaerales bacterium
TGAATACCGAGGGGAGTTCGCTGAGTTTGCAAAGACTTTCATCATTCCCGAAAATCGTCGATTTTATCAATGTTTACGGGCCCCAAATGGCACTTTTTGTGTTGAGAACTTAACAAAGTAATACTAAAATGCCAAAATCCGTACAATGCAGAGGGCATTTAACGGCTCTGTCGCGGTTTGTGACGGGTTGGGAACTTGACTTACGGGCGGGGCGGGGACATTTTTCCATCGCCTGTTGAAACAATTCTCGAGAAAGCCATGAGAACGAATATTGCCGCCGCCGACACTGCATTGGTCAGGGTTGAAGATTTCCAATATCCGCAGGGCTGGGCGCAGCCTGCCGCCGCCGCCGAGCGGTCGCGCCAGTGTTGCGAACAATTGGAGTCGGGCAAAGTGCTGTTTCTGGAGCGCCTGCCTTACTTGTTCCCCCAGCCCGACCGCGACTTCCTTCTGCTGCAGCGGCAAAGCGGGTCGCGCCTGCACAAGAACGTTTCCTACCGGCCGCTGCAGGACGTGTTGCGCGGCGCGGCGGGCGGCGGCGAGGAGCAGGCGCGGTTGCACGACATCATGCGGCGTTACTCGGCCGAGGTGGCGCGCTTTCTGGGCCAGTTGTTGCAGCCCTACGCCGCGCATTGGACGCTGGATTACGCCAGCTTCCGGCCCGAGGAGGAGCAGGGGCGCGATTTGCCCGTCCATAAACGCAACGATTTGCTGCACGTGGATTCCTTTCCGACGCGCCCGATGCATGGCCGGCGCATTTTGCGCTGTTTCAGCAACATCAACCCCTCCGCTCCACGGGTTTGGAACACGACGGACGAATTTTCCGTCCTAGCGCAACAGCACGCGGCGCAGGCTGGCCTGGCCGGTTTTGCGGCAGGCGGCGGCGCGCGCGGCAACGCGCTGGTGCAAGGTATCAAGAAGATGTTCGGGCTGAAGGGTGTGGACCAGTCGGCTTACGACCGGTTCATGCTCCGCTTCCACGATTACCTCAAGGAAAACACCGGCTTCCAGCAGAGTTGCCGCAAGGTGCGGATTGAATTCCCGCCCGGCTCGACCTGGATTTGCTTTACCGATTCGGTCCCGCACGCCGTTTTGTCCGGCCAATACGCGCTGGAGCAAACTTTCATCATCGGCTTGGGCGGGCTGGTGTCGCCGGACAGGGCGCCGATCCGGGTGTTGGAAAAAATGGCCGGAAAACCGTTGGCGAACGCGGCGTGACTCAGGCTCCGGCTCTTAATCTTAATCTTAATCTTAATCTTACTCATTCGAGAAGAGATTAAGATTACGATAAGGATTAAGATCAGGAAGGGCAGGATGCGCGCTGCTGGATGGCGGTCCAGATGGCCTCGGGCGTGGCGGGGACGGCCAGTGAAACCGGGCCGTTGGGGGGGCCAAAGGCCGCCACTGCGTCGCGAATGGCTTCCCGCACGGAGATGGCCAGCATCAAGGGCGGTTCTCCCACCGCCTTGCTGCCACAGACCACGTCCTTCTGCGCCGCGTTTTTCAGCAGGGTGACGTTGAACACCGGGGGCGTGTCGCCGATGGAGGGGATTTTGTAAGTGTCCGGGCAATGGGTCAGCAACCGGCCCTCCTTGTCCCAAAGCAGTTCCTCGCCTGTCAACCATCCCATGCCCTGGGCAAATCCGCCCTCGACCTGCCCGGCGCTGATGCCTTCGTTGATGGCCGCGCCGGCATCGTGCAAAATGTCCACGCGCAGCACGCGCTGCATTCCGGTGTAACCGTCCACCTCCACCTCCGCCACCGCCACCCCGCAGGCGAAATAGTGGAAGGGCTTGCCACGTCCCGCCACGCGGTCCCAGTGGATGTCGGGCGTGGCGTAATAACCTGGCGCCGACAAGCTCAGCCGCTCCTGCCAGGCGTGCCGGATGACCTCCGCCAGCGGCAGGCGGGGTTCCTGGGTCCCGCGCAGGAGAATTTCGCCATTGGCAAACAACAAGTCCTCGGGGGCGGCCTGTTGCCGGAATTTTTCGTGGAACAGGGACACCGCCAGCGGCAGCAAACGTGCCCGCAAGGTTTCACAGGCGTTTTTGACGGCCGCGCCGTTGACATCGGTCCCGACGGAGGCGGCGGTGGCCGAGGTGTTGGGCACTTTATCGGTGCTGGTGGGCATGACGCGAACGTCCTCCGGCTTGATGCCGAGTTCCTGCGCAGCAATAGCCCGGATGTTGGTATGCAGGCCCTGTCCCATTTCCGTTCCGGCGTGGTTGATCTGGGCCGAGCCGTCCAGGTAAAGCAACACCAACGCGCCCGCCTGGTTTAGATGGGTCACGGTAAAACTGATGCCGAATTTCAACGGCGTCATGGCCAGGCCGCGTTTGACGCGGGGATGCGCTTTGTTCCAGGCGTCGATTTGCCCGCGCCGGCTCTCCCAACCGCTCGATTCCTTCAACTCGCGCCAAATGATGCCGATGCGATTGTCGCCGATGGGCTGGCCGTAATGAGTGGTGTTGGTTTCGCCGCTGCCGTGATAGAGATTGCGTTCGCGCACCGTTTCGGGCGGCAGGCCGGTGTGGCGGGCGACGCGGTTGATGATTTCCTCGATGATGACCATGCCCTGGGGGCCGCCGAAGCCGCGCATGGCCGTGTTGGAGGAAAGGTTTGTTTTGGCCACCTGGCCGCGGAACTCCACGGTCGGGATGTAATAACAATTGTCAAGATGAAACAAGGCGCGGTCCGTCACGGCCTGCGACAAGTCGCGCGACCAGCCGCCGTTGGACCAGAGGTTGATTTGGGCCGCCAGCAGCCGCCCGTCGCTGTCAAAACCAACGTTGAACCGGGCCAGGAACGGATGGCGGTGGCCGGTCAGCATCATGTCCAGGTCGCGATTCCAATGGACGCGGACAGGCCGGCCGGTTTTCCAGGCGGCGAGGGCGGCCAGAGCGGCGGGCGCGGCGGCCTGGGTCTCCTTGCCGCCAAAACCGCCGCCCATGCGCGGCACCTGCACCACCACGTTGCAGGACGGCATGTGCAACAAGTGCGCAATCACATTCTGCACCTCCGTCGGATGTTGCGTGGCGGACGTCACCAGGATCGAGCCGTCGCGGCCGGGCTGCGCCCAGGCGGCGTGCATCTCCAGGTAGAAATGTTCCTGGCCGCCCAATTCAAACTCCCCTTGCAACGTGCGCGGCGATTTCCGCAGCGCCTGTTCCACGTCACCGCGGCGGATGAAATTCGGCTCATTATGAAAACTGCCCGCGGCCATGGCCTCGCGAATGGTCAGCACGGGAGGCAGCGGCTCATAGTCAACGATAACTTTTGCGGCGGCGGCCCGGCAAACTTCCTGCGTCTCGCCCACCACCAGCGCGATGACCTGGCCGTGGAAGGATATTTCCTTGTCCGCCAGCAGGACTTCGTCCTTGTGCAGCGCGCCCACATCGTTGACGCCCGGAACGTCCTCCGCCAGCAGCACGGCGTGGATGCCCGGCATGCGCCGCGCCGCCTCGGCGTCGCGCCTGAGGATCCTGGCCCGCGCATGGGGCGAACAGACCGGCCAGACCTCCAGCCCGCCTTGGTCCGCCGCCTGGTCGTCCGTGTATTCGGCCGCGCCGGTCACATGCAGATGGGCGCTTTCGTGCGGGAGGGAGGCAGGGGGGGACGCGTCGGACAAGTCTGACTTTTCAAACTTGTCTGACTCTGTGGACTCCGCGAAGAATTTTTCGAGCAGGGCGGGCACCAGGCCGCTGCGGTAGGCGGCGCTGCCGCGGACATCCGTGATTGGTTTAAACTCGGCCCTCAAAACCGGCAGAACGCCTTGAATGGTCTCCGCGCTCCAGGGCTTGCCGAGCAGCGCCTGCTCGGTTGCGCGAGCGCGGCTCGAGGTGGCCGCAACGCCGCCATAGGCCAGCCGCACATGCCGCACTATGCCCCCGGCGTCGAGATCGACCGTGAAACACGCGGCCACGGTGCTGATGTCCATTTCACGACGCTTGGAAACTTTGAACCAGGCGCACTTGCGCGCCAGGCCGGGCACGGACGGACCGCGCGGCAGGAGAATGGTTTTCAGAATTTCCCCGGGTCGCAACGCGGTCTGGCGATAGGAGATGAAGAATTGATCGATGGGCAGCGTGCGCTCGCCTTCCACAGAGGCCAGCACGACGCGGGCGTCCAGCGCCAGCAACACCGGCGCGCTGTCGCCGATGGGCGAGGCAGTGGCAAGATTGCCGCCCATGGTGGCCCGATTGCGGATTTGCCGCGAACCGAAAACACGCAGCATGTCCGCCAGGGCGGGATATTCCGCCGCCAATTTTTCCTCGATCTGCGTGAGGGTCGCCGCCGCGCCAATGCGCCACTCCGTCGCGGAGCCGGTGATTTCCCGCAACTCCGCCACGCCCTCCACGGAAATCAGAACGGGCAGCCGTTTGAATTTTTTGGTGATTTCCAAGCCCACTTCCGTTGCGCCCGCGATCAACCGGCCCTGGGGATGTTGCCGGCGCAATTCCAGCAACTGCCCGAGGCTGGCCGGGCGCAGAAATCTTTCCCCGTCAAAGTCGTAGGCCACTTCACGGGCGGGCGACGGCAGTTCGGCCAGACGCGCGGCGAAGGGGTCGCCGTCGTTGCGTCGTTCCTGAAAGGCCTCGAGGGCGGCGTCAAGAATGGGACGATAGCCCGTGCAACGGCACAAATTGCCGCAGAGCTGGGCTTCGATATCAGGGCGGTCACTCAGCCCGTCGCGGTAGTAGCCTTCGAAGAGTGAAACGACGAAACCCGGCGTGCAATAGCCGCACTGCGAGCCGTGGTGGCCGACCATTTTTTCCTGGACGGGGTGCAGGCCGCGCGGGCCGGCCACGCCTTCCACCGTGATGATTTCGCGCCCGTCCAAAAGGCAGAGCGGCACCAGGCAACTGTTGATCGAGCGCCAGGCAGCGCGTCCCTCCGCGTCGCGGTCGATGATGGCCACCGAGCAGGCGCCGCAATCGCCTTCCGCGCAGCCCTCCTTGGAGCCGGTCAGGCCCTCGCGCCTCAAGTATTCCAGCAGGGTGAGATTGGTTGGGCAATCCGCCAGTTCAACGGGCTGGCCATTGAGAATAAATTGGATGGCGGTTTTCATGTGGCCGAAAGGACCGGGCCGGCGGGGCGCGAAGGGGCGATGGCTTTTGCGGCCAGATGTTCCGCCCGTTTTTCGATGTATTGGGCCAGAATGCTCACGGCAATTTCGTGGACGCTGACCGCCCCGATGGGCAGGCCGATGGGACAGGCCAGCCTGGCCAGCTCTTCCACCGTGGCCATTTTTTTCTTGATGAACCCCTCGCGGATGATGCGCGCCTTGCGGCTGCTGCCGATCATCCCTAGGAAAAGAAACGGCTTGTGAATCCATTCGGCCAGCACGTCGGCATCGTGCTGATGGCCGCGGGTGACAATCAGGCCTAGGGCCGGTTGCGACGGCAGGGGCGTCTCCAGCAACTCACCCCAGTTGCCCACGCGCAAGCGGACTTCCGGCGGGAAACAGTCGTGATTAGCCAGCTCGGGACGATCGTCGAAGACTGTCACATCGAAATCCAGCGTCAAGGCGAGCGGGGCGACGGCCTGCGCGATGTGCCCCGAGCCGGCCATCCATAACGCCAGCGGCGGAGAGACCGTTTCTTGGTAGAGCCAGCGGCCCGCGGCCGGGTCGTCGCACCAGGCGATGGAAAAATCCTCGCGCACACCCCAGCTTCGAACTTGATCGCGTTGGGCCAGGGCGGACCAGATGGGCAGCGCCTCGCCCGCGCGCGGCAGAATGAGTCCGCGGACCGTTCCGCCGCAGATCAGCCCGTCATCCCAGCCGAAATCGTGGTCGAGCGTCAACTCGAACGTGGCGGGCTGGCCAGAATCGAGGGCCAGGCGCGCGCGGCGGCGAATTTCCGCCTCCAGACAGCCGCCGCCCAGCGTGCCGATCATGCGGTCATCCGGCAGGAAGAGGGCCTTGGCCCCCGGCTTCTGCGGACTGGAACCCTTGACCGTGGAGATGACACCGAGGGCCAGGCGCGAATTGCGCCGCAACTCCAACACGATTTGTTCGTAAAAATGAACCATGCGCAGGCCGTTCGGCTGGATGATAGTAGGATACACGCTGACACTGGTCAAATCACTCAAAATCTTTATCCGTTACAAGGCGAGCAGGAGTTTTTTGATCTCGTCCAAACGCCCCCGCGCGGTGGGTTTTGTCAGGCGCGGGAATTTGCCGCCCGCCATCACGAAATCGTTGTGCCGGGTCACCATTAACTTGTCCTCCTGGGTTTCGATCATGCTCACGCCGTGCTGGGCGGCTACGATTTTTAAATCGGCGACCCGGAGGACCAGGTCAGCGGCAGGCGGCAGCGGTCCAAAGCGGTCGCGCAACTTATTCTTCAATGCGCTCCAGGAAGCGGCGTCGTTGACCTGGGCCAGCTTGCGGTAGATCTCGATGCGTTGCTGCGCCTCGGGGATGTAGCTGGCCGGGAAACAGGCTGCCGGCTTTTGCGGGTTGGAAAACTCCTCTTCCGCGCCCGCCGCCAAAAAGTCCAGGCGCACATTGACGTTGAGGCGGGGCTGGACTTTTTCGCCTTTGAGCGAGCTGACGCTCTGCTTGAGCAACTGGCAATACAGCTCGAAGCCCACCGCCGCGATATGCCCGCTTTGCTCGGACCCAAGCAGGTTGCCTGCGCCGCGGATTTCCAGGTCGCGCATGGCGATTTTGAATCCGCTGCCGAGGCTGGAATATTGCTTGATGGCGTTGATGCGTTTGCGCGCGTCGGTCAGAAGGCCCGCATGGCGCGGCAACAGCAAATAGGCGTAGGCCTGATGTTTGAAACGCCCCACGCGGCCCCGCAATTGATAGAGATCGCTCAGTCCGAAACGGTCGGCCCGGTCAATGATGATGGTGTTGGCGTTGGGAATATCCAGGCCGCTTTCGATGATGGTCGTGGAAAGCAGGACGTCCGACTGCCCATTGACAAAGGTGGTCATGACTTCTTCCAATTGGTCGCTGTGCATCTGGCCGTGGCCGACGGCAATGCGGGCCTGTGGAACCAACGCGCGCAACCGTTGCGCCACCGCCTCGATATCGAACACGCGATTGTGCAGATAAAAGACCTGGCCTCCGCGATTGAGTTCGCGCTGAATGGCGTCGCGGATCAGGCGCTCGTCATACTGGGCGACGAGCGTTTCGACCGGCAACCGGTCCTGGGGCGGCGTTTCGATGGTGCTCATGTCGCGCGCGCCCGCCAGCGCCAGATACAAGGTGCGTGGAATGGGCGTGGCTGTCATGGTCAGGACATCCACGAGCGTGCGCAGCCGCTTGAATTTCTCCTTGTGCAGGACGCCGAAGCGTTGCTCTTCGTCAATGACCACCAGACCCAGGTCTTTGAAAAGGACGTCGTCTTGCACCAGACGATGGGTGCCGATGACAATATCGACTGAGCCGCCCGCCAAATCCCGGATGACCCGGTCCTGGTCACGCCGCGAGCGGAAACGGGAGAGCAACTCAATGCGCAGGGGATAATCGGCCATTCGCTCGCGGAACGTGTTGAAATGCTGCTGCGCCAGGACGGTCGTGGGAACGAGCACGGCGACTTGTTTGCCGGCCAGGGCCGATTTGAAGGCGGCCCGGATGGCGACCTCGGTTTTTCCATAGCCGACGTCGCCGCAGATCAGGCGGTCCATGGGCTTTGGGGTTTCCATGTCCTTTTTGGTGGCGACAATGGCGCGCCATTGATCGGGCGTTTCTTCGTAGATGAAGCTGTCTTCAAATTCATGCTGCCAGGCCGCGTCGGGCGGGAAAGCGTGTCCTTCCTGGGTCGAACGAACCGCCTGGATCGATAGCATTTCGCCTGCGAGATCGCGCACCGCTTCCTGTGCCAGCGCCTTGGTTTTGGCCCAGCGCGTCCCGCCCAGCATATTCAAAGGTGGCCGCGCCCTGCCTGCGCCCACATATTTGCTGACGAGGTGCGATTCACTGACGGGCACGTAGAGCTTTGGCGCGGGCTGGAGGGGATCGCCGGGCGCGTATTCGATGACCAGGCATTCCTCGCCCGTCGCCGCGACCTGCGTGTTGTCGCCCACGGGCTTTTGGCCCAAGGCCGCGGGCAGGTTGCGCAAACCCAAATACCGCCCGATGCCATGCTGGAGGTGGACCACATAGTCGCCCTCCACCAATTCGGAGAAGTTGATGTCAAGCAATGATTTGCCCAATTGGGCTTGAGGCGATTTGAGGCGGCGGGGCCGTTGCACTTTATAGCGCCCGAAAATCTCCGCGTCGGTCACCAAGGCGAGTTTGGCCGGCTCGAAGAGAAAACCGCGCGCCAGCGGGCCGATGTGCAGGCGCAAGGCGTCGGAGTTGTCCAGGCCGTATTCGCGCCAGATCTCCTGGAAACGCCGCCGCTCGCCGTCATTGTTGCAAAACAGATGCACCGCGTAATCCTGCCGCA
Organism: Limisphaerales bacterium; assembly: GCA_052325505.1. Lineage (GTDB taxonomy): Bacteria > Verrucomicrobiota > Verrucomicrobiia > Limisphaerales > Palsa-1400 > DASRLE01. The sequence goes on from JBKQUS010000039.1 coordinate 8,406, forward strand.
GCCAGCGATGAAGCTGATTGAAGAATTCCTTGCGTTGCGCCTCCGCAATGTGCGGCTCGGGCCGGCGGTCGCCGATCGGACGGAAGACTTCGAGGCCCTGCCATGCCATTTCGTCCTTGCCCGTGAAGCCCGGCGCGCCGGGGACGGCGTTCTCGATAAAAACATTTTCGATCTCGCTCACCTCGACGGAGACAAGGCTGCGCTTTGTCATTTCTTCCCGGAACCGTTCCCATGAAATGAAAAACCGGTCCGCCTTTTGAACTTGCTCTTCGTAACGACCGGCCTGGTCGCGCAGCAGTTCCGGTTCGCACAGAAGAAAAATGGCCCCGGCCGGAAGATACTCCAGCAGACTGGCAACCGACAGCCGCTCATCGGCCTTCAGAAGTCCCAATTCGCCGCCCGGTGGAATGACAACCACCGGATTTGTCGCGCCGTCGCCTTGCGAAGGCGGGTCGCGGGAGATTTGCGTCAACGGATCAAATTCGCGCAAGGATTCCAATTCGTTGCCAACGAATTCGAGCCGGACCGGCCAGGGGCGGGTCAACGGCCACAAATCCAAAATCCCGCCGCGCATCGAAATGTCGCCTTTCTGCGTAACTTGCGCCTCCGGCTCGTAGCCCTGGTTCTCCAGCCATTCGACCAAATCCAACGGATCCAACGAATCGCCGCGCCGCAACGACCGTGTGCGACGTGCGATTTCGCCGGCTTGAAACGTCTTTTGCAGCAAGGCCGTGACGCTGGACACGATGATCGGCGCCGGCTCGGCGGCGGAACGGTTGGAAAGGCCGACCAGAGTTTCCAGCCGCCCGCTGACCACATCGACATGCAGCAGGCGCGGTTCATGGGGCAGAACCTCCCATGCGGGAAAGAAAAGAGGCCGGCCCAAGGGCGCGGCGCCGCCAGTGCGCGATTCCGCGGCCCATGTTTCAATGTCCTGCTGAAAGATCTCCTGCGTCCTGAGACTTTCCGTCACGACAACGACCGGTCTTGCGGGAAAGAGACGGGCCAGCAAGACGGCGAAAAAAGGCTGGGCCGCCGGGCTGACCGAGGAGAAAGACAACGGTTCCCCCCGTTCCACGCGTTCGCGCAGGGACTGCACAACGGGAACTGACGCAACGGCCGAAAAAAGATCGCCGGCCGTCATTGCTGACCGGCTTTTGGCCAAGTCATGAAACTTCGCCGCCCCGGGCCGGAACGTCAAGAGAGGAAAGGCAGAGTCGTTTTCCTAAGCCAGGACGGCCTTCTTCGCTTTCAGATATTTCTCAATGGTTTTGATGCAATTGCAGGAATTGGGGACGCGGACGGCATTATGCCTGCCCAATTTGTAATGCACCAGTAGTTTGCCAACCATTCCCACTCTAAGTTCCGCTTCCGCCATGCGCCAGAGTTGACCGGCTGCGAGGGGTTGTTGGCGAATGGGGTGGTGAGACTTGATTTTTACCATGGCCCATCCTGCGCTTTATCTTTCGGTTCAACCAGCAAAATCGCAATATGATTTAAAATCGTCAAATTGTGTGGAATTGTGTCGGACTGCCTTACAGTGCGATCAGGGGGCGAGAGGATTGAGTTTTGGCCTTGTGTTAACATTTCATCATGAACGGCTTACGCGGAGGAACGCTTCAGACGGGGCCTTAAACAACCCAAAAATGGTGTCGGATTACTTTCCATTTCGCGCCTGCGGATATGGGTGGCGACAAACAAACGGTGTATGGCTAGTTATTGATTAATAAGGAGTTACGTCAATCTGCTCTAAAATCCGGAATACTGGCACGAAACTTTCTACCATGATAAGTGCCTTTAAAAAACCAAAGAGCAAGCGCCCGCCAATCGGCGGGCGTTTGTGCTTTCGGCCCCTTCATGGTTTTTGCCAATGTATCCACCATGGCCCCAATACCCAGCAAAAAGATGGCACTGGAATAGCTATCTTCTCATTGTGGAGAGACGAAGAGTGAGTGGAAAGAATGAGAAGAAATGAACGAAAGTGCGACGTTGACGAGAAAGCCGAGACTTGATTTTACGGCGGAAACACTGCCGGAACACCCGCTTTTCGCAGGTCTGGCAATCCAGTACCGGCAAATCCTGGCCGAATGCGCCATGCGGGCGGATTTTGAAGCCGGGGACAAGGTGGTCGAGGCCGGGCAACCCGCCAGTTGCATTTATCTGGTTATCAACGGCTCGATTGATTTGGAAACGCCGGAATATGAGGCGCCGGCACGGGTGCAAACCATTGGCGAGGGAGACATTCTGGGCTGGTCCTGGCTTTTTCCGCCGTATTACTGGCATTTCAACGCGGTGGCACGGGAGCCGACCCACACCATTTTTTTCTACGGATCGCGTTTGAGCCAGCAATGCGACCGCAACCATGAATTTGGCTACGAATTGATCAAGGGCATGTCACAAATCCTCATCGCCCACTTGCAGGCCGATCGGGAGAGATGGATCGAAGCCGCCCAAGTCGCGCCAGTCGGGGCGGGAGCCATGGCGGATTATTTGGTGATTTGAGCTTATTTGATCGGCGAATAGTCGGTCGGGGTCATAAAAACCGATTCAGGTCTTCCGACGAGGAGGGGGCCGTTCTTCTCAGTTTCCGCCTTGACCGCCTGCCACTCAATATCGTCGGTGAATTCCCTCCAGGCCTTGTCGCGCGCCGCGTGGCTGGGAAAAGCCAGGATGTAAACGAGCGTGTCCTGGGGTTTCCCCTCTTTGTCCACCGGCACCCAGTAGCCGATCATCTCCATGCCGTGTTTGACGAAGAGCTTGTTGGTGAAGTCGCGGAACCGGGCGTTGAGCGCCTGCAATTTGCCCGGAGCGGCATGATAGGTGCGCATTTCGAAGAAGCGCGAATCCTTGGCCGGTGACGGCGGCGGAGGCAACGTTTTAGCCGCATCATCCGCAAAGGCAGTGAAGGCGGCTACGACGGCGATAATGGATAGAAGGTATCGAATCATGGGGCCATATTACCGCAAACAGGCGGAGATGCAATCCCGGCGGGCTTTGGCCATAAAATCATAAAGGAATGTAATTGAATTTGCAGCATAGATTAGGAGTGCCTGCCACTTGCCGAAGGGCCGCTGCCTTTGTAGTTGAATCGTGCGATGAATTCAGCCATGCTTTTATCCATGGCGAACGAACCTCAATTTCCTTGCGACGTTCGCGCCAGCTTTGCGGTGGCATTCACCGCCTGGCGGCGGAAGAAAAGAGTTCCGCTCAAGGCCATTGCCGCGGCTCTTGGCGTTTCCATCTCGACGGTCAACTCGTGGGAAGCGGGGAAATCCTTTCCCGGAGGCCGCAATTTTGAAAGGCTTGTGAATTATACCGGCCTGCCGCCATGCAAGCTTTTTTGCGTGGAAGCGGACAAATGTGTCCCTGCGGACTGCCTGCTGTCAATGCGCAGACTCGCCTCCAAAGGCGTGTAGAATCAGACGGCGCCTTTGTCCCCCCGCACGGCTGGCTCATGAGGGGCAAGGCGAGAGAGTGGGGAACCTCCTCTCCCCGTGTCCTCTCCTCCACAAGCGTATGGAGGAGGGAGAAGACGCAGGTGGTTTTCCTTCATGAACCAGCCGTGGCCCCCCGCCATGCATGCCACTTCGACAATTGTAGGGGATTCCCTTACATATTCCATTTTAATTGTAAAAATAAAGCTGGCTTATTCAACTGGTTTTTGCTGAAATCCAAGTCATTACATAAGAGTGGCACTTAGAGAACCTCGCGTATTAGCTTGGGCTTATGGGTTGAGGATCTTTGCAGGACAGTTTCGATTATGGGTAGTCCGTGTTAACGGAAATCGTCGCTCTCCCGCCAACAGGAAGTACGCGGAGAAAATGGGCATGAAAAAACTATTTTAAAAAGGGAACCATGAAAACTGCGAAATTGGGCCTGCCCGGATTCATTTGTTACGTTCTGGCAACAATATTGTTGACCACAATGGGAGCACCGGCCCAAACCAACACAAACTGCACGCTGGTCATGAACTGTCCCAGCAACATCGTGGTGACTTCCTGCTTCAATGTGCAAGAGTTCTACAATCCCACAGCCTCCAATATCTGCTGCGGCGTTCTGTACACGAATGTGGCTTGCACTCCGCCCTCGGGCAGCATCTTTGCCGTGGGCACGACCACGACGGTCACCTGCATGGCCACGGACTGCGACCTGAACACGAACTATTGCACATTCACCGTGACGGTGCAGCTAGACACCAATTGTACGACCAACTGCCTGCAGATTCAGTGTCCAAGCAACCTTGTGGTGGCCTCCTGCACCAACCTTCCGGTGTACTACGCGCCGACGGTGACGGACCCTTGCTGCGGTAGTAATTGGACACTGGTCTGCACGCCGCCCTCGGGATCTTTCTTTGCGCCGAACACAACCAACCTGGTTGACTGCTTCGTCACGGACTATTGCGGCCTGAGCAACAGTTGCAGCTTCACGTTGATCGTGCTCCCGGACACCAACAATTGTCCGACCAACTGCATCACTTTGACCTGCCCGTCGAACATCGTGGTGACAACCTGCAGCAGTTGCGCGACGGTCTTCTACTCGGTCACGGCCACCAATTCGTGTTGCTTTAGTAATGTGACGTTGAATTACAACCCTCCATCGGGCACCTGTTTCCCACTCGGAACCAACACGGTTCAGGTCACGGCCTATGATCCTGACTGCGCCAGCACGCCGCCGACAAATTGCAGCTTTACGGTGACCGTGCTGCCGTGCCCGCCCAACTGTTTGCAGGTTCAGTGCCCGAGCAACAAGACGGTGCCGTGCGACAGCAACTGGACGTTTGATGTGCCGACGGCCACGTCCTGCTGCACCACCAACGTGGCCGGCCTTGCCACCAACGTGCTCATCACGTCGTCCGCGTCCAGCATCGTGACCAACGGGGTTTGCCCGCTGGTGTACGTCACCGAGACCTGGCTGATTACCGACGGCTGCGGCGACAGCACCAATTGCAGCCAGACGGTGACGGTTGAGGGTTGCTGCACCAACGGCACTATTCCGTGCGGATGCACCAACGGATCGAGCTGCACATTGGCACTGCAAAGCTTTACCAACGTTTATAGTTTCACCAACGGCAGCGACGGAGCCAATCCGTTTTTTGGCCAATTGGTGCTATCGGGCAACACCCTCTATGGCACGGCGGCTTTCGGCGGCAGTTCGGGCCATGGCACCGTATTCAAGGTCAACACTGATGGAACGGGCTTTCAGACCCTGTATGCTTTCGCCGGTTATCCCACTGATGGGGAGTATCCGTGGGGCGGGTTGGTTTTATCCGGCAACATCCTTTACGGGACAACGGATGCCGGCGGCGGTTCGGGCGGGGGCACAGTGTTCTCCATCCAGACCGGGGGTTCTGGTTATGCGATGTTGTATAATTTCGGGAGCGGCGGGTATGAGCCGTATGGCGATTTGATCTTATCGGGCAGCACCCTCTATGGGACAACCAGCCAAGGCGGCACATCGGGCTGGGGCACGGTCTATACCGTCCAGACCTCTGGATCGGGTTATGCCACCTTGCATAATTTCACCAGCGGCAGCGACGGATCCACTCCGTATGACAACAATTTGGTTTTATCCGGCGGCACCCTTTATGGGACAACGGCCAACGGCGCCATTGGCGGCAATGGCACCGTCTTCAGCGTCCAGACCTCCGGCTCGGGTTTCACGACTCTGCAGAGTTTCGATTTCACCAACGGAGGCAATCCGATTGGCGGATTGGTGCTATCCAGCAACACCCTCTATGGGACGACGGATGGCGGCGGCACTTTCGGAGCGGGCACGGTCTTTTCAGTCAGCACCTCCGGCACCGGTTACACGGTGCTGCACTCTTTCAGCGGCAGCGAGGGATATCGTCCGTACTGCGCCCTGGTGTTATCGGGCAACACACTCTTTGGAACGACGACGACTGGCGGCAGTTTCGGAGCGGGCACGGTCTTCGCCGTGCAGACGGATGGCTCGTGTTTCACGACCTTGTATGATTTCACCGGGGGCAGCGACGGGGCTTCACCGTGGACCGGATTGGTCATCTCGGGCAACACCCTCTATGGCACGGCGGAGACAGGCGGTATTTCAAACTATGGCACGGTGTTCGCCCTGACCTTCACGAATCTTGTCACCAACTGTTTGCAGATTGAGTGTCCGAGCAACATTGTGGTGACGAACTGCACCAACATTCAGGAATTCTACACCCCGACGGTCACGGACCTTGCCTGCACCAATTGGACAGTGGTCTGCACGCCGCCTTCAGGGTCCTACTTCGCGGCGGGAACGGTGACGACGGTGGATTGCACCGCGACGGACTGCTGCAGCAACAGCGCCTCGTGCAGCTTCACCGTGACGGTCGTTCAGGACACCAATTGCTGCTTGCAGGTGCAGTGTCCGACCAACAAGACGGTGCCGTGCGACAGCGCCTGGACATTCGATGAGCCGACCGCCACGTCCTGCTGCACCACCGTGATTCAGACCTCGACCGGCGTGACCAACGTGCTCATCACTCCGACTAGCACCGTGACCAACGGGGTTTGTCCGCAGCAGGTCACCGTCACCCAGTCGTGGCTGATCACCGACGGTTGCGGCGACACCAACACGTGCAGCCAGATGGTGACAGTGGAATGCTGCCCAACAACCAATTGCCTCAACTTGGTCTGCCCGAGCAACATCGTGGTGACGACCTGCAGCAACTGCGTGCCGGTTTTCTACTCGGCCGCGGCCTACGCCTGCTGCACCAACATATCGGCCCTGATTTACAACCCGCCTTCCGGCACTTGTTTCAACTTGGGCACATCCAATGTGACTGTCACGGCCTACGCCTGCGGATTCATCACCAACTGCGAATTTACGGTCACGGTCAATCCGGACACCAATTGCTGCAGCAACACCTGTTGCGGGCCTGATCTTGGCGCGCAGACGATCAACTGGCTCGATCTTCCGACCAATGGACCAGTCAACTCGGATCCTTTCGGCAGCAACACGAACGGCACGTGGATCATCACCAACCTGCCCTGCTACGGGAATGTGCTTGTCACGCAAAACTGTCCGGATGAAGTCCTATGGTTCCTAAATCCGGACATGGTCAATGTGGCGAACGGTTACGGAAGTTTTCAAGATGTGGAGACGGGATACGGGCCGTATTCGTGGGGAACTGGCGGCTGGCTGGACTTGCTTAATAATTCTACCGCCATCATTAACTACACCGTCAACTTCTACTTCCTGGACGGCCCGCCGAACCCTTGTACCTTATATTTGGGTGTCACCGGGCTTGGGGCGGACACAACTGCAACCGCATCGCAACCTGTCACTTTCAGGGCCGAGTATGACCTGAACTCGCCTTTATCAGACGGGACCGCCTCTGCCCAGACCACGCTGGATGGGATATATGGAGCATCCCTGATTCCGGGTGTCAGCGGAACAATTGTGGGCAGCGCTTACAATCTGGATGGTTATGGCGACGATCGGAACACGGGCTGGGCGGTGCTGCAGCCGACCAACAATTTGCTGACGACCAATCTGCCGGCGGGGAGTGGCACAGACATTAATGGTAATTCCTATCCCGCGTCAGGGACATATCCATGCCTGACTCTTGCTGTTACCCAAGAGCCAGGAGACGGCATCGGCTTCACCGTGGGTTACGTTTGTTGCGCCAACGCTTCTTTACAGGTGCAGTGCCCGACCAACAAGACGGAGCAGTGCTGCAGCAACTGGACGTTTGATGTGCCGACAGCTACGACTTGCTGCACCAACTACATTACGGGGTCCACCACCCTGACCAACCTGCTCATCACCTCGACCGGCTTCGTGACCAACGGCGTTTGCCCGACGGTCGCCATCACCCAGACTTGGCTGATTACCGACGGATGCGGCGACAGCAACACGTGCAGCCAGACGGTGACGGTTTTGGGGTGCTGCACCAATGAATGTTGCGGACCCGATCTTGGTCCGCAGACGATTCAATGGCTCCAGTATCCGGCAACGAATGCACCAGCGCTTCTCCCGGATCCTTCGGGCGGCAATACGAACGGCACCTGGATCATTACCAATCTGCCATGCTATGGGAATGTGCTTGTGACACAAACCTTCCCCGACCCTCCCAGTCTGATCTATTGGTTTCTAAATCAGAATCTCGACAACGTGCCGAAGGCGTACGGGAGTTTTCAAGATCTGCAGGCAGGATACGGGGCGTATTCATGGGGAACTTATGGCAGCTTGCTCGACTTCTATAATGGCAATAGTTCCCCCATTAGTTACAACCTCAATTTCTACTTCCTGGACGGCCCGCCGAACCCCTGCACCTTGTATCTGGGTGTTGTCGGGCTGGCGGAGGACACCACCGCAACCGTTTCCCAACCCGTGACGTTCCGGGTGGAGTATGATCTCACCGCGAATGCGCCCGGCGGCAATGGGTATGCATCCGCCGACACCACGCTGGATGGTCTGTATGGAGGATCGGTTCCCGGGACCAGCGGAACACTCGTGGGCAGCGCCTATTCATTAAATGGTGTTGGCGACCCTGCGAACACGGGTTGGGCGGTTTTGCAACCGACCAATAATTTGGCCACGACCAGCCTGCCAGCGGGGAGCGGGACAGACATTAATGGCAATTCCTATCCCGCGTCAGGGACATATCCATGCCTGAGTCTTGCCGTTACCCAGGAGCCGGGCGACGGCATCGCCTTCACGGTGGGTTACGTTTGTTGCAATCCCTGTCCGACCAACTGTTTACAGGTGCAGTGCCCGACCAACAAGACGGTGGCGTGCGACAGCGCTTGGGCCTTTGATCCGCCGACAGCCACGTCCTGCTGCACCAACGAGTATGACGGATCGCCCACCAGCCCCGCGACCAACGTGCTCATTTTGCCAATAACCACCGTGACCAACGGGGTTTGTCCGCAGCAAGTCACCATCACCCAAACCTGGATGATAACCGACCTTTGCGGCGACAGCAACACCTGCAGCCAGGTGGTGACGGTGGAATGCTGCCCAACCAATTGCATCGACTTGACGTGCCCCTCGAACATTGTGGTGACAACGTGCAGCAATTGCGCGCCGGTCTTCTACTCGGCCACAGGCACCGCCTGCTGCACCAATGTGCTGACACTGGTCTATAACCCGCCTTCCGGCACTTGTTTCGGCATAGGCACCTCGAATGTGACTGTCACGGCCTACGCCTGCGGATTCATCACGAACTGCGAATTCACTGTGACGGTCAATGCCTGCACCAACTGTTTGCATGTGGAGTGCCCGACCAACAAGACGGAGCAGTGCGGCAGCATGTGGGCGTTTGATCAGCCGACAGCCACGTCCTGCTGCCCCACCGACTTTAGCGGCACCACCACCAACGTGCTCATTACCTCGATCAGCACAGTGACCAACGGGGTTTGTCCGCAGATCATCACCAACACATGGCTGATTACCGACGCTTGCGGCGAAAGCAACACATGCAGCCAGGTGGTAACCGTGGTGGACACCACGCCGCCGATGATCCACTGCCCAACCAATGCGGTGGTCGTGGCGTTGAATACGAACTGTCAGCTTGTCATACCCTCCATATCGGTCAGCGCGACGGACAACTGCACACCCGTCTGCGATTTGGTGTACTCGCAATCGCCGCCGGCCGGAACGGTTGTTCCAGGGCCCGACGCGTATGTGACCGTGACTGTGACCGACCTGTGCGGCAATTCAAGCTCGTGCGTGGTTGAGGTCGAGGGAATGGATCGGACCGGCCCGGTGGTGACCTGTCCGGCAAGCCTGTCCGTGACCAACTGTCTCGTGCCGTGCGTGCCCGTGACCGCCACGGACAATTGTTGCCCGCAATCCTCGCTGATCTACAGCCAGTCGCCGCCGTGCGGCACACCGATCGGCCCTGGAATCAACTCCGTCACCGTCACCGTCACGGATTGCCATGGCAACTCCACCAGCAAGGTGGTTCACCTGATCATAGGCGGGTCAGAATCTTTCCTGGGTAATCTCTACAATACGGGAAACAGTAGCAGCAGCGACAGCGCTCCCGCGTTGCTGGCGGATGACACGGTTGATCCTCACTATTCGCTTCCGGCGGCAGCCGTGCCCGCGGGCATGCCGGCCGACTACTTCGCCGACGCAGTCGCCGTCTCTGACGTATGTCATGCCACCGGCACCGGTTGTGCGTGGTTGAATACTTATGTCAGCTACACTTGCTACGAATATGTGCCGTGGAATCTGCCGCCGGACCCGGCCCATACAACCGCTGCCTCCAAGTGGATCGCGCCGGATTACACCAACAATGGCTGCTGCCCCGGTGGCAATTACACCTACACGCTGAACTTCGTTCTGCCGGCTGGCTTCAACCAGGCCACGGCGACCATCTCGGGGCGGTGGGCGGCGGATAACGCAGCGTCCATGAAACTCAATGGCAGGACGGTGCCGCTGGCCACGCCTGGGTTTGGTTCTTGGACGTCCTTCACCATTCCGCCCGGCAGCGGTTTTGTGACGGGAGCCAATTCGCTCGCGTTCATCGTGGATAACTACGGCGATTGGACGGGCCTGCGCGTCGAGTTCACCAACGCCTACGCCAATTGCTCCACCTGCGCTCCGCCGGTCATCAGTTCCATCACTCCGTCGCAATCCTTGCAGGCGGGAAGCACAGCGACATTCAATGTCACGGCTGGCGGCACGCCGCCGTTGAGTTACCAGTGGTTCCATAACAATGTGAATCTGGCCGGTGACACCAATTCCACTCTCCAACTCCACTCCATCAGCTACTCCGACGCCGGGCTCTATTCCGTCGTCATCTCCAATCCTTGCGGCGTCGTGACCGGGTACGTCCGGCTGACCGTGACGCAGCCCTGGTGGTGGCAGTGGGGATGGTGGAACGTTCAAGTGGTGACCAACCCGCTGGCGGCCACCGTCGGCCCTGACTTGAATCTGGTTGGGTCGGACTTCGCCACCAATTATGGCATCGCCGCCGGCACGACCGAAGACTTCGGCCTTCCCGGGCAAGGCGGCCAGATCGTCAACGTCATGGACATCAACCCGCAGGCCGCGGCCTCAATTGAGGTCCCCCTCATCGCCTCGACCGATAGCAGCTCCGACACCAACTACACGCTGATTATGGATATTTATGAGCCGGACACCTCACTCGGAACTCCCAGCACGCTCTACCAAAGCATTGCCTGCTGCGTCAGCAACCTGGGCAGCAGCGGACAGGACGGCGTAGCATTGACCCTGGACGAGACGAACAAGCTGCACATCACCGGTTCCGCCGGCGGAGTGCCATTTGACGTGGCTTCTGCGGAGCCGCTGCCGGTGGATGCCTGGAACCGCGTGGCCTTGGTGGTGGATAATCCCCAGGATGGAAGCGCCGTTACGCTCGGCGGATACATCAACGGGCAAAACGTAATCCACATCAACCCCTGCATTTGCTGCATCATCCATTTCACTGCCTCGACCATCAACTGGGGCGTCAGTCCGCCGATCGTCCTCAGCACCCCGGCAAACGCTGTTGCCCCCAACGGTGAATTCTACGTCTCCAGCATCCAGTTCCACGACATTGCGCTGTCTCCCGAAGCCATCGCCGGCATTGGATCCCCTGACATTGGCCCGGCTCCCGCGAACAAAATCTGGGCTGGCCCGTCACCCGTGCTCTCGGCCACGACGTTCAACGGCGCAGTCAACATCACTTGGTCCGGCAGTCCGTACGAGCTGCAGGAAACAACCGATCTGTCCAGCGGCGTTTGGGTGAACTCTGCGCTGCCTTTCACGGAAGGCACAGACACCACTGGCAGCATTGTAACCACGGCCGTGGTCACCCCTGCACCCAACCCGCCGGCCAAGTTCTACCGCCTGGTGTTCAGTCCGTGATGCTGGTGCCTTTTCATAAATAACTTCGTGGCAACTTGTTATGGCTGTTTAGCAGATAAAACGGCGGAGAAACTCACCGTTTAACAGCATTCCGGTTGAAAAGCTTCGAGGTTCGAGGGTCCAAAATGAATGGTTTCGTGAGTGGACTTATGCCCCATTGTCGAAAAACCGACACTTTAGCGTTGATGTTAAACAGCCAAATGAAGTATTGTCGTTGCACACTATTCAGCGCGAGGATCGTGCCGCGCGCTTTCAGGAAATGAAGAATGCCGCCATACTCGCTTTTGCCGCCGCCTTGATGGGTGGAGTGACAGCGCTATTGGCCGTTTTTCGGGAACGCAAATCGATCCCGAAATTGTCCTTCGTGGCCGGCATGATTTTGTTGGTGTTGGAAAGCATTTTCTCCGGGCTGGCTGCCCAGACGGACAAAGGAAGCGAGGCGATTCGTTATTGGCAGCAATGGAGGCTGGTCGCCATGTCATTTTTGCCCGGGACATGGCTTCTGTTCAGTATCAGCTACGCGCGCGGCAATGCCGGCGAGTTTTTGTTGAGATGGCGCTCCATGCTAGTGGCGTCATTTGTCCTGCCCGTGGCCATAGCGTGGTTTTTTTATCACGATTTGATCTCGATCGACTACTCGAGCATCGAGCCGGATTTGAGATTATTGCATCTGACCCCGGCGGGGCTGGCTCTGTCCGGGTTGTTTCTGGTCGCCGCTGTGCTGGTGTTGACGAACCTGGAACGCACTTTCCGCGCTTCCGTCGGGACGATGAGGTGGCGGATTAAATTCATGATTTTGGGCTTGGGGGTCTTATTTGCCGTGCGGGTCTATACGTGCAGCCAGGAACTTCTTTGGCCCGGACACGGCATTGACGAATCTCTCTTGACGCTGGATTCGGTCGGGTTGCTGCTGGGTTGCTGCATGGTGCTGCGGGCGCTGTTGCGCCGGCCGGTCGAGGTGGCGGTTTATCCCCCTTTTGCTTTGCTGCAGAATTCGCTGATGGTACTGCTGGCCGGGATTTATCTCATGGTCGTTGGCGTGTTTGCCAAATGTGTCGAATGGATCGGGGTCGAAACGAGTTTTGAATTGAAGACGTTCATCATTCTGGTTGCTCTGGCCGGCTTGACCATTTTGGGGCTGTCGGACCGCGTGCGGCTGCACGCGCGGCGTTTGTTCAGCCGTTATTTGCAACGGCCTTTTTACGATTATCGCGCCGTCTGGAGAAGCTTCACCGAAGCGACTGCTTCCCGTGTCAAACAAGAGGAGATTTGTGAGGCCGCGGTCAAGCAGGTCGCGGAGATATTCCAGGCCCTGTCCGTCACCATCTGGCTGGTGGACGAAAAGCGGGAGAATCTCTTCTTCGCCGCCTCGACTTCCCTGCTGCCCGCCGCGGCCAGGGAGCTGGCGCCACACAAGGAAGAGGCCCTGGCCATCATCCAGGCCATGCAGGAACATGCCGAGCCGAGGGACGTTGAAACTTCCAGGGAGCAATGGGCCGTCGCGCTCCGGCGTTGTCATCCCTCCCAGTTCCGCACCGGGGGCGGGCGGGTTTGTGTGCCCATGAAAGCGGGCGGGCAGTTAATGGGAGTGATCACTGTGGGCGACCGGGTGGGCGGCATTTTCTTTTCCCTCCAGGACTTCGATCTGCTCAAATGCGTGGGCGATCAGGTGGCGGCCGGTTTGCTCAACTCCCAGCTTTCGCAGAAGCTTTTGCAAACGAAGGAACTGGAGGCCTTCCAGACGATGTCCGCTTTTTTTGTGCATGACTTGAAGAACACGGCCTCGACGCTCAACTTGATGTTGCAGAATTTGCCGGTGCATTTTGACAACCCGGCCTTCCGGGAAGACGCCCTGCGCGGCGTGGCCAAGACGTGCGAACATATCAATCATCTCATCGGCCGCTTGAGCCTGCTTCGCCATGACCTGCACATCCGACCGGCGGAACAGGATTTGAACGACGTGATTTCCCGGGTCCTGGCGAACTGGAACGGCGCCACGGGAATCACGCTGGTCAAGAATCTTCGCCCGTGCCCCAAGTTGCTCCTGGACCAGGAGCAGTTTCTCAAGGTGGTGACCAATCTGGTGCTCAATGCCACGGAAGCTGTCTCCCAGGGCGGGCAAATCGTTGTTGAAACCAGCCAGAACAACGGCTGGGCCATCCTGACCGTTTCCGACAACGGCTGCGGCATGGAACCAGAATTCCTCCGCCACGCGTTGTTCCGCCCCTTCCAAACCACCAAGAAGGATGGTTTTGGCATCGGCATGTTCCAGAGCAAGATGATCGTGGAAGCCCACGGCGGCAGAATCGAAGTTGAAAGTGAATTGAAAAAGGGCACGACCTTTCGCGTGCTGCTGCCCATGCAAAAGCAACCAAAATGAAGGCAAAATTACTTATAGTTGACGATGATCAGGAAATTCGCACCCAGATGAAGTGGGCGCTGGCCGCTGATTATGACATTTTGCTGGCGGAGGACCGCGCCAGCGCCATCGAAATCTTTCAGTCGGCGCGGCCCCTGGTCGTTTTGCTGGATTTGGGCCTGCCGCCTCATCCGACAGCCCCGGATGAAGGCCTGGCCACATTGTCCGAGCTGCTCGTGTTGGAGCGGCTGGCCAAGATCGTCATCATCACTGGCCAGGGGGAGAAGGGCATCGCGCTGCAGGCGATTGGCGCCGGCGCCTATGATTTTCTGGTCAAGCCGGTGGACAAGGATGAACTCAAACTTCTCGTGCGGCGCTGCTTCCATGTGGCCAGTCTTGAAGTCGAGTACCGTCAGATGCAACAAATGATGGCTGGGAACGCCTTTGCAGGGATGATGGGCTCCAGCCCGGCAATTCGCGCTGTGTTTGATTCCATCCGCAAGGTCGCAACCACCGACGCCCCCGTGCTTCTTCTCGGTGAAAGCGGGACAGGCAAGGAAATGGCGGCCCGGGCCATCCATGACAACAGCGCCCGGAAGGACGGCCCCTTCATTGCCATCAATTGCAGCGCCATTCCGGAAACGCTCCTGGAAAGTGAATTGTTCGGCCATGAGAAGGGGTCGTTCACTGGCGCCCATGCCCAGCGCAAAGGCCGTTTCGAAATGGCGATCGGCGGAACGCTTTTCCTGGATGAAATTGGTGAAATTCCCCTCCCGCTTCAAGTCAAGCTGTTGCGCTTTCTCCAGGAACAGTGCATTGAACGGGTGGGCGGCAGACAGCCCATTGAAATTGACACCCGGATTATCACCGCGACTAATTCCGACCTGAAAAAAGGCATGGTGGACGGGACATTCCGGGAAGATTTGTATTACCGGCTTGCCGTGGTGCAGTTGATGCTGCCTCCTCTTAGGGAGCGCGAGGGCGACATCCGGCTGCTGGCCCAGTATTTCCTGCAACGTTTCGGCGCGGAGGCCAACCGGACGGGACTGGCTTTCGATCAGGAGGCCCTTCGGACTTTGGACCGGCATCACTGGCCGGGCAACGTTCGCCAATTGGAGAATTGCGTTCGCCGTGCGGTCATCATGTGCGAGGGGAAACGGCTGACGGTGCGCGACCTTGAACTGGCGCCCGCTGCGCAGGGCGCTCCCGCCAATTTGAAAGATGCGCGGGAGAATTTGGAACGCGACATGATCCAAAACGCCTTGCGCAAACACTCCGGCAAAATTGCCCCTGCCGCTTCCGAATTGGGGGTCAGCCGGCCCACTCTCTACGATTTGATGGACAAACTAGGCATCGCCAAGGAATAATAACGAATAGTCTAAAGATTGAAATTCTGTAAAGATTTCTGACATGCAGGGGTGTCATGTTCCAAGACATTGATTTCGTGATGGTTACACACAGTATGTCCTCTATGGATACACTGATGCGTCGGTAGTTTTTACACTTTCGGCTTTCGATCATCAGGTTTGATAAGTCGCAAGCCATTGGGCTTCAAATGATTGCGGTTAAAACGAGCTATTATAAATATTGGCATGATTCCGGCTGTGTAATTACTCTTGAGAAGTCGTTGTATTGAGCACTAAATAGTAAAAAACATGAAAAGCCAAATTGTGAATGTCCTCTTCGTTTTAGGAGTTTTTGCCTTGCTGACGCAAAATGTCAGCGCGTTTCCAGCTAGAACACCTGATGCTGGATCAACTGCTGCCTTGACCGGCATAGCTGCGGTGGGCTTGGCGGTGGTTCGCCGTTTTATTCGCCGCTAATCGGACTTCAAGAGCGGCGGTCAGGCGTCTCTTCAGAAGGGCACGCATGAATTTTGTACATGGGAGCCACCTGTGTGGTGGCTGCCATTGAGCTATATCAAGGCCTTTGAGTTTTATGAAAAAAATCGACCTGCGTTTCCTGTCTGCTGCCTGTATTTCAACTTTGTTTCTCGCCTTTTCACCAATAGCCAACGCTCAAAACTGCGGGCTTTCAATTTCGCCGCCCAATGACACGGCGACATGCATCATCGAGGCGTCGCCAGCATGGTGGAACTATAACTATGCGGCGGCTGCCAATCCTGCCTTGCTTTTAAACAGAATCACCACCAACAACGCCGGGTTGACCAACGGGACCTACTTGAGTTGGTGCATTGACGTGCCGGATCAAATTGGTGGAGCCCCGGAGACATACGCAACGACGCTTTATTCGAGTTGCGATACGAATATCGACCACGACCTGCCCGCCAATTACCCGAACAGCGTGTATGTCAGCCTCCCTGCATGGCACGCGATCAATTACATCCTAAACCACAAGGATGGAGCTTATTTCTATGACGTGCAAATTGCGATTTGGACTTTCGTTGGCGGGCCTGTCAGCGTCGCTGCTGCCGACGGTTTTTTGTCAGGACCTCCTGATTATCCCCCTTATACCAACAGCGAGGTAAATGCTCTTGTGACGGCTGCCAGCAACAACGCCGCGAGCTGGCAGCCTGGTTGCGGGGATGTTATTGCTGTCGTTGTGGCAATCAGCGCCACTCCGCATGATCAACTTACCATCATCGAAGTTCCTTTCCAATGCCCGAGGCTGACCATTGGGGCCATAGGCAATTGCTACACGAATTTCGCGGAGGCAGATGAGGCGGCGCTGGCGGCAACGACTGGCTCGGCCACTTGCGGCGGCACCAACCTGACTCTGACTGTGAGCGACAACGGGCAGACCTGCCCGGCAACCATTACAGTGACCGGGACGGACAACTGCGGCAACAGCACCAATGTGACGTATACTGCGACCATCCTGACAAATCCGCCGACTTTGAGCGGCGTCCCGGCGAGCACGAATGTGCTGTGCGCGGAGGATATTTCAACTGCGCCGACGGTCACTGCAACGGATAGTTGCGGTACGCTACTTTTGGTTTCATATACCCAGACAGAAACGGACGCGTCTTCGATCTGCTCGAACGTCATTACGCGCACATGGTCGGCAGTGGACTGCGCGGGCCAGCCGGTCAGTTACACGCAGGTGATTGCGCAATTGAACGACGAGTTGCCGACGCTGAACAATGTTCCGTCCGGCTCGAATTATGGCTGCAATCCGGCCAGTATTCCGACAACGAACAGCATTTTGACGACAGTGACAGCAACTGACAATTGCAGCAGCACGCCGGCGATGGTGAGTGCGGCAGTGGCCACTAATATTGATGGTTGTTTGATAACGCAAGTCTTCACCATCACGGCGGTTGATAGTTGCAGCAACATGGCGACCGCCTATGTGACGAACACCTGGACGGCGAATACGACCCCGCCGGTGATTAGTGGTGTGCCGGGAGGAACGAATTACGGTTGCAACCCGGCCAGCGTGCCTTCGAGCCTCTCCGGATTGAGCGCGAACAGCGCCTGCGGGACTGCGGATATTGCGCAGACCAACGTGACCACGACCAATGGTTGCGAGGTGACACAGCTATTTACCATCGTGGCGACCGACGGCTGTGGCAACACGGCCACGGCGTATGTGACCAACACGTGGACGGCGAACACGACCTCGCCGACAATCAGCGGCGTGCCCGCTGGAACGAATTACGGTTGCAACCCGGCCAGTGTGCCTTCGAGCCTCTCCGGCTTGAGCGCGAACAGCGCCTGCGGGAGTGCGGATATTACGCAGACCAATGCGACGACAACCAATGGTTGTTCGGTGACGCAGATCTTTACGATTGTGGCGACTGACGGCTGTGGCAACACGGCCACGGCGTATGTGACCAACACGTGGACGGCAAACACGACGCCGCCGACGATCAGCGGCGTGCCCGCTGGAACGAATTACGGCTGCAACCCGGCCAGCGTGCCTTCGAGCATCGCCGGGCTGAGCGCGAGCGATGCTTGCGGGACAGCGGCCATCACCCAGACCAATGCGACGACAACCAATGGTTGTTCGGTGACGCAGATCTTTACGATTGTGGCGACTGACGGTTGCGGTAATACGGCCACGGCGTATGTGACCAACACGTGGACGGCAAACACGACGCCGCCGACGATCAGCGGCGTGCCCGCTGGAACGAATTACGGCTGCAACCCGGCCAGTGTGCCTACGAGCATCACCGGGTTGAGCGCGAGCGATGCTTGCGGGAGTGCCGCCATTACGCAGACCAATGCGACGACAACCAATGGTTGTTCGGTGACGCAGATTTTCACGATTACGGCAACCGACGGCTGCGGTAACACGGCCACGGCGTATGTGACCAACACGTGGACGGCGAACACGACTCCGCCGACGATCAATGGGGTGCCGGCAGGAACGAATTATGGCTGCAATCCAGCCAATGTGGTGACGAGCATTTCCGGGCTGAGCGCGAGCGATGCTTGCGGGACTGCGGCGATCACCCAGACCAACGCAATAACGACCAACGGTTGCGAGGCGACACAGATCTTCACGATTGTGGCGACTGATGGCTGCGGCAACACAGCGACAGCCTACGTGACCAACACTTGGACGGCGAACACAACCGCGCCAGTATTGGGCGGAGTCCCGATCGGGGCAAATTTGGGTTGCAATCCAGCCAGCGTGCCGACCTTGTCCAGCGTACAGGCGGCGGTGTACTCGACCAATGATACCTGCAGCCCGGCGACGGTGCATGTCACTGGCGGAGTTCCCATCACCAATGGCTGTGGAGTCATACAGATATTCACCATCATCGCGACCAACGCTTGCGGCAACACGGCAACGGCCTCTGTGACCAACACTTGGACGGCGAACACGATCATGCCGGTGCTGAGCGGAGTGCCGATTGGGATGAATCTGGGCTGCAACCCGGCCAGCGTGCCGACATTGGCCAGTGTGCAGGCGGTGGTGTCCTCGACCAATGATACCTGCAGCCCGGCGACGGTACATGTCACGGGAGGCGTCCCTGTCACCAATGGCTGTGGCGTTATACAAATCTTCACGATCACTGCGACCAACGCCTGCGGCAACACGGCAGTGGCGTATGTGACCAATACTTGGGCGGCCAATACGACCGCGCCGGTGCTGAGCGGGGTTCCGGCTGGCACAAATTATGGCTGCAGTGCCCCGGCCAGTGTGCCGACTGTGGCCAGCGTGGCGGCCGAGGTGACCTCGACCAATGACACCTGCAGCCCGGCGACTGTGCATGTCACCGGCGGGGTTCCAGTCACAAACGGTTGTGAAGTGATTCAGATCTTTACGATCATCGCGACCAATGCCTGCGGCAATACGGCGACGGCCTATGTGACGAACACTTGGAATTCCGGGACTGGTCCTGTCGTCCAGTGCCCGACCAATGTGACCATTATTACAAATCTTTGCCAGATCTGCTGCACCTTCACACCGAACGACTGGTGCAGTTCGTGCATCGGCTACAACAACACCGGCTGCAACAATAATAATTGGAACTGGAACTGGAACCAGACTTGGGGCTGGAACAGCTACGGCAACAATTGGTGGACGACTTGGTCCCAGAATAATCCTCCGACGAATTGCTGGCCGTCCTGGAGCAATTGGTGGTGGTCCTGCAACGGGACGGCTCCAGGCGCAAACTGGTGGGGGAACTGGACCAATATTGGCAATGGCAACCACTGGTCGGGCTGCTGGACCGCCCAAACTTCCGGGAATTGGTGGAACACATGGGCCAATAACAACACTTACGGCAATCAATCGTGGGTGCCTTGCGGCGGAAACAACCCGGGCGACATCCTGACCAACTGCTTTGGCACGGTCTATAGCAACGGCTGCGTGCAAATCGGCCAGCCCGGCAGCGGCTACTGCCTGACGTTCACTTCGCCGACAGCGGTGAGGAATTGCCTCAACTTCACCGGCAATCCGGGCGTCTTCAACTGCAACGCCACCAACCCGACGAGTTGCAACGCGGGATCCTTCTGCTCGCAAGTGCTGGCCTTGCAACTGAACGTTAATTTTGGCGATTGCAGCAACTACGCGCCGTCCTTCTTCGGGCGTTGTGGAGACGCGGTTTTGACGGATTCGACCTCTCCTTGCAACGGCCAGACCGTGCGCGAGATTCTGGGCGAGTGCAACACCGCATTGGGCTGCGGCTCGCTGCCGCCAGGCTGCACACTGAGCAACTTGTGCTGCCTCGCCAGCAACCTCAACAAGTGTTTCGAAGGTTGCCAGGTCAGCGGTTGGTGCGGCTCGCATCTCGCGCGGGTCTATATTCCGCCTCCGTCGCAAACTGGCACGGCCACGGTGACCGACACTTGCAGCCCGAACCCAACCCTGACGTATTGTGATTCAGTGGCGACGAACGCGAGCTGCCAGGGCAATTACATCATTACCCGGACGTGGCTGGCGGTGGATGCTTGCGGGCATAGCAATAGTTGCAGCCAGACCATCACCATCGAGCAGGGCAGTTCCTCCGGCGTGTCCGGCGCTGTCGTGCTGGCCTGCAGCGGGGATACCAATCTGTCCAATAATGAGGGGATCAGCAACGTGACGGTGACGCTCAAGAACGCCAGCGGCGCCACGGTCGCGACCACGACCACCAGCGCGACCGGCACCTACGCCTTCACCGGCCTGCCGGCTGGAACCTATACGGTCACGGTGACACCGCCATCGGGTTATTCAGAGACCTGCCCAAGCGGATCATCCAACAGCCAGACGGTGGCCTTGAGCGGTTGCCAGGTTGTAACTGGCGTGAGCTTCGGTTACAACGGCTCCACGCCGGCGGTTAGCATTACCAAGACAGGCCCCAACTGCATAGCACATGGGCAGACCGCCACTTATTGCTTCGCGGTGACCAATACCGGCAACACCTGCCTTAGCCTGCAAGTGAATGACGCGCTTCTGGGAGGCATCATCTTCACCGAATCGGCCGTGTCGCCGGGACAAGGTTATGTGTTCAGCGCCAATTATGTGGTGACGCAGACCAACGGGACCCTGACCAATACGGCATGGGCCATTGGCACGCCGCCTTCCGGCGGAGCGGTGAGCAACAAGGCGACCACCATCGCCACAATCACGACAAAATGCATCACGAACACCATCTGCGGGAATTTCAATTCGCAGAATCCAGGCGGCGGCTGGCTCTGGTGCAATGCTCACATCAGCGGCAATCCCGGCAAGAAAGTGACTGTTTTCTGCCAGAACGCCTCCGTGACGCTGACCTGCAATAATGGCCAGACTTACACCTACCCGATTCCCAATGGGCAGATCAATTTCAGCCCAAGCTGCACCGTGGCCACCAACTGGTTCGACGGCACGCAGTGGAACACCACGTTGCCTTGCGGCGGGGACAGCGGAATATTCCTGCAAGGTTGCTGCATCCCGTGGCAGTCGGCTTTTGCGAATTGCCACACGGTCTGCTGGACGGGCGTCTTTAGCTGCGACACGGCGGGATTCAACTGCAACTGGCAGTGGGGCGCCGCTTGCTACAACAACACACAGCCTTCTTGCGGCTCCATCTGCCCCAAGGCCTGCACTCGAACCTCGTGCCCGAATGGCCAGTACTATAGTTCGGGCGACCAGTGCGGCGCTCCCGAGAATTGCAAACCCTATTGCGTTGCGGGCGCCACGGGTGGCGGGGGATCCAACTGCACCGGGTCCTGGAGCAGCACGGGGTCGTGCTCCTTCTGAGTTCCGATCCAGCAGACTGGCGGGGCGGCGAAGTGGCGGCGGGCATCTGCTTGCTTGACTTTCATCGCCTTGTCGGCTTTGTTGGAAGGGAACTTTAATGGATTAAGAGATATGAAATTCCTACCGATTTATGCTGTTGTGATCTGCGCCGGACTGATGACCCTGCCGGCGCATCTTTCTGGCCAGGTTGCGGCGACGAACGCTTCGGGCGCGAAGGGGCCGAAGCTGACCTTTCTCACCAACGAATACCATTTCGGCAAGGTCACCGCCGGCACGCTGGTCAAGCATTCTTTCATTGCCAGCAATGCGGGAGACCAGACTCTCGTCATTTCCAAAGTTACGCCGGGTTGCCATTGCACCACGGCGGGAGGCAACTGGGCCAAGCCTCATAGAGTAGAGCCGGGCAAAACGGAGGAAATCCCCATCCAATTCGACAGCGGCAGTTTCCGCGGCGACGTGACCAAAACCATCACGGTGGATTCCAACGACAGGCTCGCGCCCAAACAGATGCTGACCCTGCGCGGCACAATTTGGAGGCCGATCGAAGTCAACCCGCAGTTCGCCTATATCAATATCATGCCCGATGCCCCCTCAAACCTGACGACCGTTGTTCATATCAGCAATCACTCTGATGGGCCGGTGACCTTGTCCGAGCCAAGCAGCGGCAACAGCCTGTTCAAAGCCGAACTGAAGACAATAGACCCCGCCCGAGAATATGATGTGACCGACAGCGCAGTGCCT
>JBKQUS010000040.1:0-20472 GCA_052325505.1 Limisphaerales bacterium
GCAAAGGAACTGCTGGGCGAAAATCGCATAAAAACTTCAAGTCGCTCACACCCTCGTTCATGCACCAAAGGCCCATAAACATTGGACATTCCAGCGTTCACCCCTTTCAATACCCGGACAGTAGTGCATGAATATAGAGGCGATAACTGAGAGTGACTGGGCTTCCGTCATCCGCGGCACGCGCCCTGTTCAATTTGAGTTTCTGGCGCTGCAGCTCTTTCTCGTCAATTTGCGGAACCGGTTGCAGGCGAACGAGCTTTCCATTCAGGATTGCATCCGTGAACTGAAGGCGTTTTACACCAAATTCAGCCGTCTGCCCATGGCGGAGAAGGATTTCAACAAGATTGCCAGCCCGGAGCAGACCACGACCAGCCGGCTGATGGACCGCGAAGAAACAGCCCGCAGAATCACCGCCGGCCAGAGCTTGATGCTCGCCGGCGAGGAAGAATTGCTGGCCGCCCTGCCCCCCGGTAACTGGATCGGAGGAACAACCCCTTATTTCATGGCCGCCGACGGAGGCTGCCTGTGCAAGGACAAGATTTTTGTCACTGAATTCCCTGGCGAATTCCAGGCTTCAACCCACACCTATTCCACAGCAGAACTGCCCGGCGTTTATCACGACACCGGCGAGGGCACCGTCAGTTTCATCATTCTGCCTGCGTACAGTTCGGCGCACACCGAGTTTGCCTTGCACGCGTCGCGTTATGCGGATTTTGCCCTTCACCCGCTGGTGGGCTGGATCGCAGGCATCGACCGTGCGATGGAGGGGAAGGCCGCTCCAAAGGTGTTCTGCGGCGGCCCGCAGCCGCTGGGCGACGCTGCGGTCGTGATGTGCCTGAAGCTGCCTGCCGACCGCCTGCCCCAAATCAACATCATCAATCTGTTCCAGCCGGATGATAGCGACGCCATCTGCTTTCCGGCCACCGGGTTTTCCGCCACCACGGCCGTGATCAACGGCCAGGAACAGAACTTTGGGGAATACCTTCAGCGGATCAACGCCGACACACGGTTGCCGTTGGTGGCCAATTACTCCGGTGCCATGGTCAATGTCAGCCTCAAGAGCCTGGACCCGCAAAATGGGCGCGTTAATTTCTGCGCGCCGGTTGTTGCCGGCATCGAATACAGGCTGGCGTCCCCGGTCAAAGATTATGTTTCGGAATTTAAAACCCGTCTAAAGGACACATCGCCGGACAACGTGCTGTTCTCCTGCAACTGCATCCATAATTACCTCTATTCCAAGCTCGAAGGCCACCGTACGGGCGCACTGGTCGGCCCGGTCACCTTTGGCGAAATCGCCTACCAACTGCTGAACCAGACCCTGGTCTTTGTCGAGATCGTCAAGGTCGCTTCCCCCGAACCCCGCAGGGCCGGCAACGAATTGAGCACCACCAAAATGGAACTCTCCGCCGCCTATGAGGAGCTTCAATCCAGCGAACGCCGGTTCCGCGCCTTGTGCGAGTCCGCACCGATGGGCATCTTCTTGACCGATGCTTCTGGACGAACGCTCTACGAAAATCCCCGCTGCCACAAACTGAGCGGGGTTTCACCCGAAGGAGTCGGCGTCGCCGGCGAATGGCTTCGGAGCGTCCATCCACACGATCTGCCCGGTGTGGCTGCCGCCTTCAAAGCCTGCGAACGCGAGGGCCGTGACTTTGACCGCGAATTCCGATTCGTTGGTCCCGACGGCGCGACTCACTGGGTCCATTCGCGGGCGAGCATTCTCCGGTCTGAAACCGGCGCGATCATGGGGCGCATTGGGACGGTGGAGGACATCAGTGAGAGGAAGGACGCGGAAATCGAACTGGAGCGGGTGAACCAGGACTTGGTCCGGGCCTCTCGCGAAGCCGGCATGGCGGAACTGGCCAGCGGCGTGCTGCACAATGTCAAAAACGTCATGAACAGCATCAACGTTTCCGCCGGCGTCATTGCCAATCAATTGAAGCAGTCCAAGTCTTCAAGCCTTGAAAAGGCGACGGCCCTGTTGCGCGAGCATGCCGGCGACCTCGGCTCATTCATCACCCAGGATCCAAAGGGAAAACTCCTGCCCCAATTCCTGGAACAACTCGCCCAACAGCTTGCCAAAGAGCACGAGGCGGTTCTTGGGGAATTGAAGCAGTTCGAAGAAAGCGTGCAACACATTAAAGATGTTGTAACGACGCAGCAAAGCTACGCCAAGCAGGGCGGCACCACCGTGACGGTCAAGCCGGTTGACCTGATGGAAGACGCGCTGCGGATTGTTTCCGCTGGTTTGGCGCGCCACGGCATCCAACTGGTGCGCGAATATGCTCCCAACCTGCCTGACATCACCGTCGAGAAACACAAAGTGTTGCAGATCCTTGTCAACTTCATCCGCAATGCCAAAGAGGCCTGCCAGACTTCAGACCGCCCCGACAAGAAAGTGGCCTTGCGCGCAACCAACGGCGGCGAATTTGTTCATCTTTCGGTTACGGACAACGGCATCGGCATCGCCCCTGAGAATCTTGGCCGCCTCTTCGACCACGGCTTCACCACCAAGAAAGACGGCCATGGCTTTGGATTGAACAGCAGTGCCCGCACCGTGCGCGAATTGGGCGGTGACATCCAGGTGCAGAGCGACGGCCCCGGCGCCGGAGCCACCTTCTCCCTCAACCTGCCCATTTCCTCCCCGACCGCCAAATAAGCAAGTCGGCTTGACGTTTGCGCGCGGCGCACGCGACGGTTGGGTGGACTCAGCGCCTGCAGATGCGAGCATCCCGGTTCTGCGCGTTTCCGCGCGTCAATCTTACTCGCCGGCACGGGTCCGCCAGCAGGCAAGGAATTTACTGATTCCCCCCTGAGGCCGTTGCAAAAACGTTCCGGATAAATGACGCGGTGTCAAATAGCCGGCGTTGCCTTCCACGCATCGGCCTCCAGCTCAAACAGAAGATCGTCCCGGCAGATGCCGCATTGCGCCGCGATGAATGGCAGCGACAGCAAGCCCCTGTCAGCGCACCAGGCCGCAAACGCCGGAATGTCTTCCCTATTCTTGAAGTAGGCCGTGGCCCGAGTAATGTCCGAAAATCCAAAGCCGTGCGACGTCAAAATAGCTTCCACCACGTCCATGGTGAGATCCATTTGCCGCGGCAGGTCGTCCACCCATAACGTCTCCCCGCCCGGCGCAATGCTCGCAGTCCCGGAAATCAAGAGTCTCCGCCCATGCAGCGACGAAATCTCCATCGCCCGACTGAACGAACTGCCGTACGCGGGCGCCGGGCATTGCAGGGGCGAAGCCACCTCCGCAATCTTCGCGGCGGCACGCAGCGGTTGCATGGCCCACGCCCCGGCCACCAGCGCCGCTCCCGCAGGATTCCGCCCGCACACTCCCGTGCCGGCTGGCAACGACCCGGTGCGAAATCGGATGCGCGAATACACTTCAGTTCTGGCTTCGTTGAATGGCCCGTACCACGACAGTAAATCGTCCAGATGGAACCACGTCCGTACCAAATCACCCAGCGAAAAACCAGCCAGCCCAAACGCCGTTTCCATGCTCCCCAGCGTTTGCCGAAGTTGATCAGGACGCCGGGCGGACAGCGTTTTCGGTCCCAAGCCGCCCAGCAGACAATGCCGGATCCCGCCTGTTTCAAACACGCAACCGGCCACCCGGCCGTCGAGCGGAATTGGAGTCACCTGGCCGGCGCTGAAAGCCAGCGCCTGCATGCCGGCAATCGCATGGTCATCGCCCGCGGCTCCTTCCACCCACGTCACCGGCCACTCGATCCGCCCGAAAACCCGCCGCATGGCTTCCTCCGCGGCCGCATGGGCCCCGATGGAGCCGAAAATCACCAAATTGACCAGGGCCGCCTCCTCATCCTTCAGCGTGCGTGCCAGCCGGTTGAACATCTCCTTCAGCCCCTCCCCGGGCAGCGGCTTGACAGCGATGGAAAAGTCCGAGTTGGCGCACGTAGTGCTATTTGTCCCCGGCAGAATATCAGCGTCGGCGTTTTTCATTCTTCACTTCGGACACCTTGTGTTTCTCCAGACGCAATAGCGGCATCTTTAGTTACACTCATATTTGATTCCGGCATAATCAGCAAGCTGTTTAATGAGCCTTTTTTATAAAACTTGACGGGCCGGCCAGAGATACTAATACTTCGCTCGATACTTCGAAAATGAGGGTTGCCAGCCTGGCCCTTCTCCGGGATGCAGGGACAGGCGCAGACGCGCAACCGGAAAGGAATCATGACCTATTTTAATCAGGACTGCATTGAGCACGTTTCAGCCGGCGCCTTCCAGGCGCAGAAACCCTACCCTTGGGCGCACATGCAAAACACCTTGACCCCCGAGGGTTGGGAGCGCCTTCGCGCCACGCTGCCCGACATGTCGCAATTCAACCGCATGGTCGGCGTCAAGCGCGGCTACGGGCAAGCCCCCCACAACCGCGGCATCCTCCACTACCGGGACGGCATGGACATCGCGGAGCCATGGAAGGCTTTTATCGCCGAATTGCACGGCAACACCTATGACACGTTTTTGCGCAGGATGCTGGGCTTGCGGGCCGAACAGCAGATCATCCTCACCATGGAATGGTACTACGCCTGGCAGGGCTGCTCCGTCTCCCCGCATTGCGATGCCCGCCGCAAGCTCGCCACCCACATCTTCTTCTTTGCCACCGACCAAGACTGGCCCCGCGAATGGGGTGGCGACATCCTGATTCTCGACGACGAAGGCCGTTTCAAGGCCCATTCCGCTCCAAGCTTCAACGATCTCAAAGTGGCGGCGTCCCTGGACCTGCGGAAAAACGGCAGCCTGCTCTTCCAGCGCACGGAACACTCCTGGCACGGCGTTCTCCCCCTGCAATCCCCAAGCCCGGACGTCTATCGCAAACTATTCATTGTCACCGTCAACATCCCCACCTTCCAAGTCTGGTGGCGCCGCCTCCGCGGCAAAGACCCCGATGGCTTCCCCTTCAAATTGGCGGCATAAGAATTGCCTAATCATAATTTGCGCTTCGCCACCGCAAGATAAGTTGTGCTTTTAACGCATCCTTCCTGGCGGCGCCAGCGTCTATGCTATTGGCGCCGGCCAATCCGGCCGATGCCATGGTGGTGAAAACATTTTTGATCACAGGCGGTCTTGTCCTGGCGGCTTTCGGCGCCTTCCCGGCGGCGCAACGGCCTCCGGGCGTTTTTGAGAGCGCCGCCGCCCTGACCTCCCAAAATCCCGTCGATGAACTCGTCTTCGCCCGATTGCGCGAGCTGGACCTCCAGCCCGCCCGTGTCTGCTCCGACGCCGTCTTTGTCCGGCGCGCTTATCTGGACGTCATCGGCACCCTGCCGAAAGGTTTCGAGGCCGAACAGTTCATCCTCGACCGCAATCCAAACAAGCGCCGCGTCTTGATTGATCGCCTGCTGGAACGCGATGAGTTCGCCGATTACTGGGCCATGAAATGGTGCGACCTGCTCCGGGTCAAAGCCGAGTTTCCCATCAATCTGTGGCCCAACGCCGCGCAGGCCTATCACCATTGGATCCGCGCCGCCGTCAAGGACAACATGCCCTACGACCGCTTTGTCCGCGAACTGCTCACTTCCAGCGGCAGCAATTTCCGCGTCCCGCCCGTCAACTTCTATCGCGCCCTCCAAAACAAGGACCCGCAAGCCATGGCCAAAACCGTCGCCCTGACCTTCATGGGCGCGCGCGCCGAGAAGTGGCCCGCCGCCCAATTGTCCGGTATGGCGGCCTTCTTCTCCGAAATCGGCTACAAACACACCGCCGAATGGAAAGAGGAGATTGTTCTGTTCGATCTGTCAAAAACGACCAATAGCCTGGCCCGCGCAGCGGCCTTTCCAGATGGCACCCCGGTCCGCCTGTCGCCCGAATGCGACCCGCGCCAGGTTTTCGCCAACTGGCTGATAACTCCAAAAAATCCCTGGTTCACCCAAAATATCGTCAACCGCGTTTGGTCCTGGCTGCTGGGGCGCGGCATCATTCAGGAGCCGGACGACATTCGCCCGGACAACCCGCCGTCTGACCCCAAGCTCCTTGCCCTCTTGCAGGAGCAACTGATCGCGTCCCATTACGACCTGAGGAGCCTGTTCCGTCTCATACTCAACTCACGAACTTACCAGCTTTCTTCGCTGCCCACGACTGACAATCCCGACGGCCCGGCCCACTTCGCGTCTTATCCCTTGCGCCGCCTGGACGCAGAGGTTCTTATTGACGCCCTGGACCAGATCACCGGCACGACTGAGAATTATTCCAGCGCCATTCCCGAACCTTTCACTTTCATCCCCGGCGACATGCGCTCGATCGCCCTGCCCGACGGCAGCATTAGCAGTGCCTTCCTCGAAATGTTCGGACGTCCTCCGCGCGATACCGGCTTCGAATCGGAGCGCAACAACCGCCCGGCCGCCGACCAGCGCCTGCATCTGCTCAACTCCAGCCACATCCAGGTCAAGCTGGAGCAGAGCCGGATGCTCCCTTACTTGCTGGAAACCAAAAAGACCCCGCGCGAGGCCGCCATCGCGCTTTATCTGGGGATTCTTTCGCGATTCCCAACGGCGGACGAGTTGAAGATTGCGGAAAACTATTACCAATCCAGCCAGTTGGACAGGCGCAAGGCAACCGTGGACCTGTCCTGGGCCTTGGTCAATACCAGCGAGTTTCTTTACCGGCACTAAAATGAAAGGCCAAGTAAAATTATGAGAATGCAACAAAATGCCGACGCCGAACCGTTCAAGCCATATTCCGACGCCCTCATTTCACGTCTGCGCGAGACGGCCATTTCCCGGCGCGAAGCCGTGCGGCGCGCCTTGCTTGGCGCGGGGGGCCTGATGCTGGGGCACCATTTGTCCTTGCGCGCACTGGCCGCCGCTCCATCGGCCCAAGCCAGGGCCAAGTCGGTCATCCAAATCTGGATGTGGGGCGGCCCGGCGCACTTGGATACCTTTGATCCAAAACCGGAGGCTGGCTCCGATTATTCCGGCCCGCTCGACAAGCCCATCGACACCAACGCGGCCGGCATAAGAATCTGTCAACTCATGCCCTTGCTTGCCAAGCAAGCCGACAAGTATTCCATCATCCGCAGTATGACCCACGGCAACAACAGTCACGAGACCGCCTCTTATATGGTCCAGACCGCGCGCCCTGCCGGTGAGCGCGACGTCTATCCATGCATCGGTGCTGTGGTTTCGCTCTTCAAGGGGGTCAACGCAGGTTATCAAGGTCTAATTCCGCCTTACATTGTCCTGACCGAACCTCAGGGTCGGTTCTCCGAGGGTGGCTTTTTGGGGTCGCGCTTTCAACCCTTCGCCACCGGGGGCGATCCCGCCAAAACGCCCTTCGCCGTGGAAGGCGTGGTCAGCGAAACCATTTCCGAACAGCGCCAGAAAGGGCGGCGTGCCTTGTTGCACGAATTGGACACGTTCTCCCATGTCCTGCCCGCCAACGCCGAACTGGCCGCCTCCGCCCAGGCCGAAAAAGAGGCCTATGACCTCATCCTCGGCGACGCTGGCAAGGTATTTGACCTGACGCAGGAGAAAAACGAGTTGCGCGACCGTTATGGCCGCAACACTTTTGGACAATCCTGTCTGGTGGCGCGGCGCCTGGTCGAACGCGGCGTTCCTTACATCACCATCAACTACAAGGGCGGCTGGGACACTCACAAAGACAATTTCCAACTCATGCGCCGCCGCGTGCCGGAAATGGATAAAGGCATGTCCACCCTGTTGCAGGATTTGACCGATCGCGGATTGCTGGACAAGACCATTGTGTGGTGGGGAGGCGAGTTCGGCCGGACTCCCAAGGTCATGTGGGAAGCCCCATGGAACGGGGGACGCGGCCATCATGGCGAAGTCTTCTGCGCCGTGGTTGCCGGCGGCGGTTTCAAGGGCGGCCAGGTCGTCGGCTCTTCCGATGCCAAAGGCGAACAGGTCAAGACCCGGCCCGTCTATCCGGCCGACCTTCTTGGCAGTATGTACGAACTGCTCGGCATTGATCCCAACGCGAAATTGCCTCATCCCGAAGGCTCGGATGCCCGCGTCACGCCCTCCGCCGCCAAGGGCATGGCCCTGGGTGGCCGCCTCAAGGAGATCATGTAAAGCCTGCGCCGTCTTGCCGAATAGCAGATGAGAAATTCTCAATGACAAATTTTCAATTCAGACTCCGCGCTCTGGCCGCGGCTTGCGGTGTTGCGACCCTGCTCGCGCTAGCCACCACCCTGCCAGCGCAGCAAACCTTCACACCTCATGCGGGCTACGTCCTTCCCGCCGGCGGAAGGCAGGGCACTTCGTTCCAAGTCAGGGTGGGCGGACAGTATCTGGGCAATGTCAGCAACGCCTTTTTCTCCGGCGCGGGAATTGAAGCCGCCGTGGCGGACTACGTAAGGCCGCTCAACGGGCAAGAGCTAAAGGATTTGCGCGAGCAGCTCAAAATGCTCCAGGACAAACGGGCCGCCGCCCGCGGCGAAAGGCAAGTCGGCACCAATGCCGGAACTCCGGCCCGCCCCACCTGGACCGCCGCAGACATGAGAATGATCGCTGAAATCCGCGGGAAAATCGCCCAGTCCCAAAAAAGATCGGCTAATCCGGCGATTTCCGAAATCGTCACGCTCAGGGTCACCATTTCTTCCAACGCCGAACCCGGCGAGCGGGAGCTGAGGCTGGGAACGCCTCAGGCCTTGTCCCAGCCGCTCGTGTTTTGCGTCAGTCAATTGCCCGAATTCAACAAACCGGCCCCTCCCGACGACGCCGAACTCCCGGCCCCCAATCGCCCGAAAGACGACAACGTCCCGAAAGCCGTCGCGCCCGTCGAATCACATATCCTGTTGCCGTGCGTGGCCAACGGACAAATCCTGCCCGGCGGCGTGGATCGTTACCGTTTTCAAGCGCGCAAAGGGCAGCAGTTGGTCTTTTCCGCGACGGCCCGGGAACTGAACCCCTACCTTGCTGACGCTGTTCCCGGCTGGTTCCAAGCCGTCCTCTCGCTTTACGGCCCGCAGGGCCATGAAGTCGCCTACGCTGATCACTACCAGTTCCATCCCGACCCGGTCCTCTTTTTTAAAGTCCCCCGGGACGGCGAATACATTCTTCAAATCAGAGACTCCATTTATCGTGGCCGCGAGGATTTTATCTATCGCATCACGGCCGGCGAACTGCCCTTTGTCACCAGCATTTTCCCTCTCGGCGGCCCGGCCGGCGCTCAAACCACCGTCCAGTTGACCGGCTGGAATCTTCCCGACGCCGTGATGACCCGGGACGACCAGGATTCCGCCCCCGGCGTATATCCGCTGTCCGTCCGCACCGAAACCTATGTTTCCAACCCCCGCCCCTTTGCCGTGGACACCTTGCCGGAATGCTTCGCGCGCAAGTCAATCAACTCGCAAGCCACCGCCCAATGGGTCTCTCTTCCCATCATCGTCAACGGTCGCATCGACACGCCGGGCCAGTGGAATGTCTTCCGCTTTGATGGTCGTGCCGGCAAAGAATTCGTCGCCGAGGTCATCGCGCGCCGCCTGGATTCCCCGCTGGATTCCGTGATCCGCCTGACCGACGCCGCCGGCAACCAAATCGCCTTCAACGACGACTTCGAGGACAAGGGCGCCGGCTTGCAAACCCAATATGCGGATTCCTATATTCGCGTCACGCTGCCCGCCAGCGGTTACTACTACCTCTGGCTGGGCGACGCGCAACAGCAGGGCGGCCCCGACTATGCCTATCGCCTGCGCCTTGGCCCGCCCCGGCCTGACTTCGCGTTGCGCCTTGTTCCCTCCAGCCTGACAGTGCGTGGCGGCATGTCTGTGCCCTTCACCGTCTATGCCTTGCGCAAGGACGGCTTTTCCAACGAGATCACATTTGCCCTGAAAGATGCCCCGCCCGGCTTCTCCCTCAGTGGCGGCACGCTGCCGGCCAACCAGAACCAAATGCGTCTCACCCTGATGGCTCCAACCCGCCCCGCCAGGAAATCCTTCAAGCTTGCGGTCGAAGGCCGCGCTCTTATCCAGCATCAGGAAGTCATCCGTCCCGCTGTCCCCGCTGAGGACAGAATGCAAGCTTTCCTCTACCGCCACCTTGTCCCCTCCCAAGAGCTTGAAGTTTCCTGTTTGGACCGTCCCCAGCTCCCGTTCGCCGTGAGAATCCTTGATTCGACCCCCGTCAAAATCCCCGCCGGCGGCACAACCGAAGTACGGGTCAGCACCCCCAACCGCCTGTCAGAGGATAATTTCAAATTCGAATTAAGCGAACCGCCGGATGGAATTTCCATCGCCCACATCGCCCAGGGAGACGCGGAAACCAAAATCGCGCTGCACAGCGACGCCGCCAGGATCAAGCCGGGAACAACCGGCAACCTGATAGTTACCGTCATCTCCGTAAGGCAGCGCCCCGCCGCTGCCGGCAAACCGCAAGGCAACCAGCGCCGCATCGCCTTGGGCGCGCTCCCCGCCATCCCCTTCGAAATCATTGCCCCTTGATTCTTGCTTCATTTCATCTGCCCCACCCCTTGTGGGCTGGCCGTCTTGAAGGTCACGGAAACCGGCTCAAGTGGCACGCCCTCCTCGCTGTAAAACCCGACGTATTCCTCGGAGTTGAGCATGAATTGGTACCTCCAATCCGGCTTCAGCGTGACCGGCACCGTCCAAATCTTCCGTTGCGCGTCAAAATGCGCGCCTTTGCCGGCCTTGGGTGCATGGGCGTCGCCGCCAACCAGCGCCCACGATTTGTCGGCCATCGGCCGATCAAAAACCACTTGGATACTCGTCAACCCTGGATCAACGTCCTGCGCCCCGTTCGCTGGAATCATGGAAACGACTTTGGGCCGCTTGCCGGCCAGATCGGTCTGCGTCTTGGAACAACTCTTCGCCGACTCAGCAAAGAATGCGGCCAGCCGCTGCGAGAAGTCCTCAAGCGTTGGATACTGGTCGCGGTGCGCCTCATACTCGCCCAACAGATCTGACATCTCCTGCATCCATAGAAATCCATTCCGTTTCTCCGCTTGAATGGCACGTCGGGCGGCCTCGTCTCCTTCGTACTGCCGCAGATAACGAATGACGCAAGCGCGGACGAGTGACTCCTTCAATAGTGTCTGTCCGTTGGAATAGGCCTGGGAGCGCATCCGTCCGGCAAAAGGCTCAAAGAGGGCGTCGCCCGACGCTTGGAGTTCGGCCAGGTGGCGTTCGATGAGTGGATTGGCATAGGAATGGCAAAATTCATGCACGACCGTGGCCAGGGCGTCGCGCTCGAATTCGGGCACGCCTTCCTGGTCGGTCCGCCATACGCAAAGTATGCAATAGAGTTCTTCGCCGCCGTCCGCAGCCCGGAAATGCGGGCCATAGGACCCGCCGCCATTGAGCAATCCTGGCACGACGGTGAAGCTGGCTCCCGGCCGCTGGCCAAAATAGGCGTCGAACCACTCGATGTGCGCTTCCTTCTCAATAAGAGTCTGCAGCCTCGCCTCCGTGGTCTGGTAAAGCGCGCGGTGCTCGCGGAGGAACTTCTGGAAGGAACTGTCTTTGACAAATTGCTGCGCCGCCGTCAGGAAATTGCTCACATCGGGAGCGGTCCAGCGCTGATCCAGGCCCTCAGGCCAGGGTTCGAGCGGCAGCCTGAGCTTGAGCTGCTTCGCATCGGTTAAATGGATCGCCATGCTCATGACCGCATCATAGGACACTCCGCGAGTGTCGCGCAGCTTCCGGGCCAGATTGACCACCGCATGGCCGCGAAACTTCCCAAATTGCTTCTCCACGTCCCCGGCGTAGTCTTTCATCCTCGCCCACTTGTTCTCCTGGTACTCTTGATTGCCAGCCAGCCGAAAGATCAGGCTCATGAGTTCCACGCGCGGATCGACGACTACCCGCAACGAGTGCGCAGAGTTTAATGCTTCCGGTCCGGTGGCGGAATTGGTGGATTCGGCGGCCATCACAGTCGCTTGCGCCATCGCGGCTGCCGCTGCGATGGCCACGGAGAGCAGATGCATTGATTTCATAGGCCGGGGTTCGGTCGTTCCGGGCAGACGGTATTTGTTCGCATATTCAAATGATTCTCTATGCCTTATTTCGGAAACGACAATGAAAGGTTGCGTAAAAAATCGCCATTTATTCTCCATAACTTCAGCCTTTAGCCTCTCAGCCTTTCCTCCGCACCCCGGAAAGGGCTCCCGAAAATATTCTCGTTTTCCCCCTTGACAGTCCGGGCCATATAAGCCATAGTAATCCCATTAGACAAGTAATATAAGTTTGATATGAAACTTACGTCGCGCTGCGAATACGCCATGCTGGCCCTGATTTACCTCGGGCGGCAGAAGACGGGCACGCTCTTGTCCGTCGATGTTATCGCGCGTACCCAGAACATCCCCCCCAAGTTTCTCGAACAGATCATGCTCACGCTCAAACGGGCCAAATATGTGCGCAGCGCCAAGGGCCGCAACGGCGGTTATCAACTGGCCAAGCCCATGGAGAGAATCTCCCTGGCTGAGATCATCCGCTTGTTTGACGGCGCGCTGGCCCCCTCCGAGTCCGTCAGCGAACACTTTTACGAGCCTACCCCCTTGGAGAAGGAGGAGAAACTGGTCCATGTGTTTCGCGACATCCGCGATTACGCCTCCAAAAAGCTGGAAGCAACCACCATTGGAGACATGTTGTGAGCCTTTTTTTTCACATTAAATATGAGTAAGCCGATAGGAGAATAATACTTATGAGCGATATCCATACCATCACCATCCTCCCGGGCCGCGGAAAATCCGGCGCCTCGGAGGCCATTGACCGCATCGACCTGCGCATGGGCGACGTCGTAAGCATCGTCGGTCCGACCGGTTCCGGCAAAACCACGCTGATCAACGACATCGAGCTGTTTGCCGACGCCAATACGCCCACCGGACGGCGCATTCTGATCAACGGCCAGTGCGCCCCGGCGGAATATCGCGATGACCCGTCCCGCAACCCCATCGCCCTCATCACCCAACACACCACCTTTCTCTCCGATCTTCCCGTGCGGGAATTCCTGGAGACACATGCCCGGATTCGCAGCGCCCCCGGGGCCTCCATCGACACCGCGTTGGAGCGCACGCTCGCTTTCGCCAATCAATTGACCGGCGAGCCGATTCTTGTTGATAGCCGCATGACCGAGCTTTCCGGTGGCCAGACGCGCGCCCTGCTCATCGCTGACGCCACCATCATCTGCAACACCCCCATCGTGCTCTTGGACGAGGTCGAGAACGCCGGCATCCATCGCACCCGCGCCCTCGAGTTGCTGCGCGAGTACCGCAAGATTTTCATCTTTGTCACCCACGACCCGCGCATCGCGCTGCTCTCCGATTATCGCATCGTCATGCAGGGTGGCATCATTACCGGGGTGCTGCACACCGATGAAAAGGAGCGGCGCTTTGCCGTCCACGTCAGCCGCTTGGACGACGTGCTGGCAAAATTGCGCGACCAAATGCGCCACGGCGACCGCCTGGCCTCGCCCGAACTGGAGGGTATGATATGCAATTGACCATTTGCGCCGGGCCGGCCACCACCGGCAAAACGTCCGTGCTCCGGCATGTGATTCGCAAGCTTCAGGCTGCCGGCAAGCGCCCGGCCTTTCTGAAAATCGATGTCCAATACGCCGAGGAGGACGAGCAGTTCGCCAAGGAGTTCGGCATCCCCACCCGCAAGGTCTATTCCGGCGAGTTGTGCCCCGATCATTGCAACGTCATGGTGCTGGGCGACGCGCTGCAATGGGCGCGCCGCGAGAACTGTGACTTTTTGTGTGTCGAAACCGCCGGCTTGTGCCTCCGCTGCTCGCCCTACGTCGATGGCGGGTTGGGCATCATCGTGCTCGAAGCCACCAGCGGCATGAATCTGCCCCTCAAGGTGGGACCGATGCTCTCGCTCGCGGACATCGCGGTCGTGACCAAGATTGACCGCGTTTCGCAGGCCGAGCGCGAAGTGTTCCGCGCCCGCATCCAAAATGCCGCCCCCGGCGTCCGCATCCGCGAAGTCAACGCCCTTTACGGCATCGGCATCGATCCCATCATGGACCATGTCCGCGCCACCCCGGAAACGGTTCCGAACTTGTTACTGCGCGGCAACCCGCCCGTGGGCACCTGCACCATCTGTGTCGGCAAAAAGGAGATCGGCTGGCAATCCCACTTCGGCGTCGTGCGCGCCCTGGAAAATCAAAATTTCTACCGTGGAGAGTAATGAGCGCCCGGCGAATATATCTGGACAATTCGGCCACCACGCCCCTCGATCCCCGGGTCGTTCAGGCGATGCTTCCCTTTCTGGACTCCGTATTCGGCAACCCGTCCAGTTTGCATCAAGAGGGACGCGAAGCGCACGAATGCCTCGACCGCGCGCGCGGCCAGGTCGCCGCCCTTCTCAACGCCGACCCCGGCGAAATCTTCTTTACCGCCAGCGGCACTGAATCCGACAACCTGGCCTTGACCGGAATCATCGAAGCGGCGGGCGGGTCTGAAAACCATGTCATTACCAGCGCCATTGAGCACCCGGCCGTTCTTGAAACCTGCCGGAGCCTTCAAAAGCGCGGCGTGGAGGTGACTTTCCTCCCATCTGATTCCGACGGCCTGATTGATCCGGACGAACTGGCCCGTGCTTTTCGTCCGGCCACCCGTCTGGTCTCCATCATGACCGCCAACAATGTCGTTGGCACCGTTCAGCCGATCAACGAACTGGCGCACATTGCCCATGATCATGGTGTGCCGTTCCATACCGATGCGGTGCAGGCTGCCGGCAGAATCCCCATCAATCTCCAGACCCAGCCCATCGGCCTGTTATCTCTGGCCGCGCATAAGATATATGGCCCAAAGGGCGTCGGCGCCCTCTTCGTGCGGAAAGGAATCCCGATCGCGCCCATCATTCACGGCGGCGGACAGGAACACGGCTTGCGTTCCGCCACCGAGAATATGGCCGGCATTGCGGGGCTGGGGTGCGCTGCTGAAATCGCCCGCGCCGAAATGTCCGCGGAAGCCGCGCGATTGGTCAAGCTGCGGAACCGCATTATTGAAACGGTGCCTGCCCTGCTTCCCAACGCCTATCTGATCGGCCACCGCCATCGGCGGTTGCCCGGCCATGTCTGCCTCGGCTTTGCCGGATTGGAAGGGGAAGCCATCCGCTTGTTGCTGTCCCTGGATGAAGCCGGCATCGCCGTTTCGACGGGCAGCGCCTGCAGCGCGCATCACGCCCACCAGCCGTCGCACGTCTTGCAGGCCATGGGTTTTGATCCCGTTCGCGCGCGCGGCTCCTTGCGGGTCACGCTCGGCCGTTTCAACACCAACGCAGACGTCGAGACGTTCCTGCGCGTCCTCCCTGAAAAAATCAAAGAATTGCGATCCATTGCCACGTATCCCATCACCTCCATTAACTAAGGACAATATTATGAATCTGACTGTGACTGACCTGCCGGGACTTAATTGCGGAGTCTGCGGATTCCGCACTTGTGAAGCCCTTGCCGAACAACTGCCCGCCGACCGCGATTTGCTGAAGCGTTGCATCTACTATTCCGACAAGCAAAAAGTGGCCACGCCGACTCCAACAGCCAAACCAGCCGCGCCCGCAACTTGCGGCGCGTGTGAAGTCGGTTCAACCCCGAAAGGCGCCGCCCCCTGGCAGGACAGCCTGGGACGCGAGGTCGATTTTTACCTGGACCATTTCCCCACCGAGCCTGGCCCGCGCGAAATCATCATTCCACACAACCCGATGATCACCCGCGAAATGAACATCCAGCCCGGCGACGTCATGATTGGTCGTCCGCTGGGCATGTCCTGCGGTTGTCCCATCACCCATTGCGGCGTGGCCATGCAAGTCGATGCCCGCACTGGCGTCATCGTTTGGTGCGTCACCGGCCCGTTGCGCCCGCGCCAGGAAGGATTCAAGGACCTCGGCTACTACATTGCCGAAGGATACGAGGGCCTGGTGCATAGAAAGCGTTGCGATCTGAAAATTGGTATGCGTTACTTCTTCCAGCCCACCATGTGCATGTTGCAATGGCGCCACAGCGGCCTGATCAACTACCTCAACCGCTCGGGAGACGCCCTCCAAATCCGCGTCGAAGGCCTCTGGATCGGCTAACTGGCCAAATTACAAATTTAAAATTTTCAATTGCAATTTTGCCATTCTTTCGGCTGACCGCCCGCTCCTCTCTGTCCCTAAACTCGAATAATCTTGGTAGGGCGCGCAATCCCTTGCGCGCCGCCCCTTGTGGGCAGCGGAGCATTCTCCGTCCACCCCGTCCATGAAGTCCATGCCGTCCATGCTTCCGTTCCCATTGGTCCCATCCGTCCTGTTCTTCCCATCCTCTCCCTGAAAGCCCCCTCACCCTCGTGCGTTTTTGTTGGCGCGTATGCCCTCGCGGAGTAACCTCGCCCAGTATGCCAGAGCCGATAACAATGTCTGCTGCCGCGCTTGCGGTTGCTCACTTCGTTGGCGAGCATACATCAAGCCATATAGGTGGGCGGTGAAGCGCACCGCCTTTATCGGGAATTCATCGAGCACTGGCAGGATTCCCGCCGTGATCCCAAGACACGCCTGCCGCTCAATCACGATTTCGAGAAAGCCGGCGAAGAGGCGTTGGGCGAGGCCATGCTCGTGCTCGTCATGGAACTGGCCGGACGCATCGAACCCAAAAAGTCCTGGCTCACTCGATGGGTGAAGGAACTGCCGGGCGGAGGGATTTTTGCCGCGGACATATTCCCCGGCGCCAAAGACCCGCAGCGGCTCTGGCTTGATGCTCTTCGCAAGGAAATTCGCGGGGAACACTTTGCTAATTTGTGCCGGAGCCTGAAAGTTAACGATAAGAATCTGTTCCAATGCTTCGCCCAAGGTGATGTCTGCAAGGCGCTTGCTCCCTGTCTGGCCGATGCCGTGCTGGAGTGGACGCGCTTCAATCTTCAGGGAAAGGACGAGCATCTGGACTTTGAACATCTGGTCCGTCAGGGCTGGCTTATCTCCAGAGAAGACTCGATAAAGCTCACCTCCGCCGCTCCATTATCCGAGGGCCTGGCAGCAAAGGGAATTCCCGATGCAGTCGAACCATCCCGCCGAATTACCCTTTGCGAGGTTTACTGCCTGTTTTTTCGTGAGCATCTCAAGCGCAACCCAAGGGTTTTCCGCATTGTTGTGGCCGACGCACTTACCGCGATGCGCGATAAATTGGATGGCCTGGGCGCAATTATCTCTGCGGAATTGAATCACGTGCGAGAAGAGGTGAAAAATCTTCTGTCAGAGCAGGCCAGACTGGATTTCTCCGAGTTCGAGCGTTGGCTGGACCCGCAGCTTGGCGAAATAAAGAACCTACTCTCCGGCGTCAGGAGCCAGCTTGACACCCTAGCCGCCAGCCAGCGCCAAATCGCCGACAAACAGGGCGAAATCCTGGTCGCTATTGCCACGTTGCGTTGTGAGAAGGCCCGCGGCAACCACTGTGCCGAAGCGGGGTTGGGCGCACTTCGCGAATTCATCGAGCGCTTTGAGCGCAAGCTCGATTATCTCCTGGCAGGTCTCCCAATTCAGCGATTCGAATTGCCCGATCCGCCCACTCACGCACTGCAACTGCTCCATGCCAAACAGCGTGCCGTTGAACTGGTAGGCCGCGATACCGACCTCGCCGATCTCTTGACATGGCTCAATGCAAAGGAACCCATTTCCGCCCGCCTGCTGGTGGGACGCGCCGGAACAGGCAAGACGAGGCTTGCGCTGGAATTGCTGCTGGGTGTCAACGCCGAATTGCCGGAATGGCAGGCGGGTTTCCTTGATGGCAACGCACTCCGCAAATTCGACGCGACCAAACAAGCTTCGGATTGGAAATGGTCCAAGCCGACGCTTGTGGTTGTCGATTATGCGCAAACGCTGGCCGTGCCGCTGACGGACTTGATGCATGCGCTGACTCACAAACGGCGCGACGGCCTGCCGCCATTGCGTATTCTTCTCCTCGAAAGACAGGCTGGCGACTGGTTCGATGATTTATTGCGCAAGGAGGATGGCACAAGCCCTTGCGCGGTGGGCGTCCTGTTTCATCCGGGCAAGCCGCTTGAGCTAACCCCGCTGCCGGAAGGCGAGCTTAGGCGGCGCGTGTTGAGCCAAACTCTGCAGCGCGCCGCTCGACTTGCCGGGAAAGTTCCGCCGGCCTTGCCGCCAGACGGCGACCCGGATTACGAAGCTTCGTTGAAACGCGACATATTTGCCCAGCCGTTAAACCTGATGCTTGCGGCGCTTGTTGCGGATAAGATAGGTCTTCAGCCGGCGCTGGCCCGCTCTCGCATCGAATTGGCTGTGGCGCTTGCAGAAAAGGAACTGCGTCGGCTCAAGCGGTTCGCGCGAACAACCGGCGTCCCTGCTGAGGAACGCGCAATGTGCCACTTGGCCGCTTGCGCCACAATGGAGCGAGGCTTCACTACGCCTGAATTGGAACTGGCGGCTCAGGAAGAGCTTGAGGCGCTGCATCTTGAATGGCCCGGCGGCCCTGGCGACCTTGCCTCGGCTTTGCAAAACGCGCTGCCCGGCGACCGACTGGCTGTTGCGCCCGTCGAACCCGATTTCGTGGGTGAGGCGCTGGTGTTGACTGCTCTCGCCCAGCCCGATCACGGCGGGAAAGATCGCTGGAAAAGTTTCTCCCGCACGGTGGAGCGTTGCTCTCGGAGGAATTCGCGGATGACACCGGCCACTCTACTCCATGCCTTCCAGAATTTCGGCCAGTTGCCAAAATACGGCGAGCCTTTGCTGGCGGCAACCGACGCCCTCATCCGCACGGGATTGGCCAACGTCGAACCGGAGTTGCTTCTGGGCATTGAAAAGGCTCTGCCACACCAAACCACGGAACTTCGTCGTCGTGCAGTGGAAGTCACACGCCACCTTTACGCTAGGCTGAAGGATGCGATGCGGCGAGGCCCCAAGGAACTCGGACCCGACGTTGCGGGCCTAGCCAACAATCTCGGTTTCCGTCTTTCGGTGGCTGGGCTGCATGCGGAGGCATTGGCCCCGGCGCAGGAAGCAGTCGAGATACTTCGCGTTTTGGCCCGGCAGAATCCCGACGCCTTCCAGCCGAATCTGGCGGGGTCGCTGAACAACTTGGCGATGGTGTTGAGCGAGTTGGGGCGACGCGCGGAGGCGTTAGCATCGGCGCAGGAAGCAGTCGAGATACATCGCGTTTTGGCCCGGCAGAATCCCGACGCCTTCCAGCCGAATCTGGCGGGATCGCTGAACAACTTGGCGAATCGGTTGAGCCAAGTGGGGCGGCGCGCGGAGGCGTTGGCCCCGGCGCAGGAAGCGGTCGAGATACGCCGTGCATTGGCCGGGCAGAATCCCGACGCCTTCCAGCCGGATTTGGCAATGTCGCTGAACAACTTGGCGAGCCGGTTGAGCGAGTTAGGGCGGCGCACGGAGGCGTTAGCCCCGGCGCAGGAAGCGGTCGAGATACGTCGCGCTTTGTCACGCCAGAATCCCGACGCCTTCCAGTCCGATCTGGCCATGTCGCTGAACACCTTGGCGAACCGGTTGAGCGAGTTAGGCCGGCGCACGGAGGCGTTGGCCCCGGCGCAGGAAGCGGTCGAGATACGCCGCACCTTGGCCGGGCAGAATCCCGACGCCTTCCAGCCGGATTTGGCGACCTCGCTCTTCGCGTTGAGCCAGGTGCTTGCGGGCATGGAACAGCATGTTGGGGCGGCGAAACTGCTCGTGGAGGGCATTCGCACGTTAGAGAGACTATTCTTTGACAATCCGGCAGCCTTCGCACCGCTCATGCGGTGGCTCGTGCAAGCCTATTTAACAGCTACCAAAGCCGTGCAAATGGCACCCGACATGGAGCTGCTCACGCCAATACTCAAAGTCCTTCACAAGTTGAAGTGAATGGCTCCAGGCATGTCAACATGTCTGCCGCCCGGCCCGCTCTGTCCCCGAACTAGAATTGCTTTGGTAGGGCGACGCTCCAGCGGAGCCTTCTTCGTTCCCGTATTTCGTCGTTCGTGGTTAACCCCCTCCCAATCCTGCCCCATTAAACCATGCTTTCCAGGCCATCGCCCCAGTGGCCCCCCGATTACAAAATTAGTTTAAATTAATTGTTGTTTCAAACAATATCTATGATATTGTTTCATCGTATGTATTGCCTAAATATGGCCATGAGGAAAAACTGAAACCTTGAACCAACCCCAAATTATGAACCCCCGCAACGGCAAAATCGCCCATCTCCCCCGCTCCATCCGCGACGAACTCAATCAACGCCTCGAACGCTCCCAACCCGCCTCCCAAATCCTCCCCTGGCTCAACGGCCTCGAAGAGGTCCGGGAAATCATCAAGGAAGAATTCGACGGCGTCCCCATCAGCGAACAGAACCTCAGCCAGTGGCGTCAGGGCGGTTTCCAGGAATGGCTGGTCCTCCGCGAGCTTTGCCAGGAGGCCGGCGACGTGTCGGAGTTGGCCGAAGCCATGCAGGAGGAGACTGGGCAAGGCGTCCTGGCCGATGACGTGGCCGTGGTGCTGGCCGCCCGCTTCGGCACTCTTATCGCCAAATGGGACGGTGAGGTGGACGCCAAATT
>JBKQUS010000041.1:0-10987 GCA_052325505.1 Limisphaerales bacterium
GTGTTTTACAACCGCCGACGCCTGCACAGCTCGCTCGGCTACCGTTCCCCCATTGACTTCGAAACCCAAAACAATTAACTAATGACTTACACAACTTTTGTGTCCGCTTTTTCGTGGCAAGCCCACCCATGCGTAATTTTTACGTAAAAGCCGTAAAATTCCTTCCGCCCATTTTGAGCGGAATGGATTGGCTGATAGCGCGTTCCAATCGGAAAATGGCAAAAATCCATTTTACGGCTTTTACGGTTTCCACAGGTTCCGGGATTTATTTTTTGGTCGAAACAGGTCGAAATAGATCGAAACGGGCCGAATTGGATCGTTGCACAGAATTGAGGGAATGTCCCGCACTGATTAGGATCAGGATTAGGACACCCCCCATACCAGCCCCTGGGTCGAGGCGTCCAGGGGTCTGGAGCCGTCACACCGTCACAAATGTTGATGGTCAATGGGTTAAGCATAGGGTAACCCGTCACAAATGCCGACACAACCCGGCACGGAGCCGTCACAAACTGCCCTCTGCATTGCACGGATTTTGACATTTTTGGCATTTTTAGATTACTACCTCTATTCGATTGACAGATCATCCGATTCCCCCACGCCGCCCCATCGAGCCTGCCGAGGAAGGCTGAGGTTCTGAAAAACCAGGAAACGAAGAGTGCCCACGGGATTAGGATTAGGATTAAGATTAAGATGAGACCCCTCCCCCCAAGACGGCGGGGGCCTTCT
The DNA here is from genome assembly GCA_052325505.1 of Limisphaerales bacterium. GTDB lineage: Bacteria > Verrucomicrobiota > Verrucomicrobiia > Limisphaerales > Palsa-1400 > DASRLE01. The sequence goes on from JBKQUS010000041.1 coordinate 727, forward strand.
GTCGAGATTCTTTACAACCTTAGCAGCCAGCCACATGGAAATAAAATCACTTTGATTCACTTTGAGTAGTACGACCGGCTCACCCGTTGGTTGTTTTGTAAGTTGTTCCTGTATAGATCTTTGCATACAATTCGGTCGCCAGAGCACTGGTTTGATTGGGTTGTAACTAAGCTAATCATGGTTTGGCTCCGCCTCCCGCTTGGTGCAACCACGAACGAAGGAAACGAAGACGGTTTTCCATTCCTTTTTCTTTTTTTTGGTTTGAATTGCTTTGAAACGGCCGGAATCACTGGGGGAAGGCTGAAGTCCGAAGGCTGAAGGCTGAAGTTCTGAAAAACTGCGAGCGACGACGGAGTGAACCCCTCTGTCCAGAAAATTCCCACGGAAACAAAGATTGGCCACAGATTGTCCCAGATCGAATTCATGTTTCTGCCTTTCCGTTCACTTCTTCCCGTCCGACATGGCCTCAATAGGCAATTCATTAGGAGAATAATACAGTTAACATATTGTTTCATCAACAGATATTTAAAAGAATTTTTGAAAGAGTGCGATTTCGCGGGAATTGCTGAAGGCTAAATGCTGAAGGCTGAAGTTCTGAAGAACTACGAGCAGCGACGGAACGAGCCGGTCATGTCTGGCCTCGTCAATGTAGCAGCACGCCCATCATTGTTATCCGCTGGAAAGCTGAACAGCCAGTAATTGAATCCATAACTGCCCGTTAGAGGCGGTACAGTGTACGCCCCGAAATCCCAAGCAATGTTAGCGGTACCTGGTATGCCTTGATTTTGAATCGGTAATTGCTCATAAGTTGTGGGACAGAGCCGCAACTGGTCCGTCACGCCATAGTTACTCAGGCTTCCCATCCAGAGGGTTGCCGGCCAATTAGGGTCGTAGTTGCCCGGGGTTCCATCCGTATAGAGTTGAAGTTGCGGCAACGGGTCGAATGGGGACGGTGGAAGACATCCCTTCATGCTCCAAAAAGTGCCGTTCGTTGGAATTGAAGACATCTCAACTAAAGTCGTTTCCGATTGATCCTGGGCGTGGCAAACGTCACGCGATCCGGCAAGAAGCGCTGTCAGGATGGCCGCGCTCACAGTCAATGTTGTCAGGGCGATTCTCATATTGCATGTCCTTTCAACCCGGGGGTGGCCTAAAAGACCACTGAAACAAGGTCAACCGCTGGCTTCATTAATTGTTATTATTCTGCTTGGCGGCAGGGAGACTGGCATCTAATCCAATCTGTGTCAAGGGAAACGATAAACAAAAACAACTGATAATGATGATGTCACTTAAAGTCTACATTCTCATAGCTGCCTTGCTGCCGAGGCAACACAGAATCCAGCAACAGGTTACGGGTCTGTAGCGGGTTGTGTTGCTGGTTAAGTCGTTGACTATCAACCATGTAGCGGGTGCGACGGCTCAAAACCCCAGGAAGCCTCGCCCCCGTGGGAAAGTCAGAATTATGAAGCCAGAATGTAGAAGTAAATCCGCCATTCCCTACGTACGTTTTTCTCAAACCAACGTCAATTCAGCAAGTTTCGCTGACACCAGTGTTTTTTGATTCAATCTGGATTCTAGCCGAACCGCTGGAAAGCGATGGACCCGCCAACAACCTCTATACCGGCAATTACATTAACACTACTATGCAATGCTGTACTATTTTGCGTCATGGCGGGAGAACCGCATTGTCGTCATATCCATTTCAAGGTCAGAGTCAAACTTTGCCTGGGGCGATTAACATGGGCCTCGCAGATGGCCACGCGGAACTTGTCCCATTGAGAAATCTCTGGAATTATTATTGGCATCTCAATTGGCAGCCTTCCTTGGTGCATTGATTGAATTGTCAACATCGGCTTTGACGACGGGCATGCACAATTGGTAAAGTTGAACTGGCTCTGAACACTTTATTGGCACTACAACTGCAGACCGTCTGCAACACCGCCCTGACAACGCGAGCCCAAGCGTCACGCAATATGACTTTTACCACATGTTTTGTTCCGCAAACAGCGACAACGGCGCACCTGTGGTCTCTGGCCGTGGAGGAACAGTTTTACCTCTTGTGGCCAGCTTTGCTATGTTTGGCCGGATTGCAAAATACCCGGCGGCTACTTTTTCTTTTGGTCATCCCCATTGTCGTCTCAGCGATTTGCAAAGCGATATATCACTCAGGAGTTAACCTGCCGCCGGCATTGTATCCATTTGTTCAAATACACTCCTCGCTATTTTATTTTGACTCATTGGCGATCGGTTGCATGTCCGCCATATTATTTGTGAAACACAACAGGGAGGTGGTGATGATCCTGTCCAGGTTTGGTGGCGCAAGCGCCATGATTGGCGCGGCGTTGATCCTGATTCCTCTAGTTTTAAGCAGGGGGTTCCCCTTTGTATCTTTATTCCTCGCCTCAGGAGGCACTTTTCAAGCGGTTGGATTCGCCATGTTGCTGTTGCAGAGCATTTTATTTCCGCAGTTGTTCAAGCCGCTGAACTGGCCGATTGCCCGTCAAATCGGGGTTCTTTCTTATTCAGTTTACATCTGGCACATGCCTTTTTGCGCGGATCCTCACATTTTTGGTTTGCCGAATGTCTGGTTCATGTCATTCGACGGCTGGTTGGCATCCGTATTTTTGGTGGCGACGACCTCCTATTATTGTTTTGAAAGACCACTGTTGGGCTTGCGCGCCAGATTTCGGAGCTAATCGTGAAAGTGAAACTCCTGGAAAATGAAAAAATGTGGTGGAGTGGCTGTGAACCGCAGGAAGATAGGGGGAACCATGTGAATGCGTCGCTCCCGCGGCGCTGACCAAAGTTTATTTGCGCCTGCACCAAGGCTATTCCGTCCTGGCGGTGAGGAACTTGAGGGTGGCTTCGGTGCGGGAGCGGACATGGAGTTTGTGATAGACGTGCCGGAGATGCCAGCGGACGGTGCCATCGGTAAGGCCGACACGGGCGGCAATCTGCTTGTTGGGAAGGCCCGCCGCCAGCAGTTCAAGGATTTCGCGTTCGCGCGGGGAAAGACCCTCCACTTCCGCGGTGGTGGCAACGGGTTCCTGGAAGGAAAGAATCACCTTGCGGGCGATTTCGCGCGACATGGGCGCGCCGCCCTGACGGACCTCGCGGATGGCGGCTACGAGTTCTTTGGCGGTGCAGCGCTTCAAAAGGTAGCCACAGGCGCCGGCACGCAAGGCCTTAAAAATGCGTTCGGTGTCCTCATAAACCGTGACGATGATGATTTGGACGGCAGGCAGGAGCTGTTTGAGCCGGGCGGTGCATTCGATGCCAGAGATATCAGGCAATTGAATATCCATCAAAACGATGTCCGGGCGATGTTTTGGCATTTCCTTGTAGGCTTCCCTCGCTGTCGCGCATGCATAAACGCATTCGCATTCCGGATCAGACTGGACAAACTCCGTGAGGCTTTCCCGGATGATTCTATTGTCCTCGACGATGGCGATTCTGGTCATAGGCCCTTAATGCAGCGGCAGGTCGAAGCGCACGACGGTGCCCTGGCCGGATTTGCTGTTGACTTCGAAGCGGCCGTTCAGTTTTTCCAGACGCGCCTGCATGTTGGTGATGCCGTCCATTTCCTCCGTCTGGCCGGCTTCAGCCCAACCCCGTCCGTTATCGGTAATGGTGAGGCGGATGCGGTCCTGTTCGGCCTGGATGTCGAGGACGACTTCGGTGGCGCCGGAATGGCGCACGATGTTGGTCAGCGCTTCCTTGAAGGCGAGAAACAACTGGTGGCGATGCCGGGAGTCCACAGCATGGTCATCGAGCTTGAATGGCCCTTCGAGGTGCCAGGCGATGTTGGCCAAGCCCAGGAATCGCTCGGCATAGAGTGAAAAATAGCTGATCATCGAGGCCAGCGAATCATGAGTGGGATTCATGGCCCAAACGATTTCGTCCAGAGCCGTGACCATCTGGCGGGCTTGGTTGCTCATCTGCTCGAGATAATGGCTCCGCTTGGCCAGTGGCGCGGAGTTGGAGAGCGCCCTGACGCCCAACATGCTAATCTCCGTGAGGCCGGAACCGAGTTCATCATGGAGGTCCTGGGCAATGCGGGCGCGTTCCAATTCCATGGCGTGCTGCTGCTCGACGCGTTGGCGTTCGCGGATCTGGATTTCGAGTTCGGCGCTGCGCTGCCCGACCTTGCGGCGCAATTGGGTGATCCAAAGCAAGGTGACAGCCAGGACGCAGGCCAGCGCGCCCAGCATGACCAGCATCTTTTCCAGCGTCCACCAAGGCGGCCGGGCGAGCACGACGATGTCGGAAGGCGAATTGAGAAGCAATCCGAAAAGGGCGACATCCTGGCTCACCCCTTGAATGACACACGTTCCGGTCAGTTCCAACTGGCTTCCCACCGGTATGGTCCAAATTTCCTTATCGGGACCGGGCAACATGGCCAAAAACGACCGCAGCCCCGCGCGCATCTCCAGGGCCTGCCCTGTTGGGGTGCTTCTTTGGTCCACCAGCAACGCCTTCACCCGGACCCGCGTTGAATCCAGGTCCGCGCGAATCAAATCGTCAGCGCCGATCGCCCTGGCTTTAGGCAGGGCGGCGTGGCCGGTCTTGCGCACGACCGCCTCGCGCAAGACGGGAGCAGCGCTGCTCAATTCCGGGAAGCCCACCACGTCCACCAAGTCGCCGACATCCAAGCCTGCAGGATGTTTGGCGATGAATCGGAGGCCGTTGCTGCCGTCCATCATGAAGGCTTCCGGCTCGCGCAGGTGGATGATCTGTCCTGAAACTTTGACGCGTTGAAAGACGCTCGCCTCGGGATCGAAGAGGAGCAGTTCGGAGGCCGTTTTTCTTGGAATGGCGAATAAATCCGCCGGGGCCGGCTGCTCGACCGTGAGGGAGGCGTCGTTAATACGAACCTCGTCAACCTTGACCCGGTGGGTGACGTAATCCCAGGAGGCGAGGAGGCATCCGCGCACGCGAATCAAGGCATCCTCGTAACGCTCGAGGTCCCTGGTGGTGAGGCCGGCGACGAGAAGTTCGGTTTTAATTCTGCCATCCGGAGTGAGCAGAGTGACGCTGTCGTTCTGTACGGAAGTGAGGATGCCCTGGATCTCCACATACTGGGCGTCCAGGCTGCCGTTCATCAATTGATCGCGGGTGGGATGAACTGGATCCGGGAGATCGCCGGCGCCGAGGGTGCGGATGCGTTGCGCATTGACAACTGGGGCAAACAAGCCTGGATCAGTCACCCCATCAACTTCCAAGAACTCGCCGATGCGAGGCGGGTCCGAACGACTCTCGGAGGAATCGATGACATAAATGCCGCGGGTTGAATCCTGAATGGTGAAGGCCTGCTGCCCGGGCCATACCGAGGTGATGACACCCCGGATTCTGACCGGGTAGGAGCGCTGGGCCTCCTCGCGCTTCAAGCGGTGGATTTCAGCGGCGCTGACGAGCAATGGAAGCCCGGGCGCATTTGTCTGCCCGGCTTCAGCCGTCGCTGAATGCGGCTCGATCACTTCAATTCCCTGGCCGACTGGAGCCAACAAAGTGCTGAGAACTCTCTGGCCGTCGAGGGTGGAGGCGCCCTGGCCAAAGCCCGTGACGCGAACGCGGCGGTTGAAAAGCGACGCCGCCACCAAGCCGGAGCCGCCGGGAACCTCCACGCTCACGCGTCCCGTTCTGGCGCTGATTTCCAGCTTCAAGCCGTCAGGTTCTTCGCTGGCGAACGTCACTTTTCCCTCAACTTCCACCCATTGGGCCTCTTGGCCCCGGCGCAAGGTCTGGCCAATGGCCAGGGGCAGCGGTTTGGGGAAGGCCGCCCGGCCCAACACTCTCGCGCGCATGGTGGGTTCGCCTACGAACAACCGGCTGCCGTCATCCGATGTGGTACGAAAAATATAAAGGCCGTCGCTTGGAACATCCAGGAAACCGGTGAAACTGAGTCCCACATGCTCGAGCCGGGCCATGACACGCAGATCAAAGTTGTTCACCGTCCCGTTGGTCAGGGCGGGCGATGCATCATGATCGGGCAGCACTTCGCCGGAGACTGCGTAACACCGGTAATCAAGGCCGTGACCCCAATTGCTCACGCCTTTGGCGGGGTCCGCTTGAATCCGGTAGAGGGCGGAGTCAGGGATTTTCTGGCGGGGCAGCGCCGGGCCCTGGTACTCGACCACCAATCCATATTTTTCGACCCCGTTGAACCAATCGACCCGGATGGGATTGCGCCCGGCCTTTAAGAAAACGGCGCTGGCTTTCTCCACCATGCCATGGACGCCGTCATTGTTCACGACCGGCCCCCTTGCACCGATCTTGAAACCGGCGCCTGCCGGCGTGATCGTGCCGTTGCCTTCCAACAATATTCTTTGTCCCGGTTCGACAGGCTGGCCCTGCAAGTCCATTTCCAATTCCTCTGCGCCGGAGACATCCTTCAAAACGAGTTTTCCGCTGGCGGGATTGGCCCACCAAACGTCGCCGGTCAGATGGAAAGAGTAGCTGGTGGCGGGCATCTGGGACGCCAGAAAGCGGATTTGACCGACACGAGTGACCTCGGTTGAATGCTGGCGGGCGGGAACATCATCGGCTCGCGCCAATTGAGCGGCCAGCGCCATGCTCAAGGTCCATGCGCAATACATCCCCAGCCAACGCCACATCAAAAATGTCGTGCGCATGCCAACAGGGTATTTCTTTAGCTTCGTCTTTGCATCACAAATTTCCGCGTCCGGGTTTGCTCTCCTGTGGAGGAATGGAGATTGCGGTGGAGTTTGACGGCATGGGCTGAAGGCCCAAAACATTCATGGCTGGCAAGGGGTTGCCTCTGGAGTCAAAAAGAGAATTGGCATCGGGTCCCCGGAACCGCCCGCGGGGGGAGTTTGGAAACCAAGTGTCCTCCGGATGCCAGTAATTGACGCCGATGCCATGCCCCTCCGGCGCCTCCCTGACGGTTTTGATGACATCGGCCAGAAACTGCTTTTGTCCTTCAGGCGTCTGCGGCCAGATCATGTTTTTGGCGGCGGCGGGCGAGGGGTGGGTGTCCCGCGACGGATAGGCGGTTTCAACCACGATCACGTCCTTGTGATAACGCTGGATGGTTTGGCGAAGGTTGTCGCGCAGCTTTTGCAGCGTGCCATGCCAATTGGGATAATAGCTCTGGCCAATGACATCAAAGTCAACCCCGGCTTCGACGAGGTGGTCGAAATACCAGCGGGTGACCGGCCAGTCTCCCCCGCAATCAATATGAACGATGATGCGGACGTGGTCCGCGGGCGTGACGGCGGAGCGGACACCGTCCCCGGCGGCTTTGAGGACGCGGATGAGATGGTTCCACTGTTTGGCGTCGTCGTACGGTTCGGGCGGTCTGATCACGGTCACATCGCCTGAGTACACCTTGACCGTGGAAACCGGCACGCGGACCTGTGCATCGGGCCATAAAAGGCCGCCGGTGATCTCGTTGCCGATCTGCACAAAGTCCGGCGTGGCCCCGGCTTGCTTGAGGGTTGCAATCACGTTGGAGGTATAGGATTCGGTTTGTTGGACCAGCGCGTCAAAACCAAGATTGGTCCACGCCGCCGGTTTGTTTTGTTTTTGGGGGTCGGCCCACCAGTCCGAGTAATGAAAATCCAGCATGAAAGTCGCGCCGGCGTCCTTGATGCGCTTGGCCAGCTTTGTCGTGTATTCAAGCCCGTTGACGCCGTTCCGTGGATCAACCCAAATCCGCAGGCGGAAGCAGGTCCAGCCATTCTTCATAAAAATGGCCAGGGCGTCGCCCGGTTTGCCGCCATCCATGTAAACGCCCCCCCACCTCTCCACTTCGGACAGGGTTGAGATGTCGGCTCCGAGATAGAAGGGCGATGGCTTGGTGGCGGCTTTGCTGGCACAGCCTGCGGACGAGAGCGTCACGACCGCGGCCAAAATGCACACGCAAAGACGGGCGGGATTTATGGGAGGATTTTGACTCGTAGATCGGGTTTTATCGGACATGGCCTGATCCTCTCAGAAAAGCGGTAATCTGAACAGCCTCACAAATGTAATGTCGGCGCTACGCGCCGATTGTTGATCCACAGGCTCGACACTACACTTATATACAATGCGTTAACCATCAATGACTTGCAAATATTTTGCCGTCAAAAGATGAGGTGCAAAATCGGAATTGTGCCCAGATAGGGGTTTCCGCCGGGGTCTGTCAGAACCATACCTTTGTGAGGCTAGGCAAAGTTCCAAATAGATGGATAATGTGCATTATGGCCATTGAACGCGACAGATAAAGCTGACTGTCACAAAAAACGAAAAAGCGCCGATACCGGAATGAGCGCATCACATCATGGATTAAAGATGCCTGCGATAAGAAAAAAAAGTCCGAAACGATTTTTCACCGGCTTTACACTGATTGAATTGCTGGTGGTGATCGCCATCATCGCAATATTGGCGGCAATGCTGCTGCCGGCCCTGGCCAAGGCGAAAATGAATGCCAAGCGCATTCAATGCGCTTCAAACCTCAGACAGTGGACGGTGGCCTTTAATCTGTATTGCAACGACAACCACGACAGCATGATGCTGGGCTGGTATGCGTTGGATGCCACTCCTCCCTATCCAGCAAACACGGGAGAGTGGTCGCTGGCCTTGCAGCCCTACATCAACACGAACAACAATGTGTGCTTTTGCCCACTGGCGACAACGGTGCGCAGCTCGCTTCCAGGCGGCGACGTATGGCAGAGCGAGAACGTGCAGAATCTGGCTTGGGGAATCGTGGGATCGAATGGTTATACAGCCACTTGGGATCCCCAGAACCTGCCGGTGTACGGCAGTTACGGAATCAACGGCTGGATGTATAATCCCCCTCCATCAATCCCGACCGGTGACATTCCGTCGCAGGATATTCCCGGTTTCTGGCGGAAGCTGGCGCCCAACGCCGTTACAACCAACGGATCGCCGGTGGCGCTGCACAATATCCCGTTGCTCGGCGATTGCGCTTATGACGGAAGCCAGCCGTATCAGAGCGATACGATACCGGGTGGTCCGAATATAGTGCTCGGTCCCGGCGCCGGCTCCGACATGTCGAACTGGCTCATGACCCGGCATGATGGCAGAAGCCCGCTCGAAATGTCCTTCCTTGATTCCTCGGTCAGACCGGTGGGACTGAGGGAGCTTTGGACGCTGAACTGGAGCGCGATATTCAACACATCAGGACCAGGCGGCCATGGATTTCCAACATGGATAAAGTCGTACCAATAAATCAACAACCATAACCAACACATCTGAACCAAAAACCATGCAGTGCAATGTCTCTCGAACTCGTGTTGTTCATGAACCAACCACAAACAATGAAATCCAGAAATCTATGAAAAAAGCACTCTCAGCATGCGTTCTCGCTGGCGCCTTTTTTGCCTCTTTGACGACAGCTTCCGCCACCATACTCTACCAGGAGGACTGGGGCACCACCAACGGTGGATCTGCGATCGCCTACGGGTACAGCGGCTACCCAGCCTATCCATTTGGCCAAGTGGGCTGGGACATCATTGTGCCGGCCGCCCAATCCGGCAGCGGCCCGCCGTATGAAGGGATTTACGTGGCCGGGGGAGCCAATGACGCCAACACCGGCTATTTATTGCCCGTGAACACGGCCTATTACACCACCATGTCAGCCGGGCAAACGGGGTGCCTCTATACAACGGCCGGAGCCAGCGGAGGCTCGGGAGACTCCATCTTCCCCGCCGGCGGCATCAATCCAGCCTCCTACCCGGGTGGATTGTACTTAAACGCGGAGGTGAGCACGGAAGGCACTTCCGCTGTCAACTATTTTGCCGTGCAGTTGAGTGGCGGCAATTGGTATGTCTCCGCCACCCCAATGTCGGCCTCGGAGCCGCCTTATCCGCAATTCGTGGACGTGTGCCAGGAATATACCACCACGGCGGGCGCGTGGAATAACCTGACCATCAGCGCCCCCAACACCGTGACCATTGGTTCGGCGGCGGGAGCGTTGTCCGGCACGATCACTGGTTTCGGCGTTGTGCAGGTCGGTCCTGGCGGTTGGAATTACAATGAGCTTGCCATCACCACGACGTGCGACGGGCTTGGTGTGGGAACCCCGGCGGCTATTTCCTACAATCCGTTGAACCAGAGCGTTTATGCCGGCGGCGGAGTATCATTTCTAGTCCAAGCTACCGGCACCACGCCCATCACCTATACTTGGACCGGCCCAAATGGTGTCATAGGCCCCGATGTCGCAGGCGTCGTCGAAGGCTCGGCCACTGCGCAGTTAACCCTCTACAATGTCCAGAGCAGTGATGCGGGCACATATACA
>JBKQUS010000042.1:0-18751 GCA_052325505.1 Limisphaerales bacterium
CAGTTCGGCTTCCAGATCGGCCAGGGTGTGGTTGCGATAGCCCCAGAAATAGTGGACCTCGCTTTTCTCGGGGAAGGGATAATGAATGCCTACGCCCAAGCGGGCCTCGGGATCGCCTTTGGGGGGATGCGGGTATAATAAAAGATGTGGTTATGGGGGCTTGACCCCGAATCACGAGTCACTCCGAAGTAATCCCGATTGTTCCGAGCCACTTCTCCACCAACTGAGGCCACTCCGTAATCGGAAACTTCGTGCGCCGCAGCCCAAAGGCGTGTCCGCCCTCCGCATACAAGTGCATCTCCACAGGAACCCCGGCGTTCTTCAGTCCAATGTAATAAACCAGCGATTGCTCTACGCGGTCCACGTGGTCCTCTTCCGCCATTAACAAAAACGTGGGCGGCGTATTGGTGGTCACTGGAACATTCGGATTCAACCTAAAACCTTCATCGTCGTTCCACAGATGTCCCGGATAACACGCTATCGCAAAATCCGGGCGGCAGCTTACTTTGTCCGCCGCATCCACCGCCGGATACGAACGCTTGGCGTAATGCGTGCTCGTGGCGGCGACCATATGCCCGCCGGCTGAGAATCCGATGACTCCAATCTTGCGCGGATCAATGTGCCACTCGGCGGCGTGGTAGCGGACCAAGCTGAGTGTTCTCTGGGCATCCTGCAACGCCGGCGGCGACTCTCCATACGGACCCTCTCTCTTGACCGGCACGCGGTATTTCAGCAGCACCCCCGTGATTCCCCTGGACGCCAGCCAATCACAAATCTCCGTCCCTTCCAAGTCAATGGCCAAGCACTGGTAGCCCCCGCCGGGAAACACCACCACCGCCGCCCCCGTGTTCGTGACCGTGGGCGCATAGACCGTCAGTGTGGGCTGCGAGACGTTGAGCACGGCCAGGCACGGCTTGCCGGCAATCAGATCGGGAAACGCCTTGGCGTATTCCGGTCCCGGAACAGGTTTCGCATCCGGCGCGGCCCCCGGCCATATCGGCACTTGGGTATGGCCCGGAGAGGGCTGCCAGACATTCGTCTGGGCGCGCAGCTCGCCAAACCCAAACACAACACAGAAAGCAAAGATCAATGGTTTCATCATAATACTGAAAGTAAATAATCCTCGCAGCAAGCTGCGAGGATTATTTGACATCGCGTGGAGTTGAAGCCGTGAGTATCCGCTGGGACGTGTTCGAGCTTGCCACGAAGGGCATCCGACAGGCGATGCAGTTTTTGGAGTGGGCCGAAAAGCACTTCCGGCGAGAGAACAACTACGGTGGAAGCTGGAGCTGTGCTTATTTCTGCCTTGGGAAGACGCAAATGATTTACGACCACATCACGAAGGAAGTTGAGAAGCACAGAGCCAAACGAGATGAAACCGGAAACGTCTAACTTTACGGTGCTGCCAACAGCCGATGTCCCTGTCAGTTTCGAGCGCACTTTGTTCATTGGTCAGTTTGGTCTTATTTTTAGCTTAGCCTTTCATCGGCTGTGGTTGAGCTTAATTCGTAAGGCCACGATGCGCACGCACGTTCAGCTTATTGCCTCGCTCCTGCTTGTGGGCCTATTGACTGCCACCGGATGCTCGCGCGGAGACAGAAGTCCGACCAGCATGTTCGATGGAGTCTGGATTGGTTGGCTCTTGCCGCAGGAGCCAAATACGTTCGACCTCACTTGGAACGTATGGGTGAGCAAAGGCGTCATAATTATGACCGCCACAAAGGATAGCGGTAATCTGGCGCTGGGCAAAGTGAAATTCAGCGTGACTCAGGAGACCGTTGAGGCTGATGAGACCAAGGGTCTCTTGCTTCAGACCGACAAAGGACCGTGGAAACTTGTGTTTGGCAAAGATGGAGAGAGTCTTGGGGTTTATGACGCGCTTGGTCGCTTCATCGGAGGCTTCAAGTATGTGACCGACACTCGCAGTCTGCAACCGGAGGACTATCATTTTACGAGATGATCTGCGACTTAATCCGCGCACTCTATGAATGATGACGAATATGAAAAACAGCGTCTGGTGAGGGAGCTTGAGGAACTCAAGCGTGAGCGCCATTCTGAGAAGAAAGGCATCTGGGTAATGTGGTTTCTGGCCATTTGGCTTCTGCCACTACTCGGCATGTATTTGATTCAGGGCGACGATCTTCCCAAGACAGCCGGCCCAGATTTACCAGTGGTGGGACCCATGAGTATCTGGGGCATGTGGTTCCTCGGGGTTCCCCTGGCCACTTTCGTTTATCGCAAATTCATGAGGCAGTAATCTTCTTAACGCGCTGTTGCGTTTAAGTGCTCCAGGACTTTGGTCACGGCGTCTTCGGCTTTGACCGGAACCATTTGGCCGCCGCGGGGCTTGAATTCGACTTCGCCTTTGGCAAGGGACTTTTCGCCCAGCCCGATGCGCAGCGGGAAGCCGATCAGTTCGGAGTCCTTAAACTTGACGCCGGGGCGCTCGTCGCGGTCGTCCAGAATCACTTCGACGCCATGCGCGCTTAGTTCGGCGTAGATTTTTTCGGCCAGTTTCATGACGGTGCTGTCCGGCGCGACGCTCAAGGGGGTCAGGCACACTGTGTACGGCGCGACACTGGCCGGCCAGATGATGCCGTCCTTGTCGTTGCACTGCTCGATGACGGCTTGCAGGGTGCGGGTGACGCCAATGCCGTAACAGCCCATGATGGCCGGCTGTTGTTTACCGGACTCGTCCAGGAAAAGGGCCTTCAAGGCTTCGCTGTATTTGGTGCCCAGTTTGAAAACATGCCCCACTTCGATGGCCCGGCGGATTTTCAACGGCTGCCCGCATTTCGCGCAGGCTTCGCCCAATTGGGCCAGACGCAGATCGCTCCATTTGGCCACTTGGATGTCGCGATTTATTTCGACGTGATGAAAATGGAAGCCGTCTTCGTTGGCGCCCGTGGTCATGTCGGCGGCGGTGCGGAGAGTTTCGTCCGCGTACACGGGCAAATCCTTTACCCCGACCGCGCCCAGACTGCCGGGATGGGCGCGCAACGCCGCAAAAATCTCCTCCGACTCCGCCGCACGGAACGTCGCGGTGCCGAGCGCGGCGGTCAACTTCGCCTCGTTCAATTGGTGGTCGCCCCGCAGCAGAATCAGCGCCGGCTTGTCTTGCACGATATAGATCAGCGTCTTGATCTGGCGCGCGGCCGGAACGCCAAAGGGCGGTTGCGCCAAAGCGTCTATGGTGACAACACCCGGAGTGGGGAATTTCTCGGGTGCAGCCGCGGCGGGAGGAACGGGCTCCGACTCGTGGGCGCGGCTGGAGGCTTTTTCAATGTTTGCCGCGTAAGCGCAGGAGTCGCAATAGACCACTTCATTTTCGCCCGTTTCAGCCGGGACCATGAATTCATGGGAGAATTTTCCGCCCATCACCCCCGTGTCCGCCTCGACGGCCATGACTTTCAGGCCGCACCGCTGGAAAATCCGGGTGTAGGCGTCGTACATTTTTTTGTAACTCGCCTGCGCGGCTTCGTCGGTGGCGTCGAAGCTGTAAGCGTCCTTCATGATGAATTCCTTGGCGCGCATCAGGCCGAAGCGCGGGCGGATCTCATCGCGGAACTTGGTTTGGATCTGGTAAAAATTTTTGGGCAACTGGCGATAGGAACTCAATTCGCCGGCGACCAGTGTGGTGATGACCTCCTCGTGGGTGGGGCCGAGGATCCATTCTTTTTTGGCCCGGTCGCGGACCTTGAACAGGACGGCCTGGGCGGTTTCGTAGCGTCCGCTCTGCTGCCAGATTTCGGGCGGTTGCAGCGCGGGCATGAGGACTTCCAAGGCGCCGGCGCGGTCCATTTCCTCGCGCACGATTTGTTCGACCTTGCGCAAGGCGCGCAAGCCCAGCGGCAGGAAGGTGTAAAGGCCGCCCGTGAGCTTGCGGATCAGGCCCGCGCGCAGGAGCAGTTTGTGCGAGAGGATTTCGGCCTCCGCCGGAGTTTCTTTAAGAGTGGGAATAAATCCCCGGGTCCAACGCATAAAATAATAATGGGAGTCACTTGACCGTGTTGACGAGGGGCGCCAGTCCTTGAATGCGCACCTCCAAGCGGTCGCCCGATTGGATCGGCCCTACGCCGCTCGAAGTCCCGGTGAGGATGACATCGCCGGGCAACAGAGTCAAATGGGTGGAAATGAAGCTGACCAGATCAAAGCAGTTGAAAATGAGCTGGCTGGTGTTGGAATTCTGCCGGAGCTGGCCGTTTTGAAAAAGTTGGATGGTCAAATCGTTCGGGTCCAGTTGCGTTTCCACATAAGGCCCCAGCGGCGTGAAAGTGTCGAAGGACTTGCAGCGCGCCCACTGGCTTTCCGAATTCTGGATGGTGCGGTCGCTGATGTCCTGCGCCGACGTGCAGCCAAAAATGTGGCGCGAGGCGGCTGCGGGCGGGATGTTGCGCACGCGCCGGCCAATCACGATGGCCAGTTCCGCCTCGTAATCCGTGCGATGGGCCGGAAACGGGATTTCGATCTTTCCACCGTCGGGGAGGAGCGAGGTGGGTGCCTTAAACCAGAAGAGCGGCTCCTTGGGCAGCGCCTTGCCCTGTTCCCGGGCGTGATCGGCGTAGTTGAGGCCGACGGCGATGATTTTGGAAGGGTCTGCCGGCGGCAATATTTTCAGACCTTTGAAGGAGATTGCCCGCTTGGCAAACGTTGGCGCGCCAAAAACGTCTCCTTGCAGCCGGTAAAGACCGCCGTCCACTACCTTCGCATAAAATATTTCATCGCCCTTTTGAAAACGGCCAATGGCTGCCATACGTGGGGCTATACTTAACAAATCAAATCCCGCGCCCGCAAGGTGAAATTGGGCTCATTCAAATAAACCTTCAAATTGCCCCGCAAAAATGCCATGATCGGGGGAGCATGGAATCCATCAAACGGACCATTTCGGTCAGTTTTGAGCATCGCGTTTATTTCACGCGCGGCGTGTTCGGCGTTTCCAATTCCCTGCTGCAATCCGTTTTGGCCGAGCCGTCCCGTGTTCCGAAGGTGCTGGTGGTGCTCGACGAATCGCTCGCCGCAGCCCAGCCGCACCTGGCCAAATCCATCGAGGGTTACTTTGCGGCCTGCGCCGGCCAGCTCGAGCTGGCGGGGCCGCCCCTGATCATGGAAGGCGGCGAACGCGCCAAGGCTTCCTACTTTCACGTTTCGGAAATCCAATCCCTGATTGATCGCCACCACGTGGACCGGCATTCCTACCTGGTGGGAGTCGGAGGCGGGGCGCTTTTGGACGTGGCCGGATTGGCCGCCGCCACGGCCCATCGCGGAGTGCGCCACGTGCGCATTCCCACGACTGTCCTGAGCCAAAACGATTCGGGGGTGGGCGTGAAAAACGGCATCAACGCCTTCGGCAAAAAAAACTTCATCGGCGCTTTTGCCCCGCCCTTTGCGGTCATCAATGATTTCGACCTGCTGGCGTCGCTGCCGAACCGCGACAAACGGGCCGGTTACGCGGAGGCGGTCAAGGTGGCGTTGATCCGGGACCGCGAGTTTTTCGAGCGTTTGGAGCGCGACGCCAACGCGCTGGCGCGCCTGGAACCCGAGCCGATGCGGCTGCTGATCGAGCGGTGCGCCGCGTTGCACATCGAGCACATTGCGGGGAGCGGGGACCCGTTTGAATTGGGTTCGATCCGGCCGCTGGATTTCGGGCATTGGTCGGCGCACAAGCTCGAGCAACTTTCCCACTTTCAACTCCGGCACGGCGAGGCGGTGGCCATCGGCATGGCGCTGGATGTGATTTATTCGCGGAACATCGGGCTGCTGGACGGCGGGTCGGCTGACCGCATCCTGGCCCTGTTGCGCCGCCTGGGCTTCGGGCTTTTTGCCGCGGAATTGCTTCATCTTGACGCCAATCACCAGCCTGTGGTGTTCCAGGGGCTGGAGGAGTTCCGCGAACATCTGGGCGGGACGTTGACGCTGACCCTGCTCAAAGGCATTGGGCGGAGCGTGGAAGTTCATGAAATCATCCTGCCCAAAATGGCGGAGGCCATCCACGAACTGCAGCAGCGCGAGGAGCAGGAGGAACACAAGATATTGAGGGCGAGGGGTTGAAGGCTGTTCCTAATCTTAATCATACTCGTAATCTTAAGCTCCTGCGCGAAGAGGATTAAGATTAGGATTAGGATTATGAAAATGCGCCCCTGGTTTTTCCGCTCTCTTTTCCCGCGTTTCAGGGCCATGCTGGACGGCGGAAGCCTTGTTTTTGCAACAACTCTGCGTTTGTGCCGGACCCGTTTCCAATCATAAGCTTGATTTGCCTTGCCAATGCAGTTAGTGTTGTTATATGCAAACGTGGCTTTCAGATCGAATCCAGCTTGACCCGGCGGTTTGTCACGGCAAACCCGTGGTGTGCGGCACGCGCGTGTTCGTGGCAAATGTCGTGGGTGCCGTTGCCGCCGGACAATCGCATGCGGAGATTTTGGAGGATTATCCCTCGCTAACTGAGGCGGATATCCGGGCGTGTCTGGAATTTGCCGGGGAATTGACAGCGATGGAAACCGCCGAAGCATAACGGTCGGAATGAGATTTTTTCTCGATGAAAATTTTCCGCGTCCAGCCCTAATATTTCTCGAATCCGCCGGCCATTCAGCCTCGCATGCCCTGCAAAGTTTTCCGCCTGGCACAGAGGACGCATAATTATTTGCTCACGCACAAGAGCAAAAGGCCATATTCGTGACCACCGACAAGGATTTCTTTCATACCATTCCACTGGCATTCAAGCGGCATAGCGGAGCTATTGTGATTACATTGCGCAAACCAAATCGCGCCGATTTGCTCCGGCGATTGGCCGATGCCCTGACTCTGCTTGGCGAAAGGGACTTGGGCGACACCGTTTGGCTCGTCACGGAAACGCGCATCCGCAGCCGCCGCACCCAATAAAACCGGCCCAGATTCCTCAATCCCGGCTCGCGTTCCCGTGTTGCCTGTCCCGCCATAGCGCCCAGCGCGACGGCGGAATGCCAACAAACTGGAGGCTGATGCAGTTCCGAACTCTCGGGTTTCGCGTACCAGTATTTCGGTTAAAATCCTGCTTTTCTTGTCGCCCGTGGTCAACAACCTCGTAAGCCATTAATGCGCATGGAGTTGCGCCCCAAAGTTTTGTCCTCTCTTTTCAGGCGTTTCCGGTTCATGCTGAAGGACGGATGAAACGAATGGCTGTCATTAACATTGTCGGGTTGACCGGCGGTCTCATCGGGCCGGCCATGCCGAACATCGCGCGCTTCGCCAGGCAGGGCAAGACGGCCCGCATCCTGCCGGCATTTCCGGCTGTTACTTGCACGGCGCAATCCAATTATTTGACCGGCCAAAACCCCGCCCATCATGGCATCGTGGGAAACGGCTGGTATGACCGCGCGCTGGCGGAAGTGCATTTTTGGAAGCAATCCAATCACCTGGTTGCGGGGCCGAAAATTTGGGAGCAACTGCGGCAGGCCGATTCAAAATTCACCTGCGCGCAATTGTTTTGGTGGTTCAACATGTATTCCACCGCCGATTACTCGATCACGCCGCGTCCGGCCTATCCGGCTGATGGACGCAAGGTCTTCGACATTTACTCGTGGCCGGCGAGCATCCGCCCGGAGATCAAACGGGATTTGGGGGAATTTCCGCTTCCGGCGTTCTGGGGGCCTGCCGCGGGTGTCAATATTCCCCAGGGCGCGGCGGACGCAGCGTCGCGCTGGATTGCGGAATCGGCCAAATGGATCGAAAGCCGTTACTCTCCCACGCTGAATCTGATTTACCTGCCGCATCTGGATTATAATTTACAGCGGCACGGCCCGTTGGCCGGGACTCAACCCAACCCCGCCATTCTCCCCGATCTCGCGCAAATCGACGCCATTGCAGGCGAATTGATTTCCTGGTTTCAGTCGCGTGGAGTGCGGATCATTTTGCTTTCCGAATACGGCATCACGACGGTGGATACGCCGGTCCATTTGAATCGTCTCTTCCGGCAGAAGGGCTGGATTGCCGTGCGAGACGAACTGGGGTTGGAAATTCTTGACTGCGGGGCGAGCCGGGCCTTCGCCGTGGCCGATCATCAAGTCGCGCATATTTATCTCAATGATCCGTCGCTGGCGGGGCCGGTGCGCGAGTTGTTGCAGGCACAGCCCGGCGTTGAATCCGTTCTGGGCGAGGCGGAAAAGGCGGCTTTTGGCATCAACCATCCGCGCGCGGGCGATTTGATCGCCGTGGCCGCGGAACAGGCCTGGTTCTCCTATTACTATTGGATGGACGACGCGCTGGCACCGGATTTCGCCCGTTGTGTCGATATCCACCGCAAGCCCGGCTACGATCCGGTGGAACTTTTTCTGGACCCGGAAATACCCCTGGTGAAGTTGAAAATCCTGTGGCGGCTGGCGCAAAAGCAACTTGGTTTTCGGATGTTGATGGATGTCGTTCCGCTGGATGCGAGCCTGGTCAAAGGATCGCATGGCCGCCGCGTCACCGCGCCCGGGGAGCAGCCGGTATTGATCTGTGACCAGTCCGCCGCTTCCATGCCGGAAGAGATTGATTCCACCGAGGTCGCAGCCGTGATCAAACGGCTAATGTCCTAACCCATTTTATAGGGCCGGCGATAATGCCGGGTCAGCAAGGCCGACGCTCCAGCGTCGCCCACGATCTCCTCGCGTTGTGCGTCCCAGCGCACTTTCCGGCCAACCAGCATCGAGATCAAACCCAGATGCCCCGGAATGGTCGAATGATGCGCCGTCTCCACCGGCGCAATCGTCGGCTGGCGCGACTTTACGCAAGCAATGAAATTGCGGTAGTGATTGGTGGAACGAGGGAGCCGGATTTTGACCTGGTCGTAGGGCAGTTCGTCCATCACGTTCCAATCTTCGTTGGAAGAATCAAACGAACTGTCACCGCGATCGACCCAAACCCAGCCGTCCGTGCCGATCCACTTTGTGCCGCTCCTGATGTCGTTGTGGCCTCCCGCGATGGTCATGTGGATGTCGTCGGGATATTTGCATTCCACGCGATACTTCGTGCAAGTATTCCAGATGGCGTCCCTTGGCGGAAAGTCGCCATGGCCTTCCACCGCATAGGGGCCGTTGTTGTCAAAGCCCAGACCCCAATGGGCGATATCGACATGATGGCCCACCCAGTCCATCAACTGGCCGCCGCCGGTATTGTAATTCCACCGCCAATTCAAATGAACCTGGCAGGGAATGTACGGGACCATTTTGGAAGGACCGATCCATGTGTCGTAATCCAATTCGGGCGGCGGCTTGGTCACTTTCGTTTGCCCGCCGTCATGGGCAAAGTCGGAATGGCCGGAGGGCAGGCCCACTTCGACGCGCTTGATTTTGCCAATCAAACCGTTGCGGACGATTTCCGCCGCCTTATGGAAATGCCCTTTGGAACGCTGCCAGGAGCCGGTTTGCCAGATGCACCCATGCGCCTGCACGGCTTTGACAATGGCCTGCTGCTCGGCGATGGTTTTGGCCAGCGGCTTTTCGCCGTAAATGTCCTTGCCGCGTTTGGCCGCTTCGACGGCAATTAATTCGTGCCAATGGTCCGGCACGGCGATCATGACGGCGTCGATATCTTTTCGCGCCAGCATTGTCCGATAGTCATGATACGGCTTGCAGTCCTTGTTCCCGTAAAACCCGTTGATGGCATCCAGCGACTGCCGCAGATGGTTCTTGTCAATGTTGCACGAGGCGACAACCTGGCAATCGTTCAACTTCATCAACCCTTCTGTGTTTTCGGGCGCAATCATGCCCCAACCGACGATGCCCACGGTGATCCGTTCGGAAGGAGCGGGTTTGCCCCCACGGCCCAAGGCGGTGGCGGGAATGAAGGTCGGCATCGCAATGGCCGCGCCCGCCGCGCCTGCCAGGCCGATAAACCGGCGGCGACCCATGGGTGAACTTCTGGAAATGCTTTTCATAATAACCAATGATGCAGCATCGCCGCCGCCCAAACCAAGTCAAAAGAACCGGCCCGTAGGCGCCATTCAAGGTTCCATCAGGCAGCTTCAAGGCAGTTCCGTGGGCAGACATCCGCGCACCAGACCTTGATCTTTGCCTCGATGGCGTCGCGCACTTCACGGGTTCTGGCCAGCTTCTCTTCGCGGGTGCCTTGGAAGCTGGATGGGTCGGCAAAACTCCAATGCAGCCGTTGGGCGACGCCGGGAAAAACGGGGCAGCGCTCCGCGTTGGTCTCGTCGCACACGGTGACGACCTGGTCGAACGTTGCGCCGGACTTCAGCATGTCGGTCACCGCCTTGGTTTGGTTGCCGGAAATATCAATGCCGATTTCCCGCATGGCTTCCACGACCATGGGATTGAGCCTGCCGGGTTCAAGCCCGGCGCTGTGGGCCTCGAATTCGCCGCCGCAGATTCGGTTGAGAAACGCCTCGGCCATCTGGCTGCGGGCGCTGTTATGAATGCAAACGAACAGGATTTTCTTTTTCATAGGGTCGTTCCTCCATTTGGTCTGGCGCAACAATGCTTCATCGTCGTCGTCGGCAAACCAATGCCGCGTCCGGTTGCAGGCGGCGCAGACCGAAAGCATCACCGGCACTTCCACCAGCACGCCGACCACCGTGGCCAGCGCCGCGCCGGAACCCGGCCCAAACAGCGTAATGGCCACGGCCACGGCCAGTTCAAAGAAGTTGCTCGCGCCGATCAGCGCGCCGGGCGAGGCAACGTTGTGCGGCACGCGCAACCAGCGCATCAGCAGGTAGGCCAGCGTGGAATTGAAATAAACCTGGATGATGATGGGAACAGCCAGCAAGAGCACGGCCAGCCAGCGCGTGGTCAGGTTCTCCGCTTGAAATGCGAAGATCAGCACCAACGTCAACAATAACGCCGCGATGGTGAC
Organism: Limisphaerales bacterium; assembly: GCA_052325505.1. GTDB lineage: Bacteria > Verrucomicrobiota > Verrucomicrobiia > Limisphaerales > Palsa-1400 > DASRLE01. Next base: position 10,825 of record JBKQUS010000042.1, read on the forward strand.
GGGATGGAACTTCGCCAGAAAGTTCTCCTCAAACCAGTCTTTGCCGCGCCAGTTGAGCAGCAGGGTCCGTGTCAACCAGCCCGCCGCCAGCGGTATCACAATGAACACCACCACCGACGTGATGAGGACTTTGGACGGCACCACCACCTTTGCCACGCCGCACAAAAACATGACGATGGGCGCGAAGGCAAACAGCATGATCAGGTCGTTGACCGCCACTTGCACCAGAGTGTAAACCGGGTCGCCGTCGGTGAGATACGACCACACAAACACCATCGCCGTGCAGGGCGCGGCGGCGAGAATGATGAGTCCGGCGGTGTAACTCTTTGCCGCCTCCGCATCAATCCAGTGGGCGAAGACATGCTGCATGAACAGCCAGGCCAGCAGCGCCATGCTGAAGGGCTTGACCAGCCAGTTGACGAACAGCGTCACCGCCAGGCCCTTGGGCCTTCTGGCGATGCCGCCCAGCGCGGTGAAATCCACCTTGAGCATCATCGGGTAAATCATCATCCAAATCAGCACGGCAATCGGGACGTTGACATGCGAACCCCGGCCAAATTCCAGTTTGCTCAACGAGGCGGTGAGACCGGGCGCAAGCCGGCCCAACACGACGCCGGCCACCATGCAAAGAAAAACCCAAAGCGTCAGGTAACGCTCGAAAACAGCAAGATGCTTCGGCTCCGCTTTTGGCGGCTTAAGCCCGCTGGAAACAGCATTGCTCATGACCATTCCCTCAGTTGCAACATTTTCCGGCGGCCGACACCGGCTTGCGCGCCTGGACTTCCAGACTGGTCAGGTAGTCGGACGGTTTGGCCCCCGGCGGCAGGTGTTCGACAATTTTCCGGTAAAGCGGATCTTCAAAACTTGTCATCGCCTCGACATAGCCGGGCTTGGATTTGAGAACGATGCCTGTCAACCCGGCTTCGATGACCATGCGCTCGGTATCGCTCACAAGCGCAGCCCCGGCCACGCATCCGATGAGAGCCTCGACCATTTTCAACACTTCCGGTGGCAGCGGCTTGAGTAAAGCCATGTCGGACACCGCCACGCGGCCACCCGGCTTGAGCACGCGCGCGATTTCCCGCCACACTTGAGGCTTGTCGGGTGAAAGATTGATGACGCAGTTTGATATGATTGCATCCACGCTGGCGTCCGCCACGGGCAGATGTTCGATTTCACCGAGCCGAAACTCGACGTTATCCAGGCCGGTTTCCTTCAGGTAATGCGCGATGTTGCGACGGGCCTTGCCCAGCATTTCCGGCGTCATATCCACTCCGATGGCGCGCCCGGTCGCGCCCACTTTGCGGCCCGCGATGAAGACATCGAAGCCGCCGCCGCTGCCGAGGTCGAGCACCACTTCACCGGCTTGCAACGCGGCAAGCGCGGCGGGATTGCCGCAGGATAAGCCCATGTTCGCTCCATCGGGCAAGGCCGTCAGGTCTTCAACGGAATACCCAAGTTCGCCGGCAAGTTTGGCCGCATCCTGCGGCGCCGAACCACAGCACGACACCCCGGTTGTGCAACAGCCGGCAGAGGTGGTTTGCGCAATTTTCGTGTATCCTTCGCGCACTTTCTCGCGCACGGCATCGTTTCGTTCTTCCACAGGGGACATGCTCATAAACTCCTTTTTTGTTTGGGGGTGGATTGACATCGGCATTGCCGGCGGCAGATTTCCTGCGCGTCCATTTTCAAGATCGCTTTAAGTCTTTTGGCGTCGGCGATCGCTTCGGCGGATTTTCCCAGCGATTTCCAGGTCCACTCCAGCGCAGCGCCAATCATGGCGGGCGCCGCTTTGTCCGGCAGACGGTAATACACCCAGCGTTCCTCCTTGCGGGACGCGATCAATCCGCCTTGATGAAGGATGGAAAGGTGCTTGGACATGGTGGAAGGCGCCAAGCCGAACAGTTCGGTAATCCGGCAGACGCACAGTTCGCCCCCGCGCAGGGCCAGCAGAATCCGCACGCGCCCCGGATCAGACAGCGCCTTGGTGACGGCCATGAACGCGTTCATATCTATATTTCGCCACATAACGAAATAACTATGGCACGCCGCGGCGGAGCGCGCAAGCGCTTTTTTAAAGGATTTTTTCCAGCGTCTCCACCACCGTTGCCACGCACTCTTTGCAGGTCTTGTTGTGGAGATCGTTTTCCTTGAAGTACCGTTGTCCTTCTGTTGTGTTCAGATCGCAGCCTTTCAGCAGTGTGCGGCATACGCACGAGCCGTGCTTTGTTTCAAATTGGGACATGAGTTCCCGCACCTTCCGGTACGTTTCCTCGGTGGGCGTCCGGTCCTGACCCTCGCCACGTCCGTGCTTGAGTCCCAAGGCAATGATGCCCCCACTGATCGCCCCGCAAACCTCCTGCCGTCGCGCCATTCCGGCTCCCAACCCGCAGGCCAGTTTCAGCGCGGCGTCCTTGTCCAAACAGAGATCATCGCAAAAGGCGTAAAGGACTGCCTGGGCGCAGTTGTATCCGGCGAGGAACTTCTCCACTGCAACATCTCTTCTTGCACTCATATTATTCCGGCGTTGAAAGTTAAGAGTCTTCTACGCTTTCAAACCCCGATATGCAAGTCTGCACTCGCCGGGATTCGTCATTTTTCCTCCCACCCGCCGCCCAGCGCCCGGTAAATGTTCACCAGATCCGAGGAAATGGCCTGCCTGCTCAACGCCAGCGCCGTCTCGGACGCGAGCAACGACCGTTCCGCGTCCAGCACGGTCAGAAACTCTGTCGTGCCCGCCTGGTAAAGTTGCCGTGACAAATCCAGCGCGCGGCGATTCTTGACCACGGCGTCGCTCAACGCCTTGCGATGGTCCCATTCCCGGGTAAACGCCACCAGATAACTCTCCACGTCCGACAACGCCGCCAGCACTGTTTTTTGATAGGTGATATAAGCCGCGTCCGTCGCCGCCTTCTGCAATCGCAGATTGGAAACCATGCTGCCTCCCGAAAAAATCGGCCAGTTCACCTGCGGGCCGCCGGAATAAATGCCGTTGGGGCCTGCGAATAAATCCCGCGCCACGCTGCTCTGGTAAGTGATGGTCCCTGTCAACGAAAATTGAGGATAGAAGTCGGCCACCGCCACGCCGACTAACGCCGCCGCCGCATGCAAATTTGCCTCCGCCGCGCGGACGTCCGGCCGCCGTCGCAGCAGGTCCGAGGGCAACCCCACCGGCACCTCCGGCGGGGTGAGCGGGATGTAGCCCGGTTTGGACAAATCTTCCAACAGAGCGGCTGGCGGCCGGTCCAGCAAAATGCTCAACGCGAAAATATTCTGCTGTATGGTGGTTTCCAGCGGGGGAATGGTTGCGGCTGTCGTCGCCACTTCCGCGTCGGCGTTGGCCTCGTCCAGCGCGCTGACGAATCCGGCCATCCCTTTCTGGCGCGTCACGTCCGCCGTGTGCATTTCGGATTGCAGATTGGTCTGGGCAATGGCGATTTGTTCCTGCGCGCTTCGCACTTGGATGTAGTCCAGCGCCACCTCCGACGCCAGTGTCACTTGCGCGCCATAGATATTTTCGCAGGCGGCCTGGATGGAAGCGTCGTCCGACTCAAGCTGCCGCCGCGTGCCGCCAAAAAAATCCAGATTCCACACCGCCGCCGCTCCTGCGCCAAACGCATTCTGGTGGCCGCCGCTGACCGTGCCGGTGCGAGTCAGCGATCCTGAAGCTGTCGCAGACGGCCACAGCCCGCCTGCATCCTTCCCGCGGGCGGCGCGCGCCTCCCGCAACAGCGCCACGGCCAGTTGCACGTCCAGATTGGTTCGGAGCGCCGCATTCACCAACTCGGTCAGCTTGGGATCCTGGAATTTGGTCCACCAACGGGCCAGGTCAACGGTGGTTACCGTCAGGCGCGTGCCCGCGGCCGCGGTGCTGTTGGTCACGCCGGACCAGACCGGCGGCGCCTGGGTTTTCGGCGGATGATAATCCGGGCCAACCATGCAGCCGCTGATCATGGCCAGCGCGGCCAGGGAAACGGCCAGGGCCACCCACGCCGTTGGAAATGTTTTGTTCATTGATTTTCGTCTGTCGATTTCCCGGCCTTTTACTCGTAACGCAGCGCGTCAATCGGGTCCAGGCGCGAGGCCTTCCACGCCGGATAGAAACCAAATACAACGCCCACCAGCGCCGAAACCGCCACCGCCACGATGATCGCCCCCAGCGACACCGCTGTCGGCCAGTGTTTGATCAGGCGCACCAGCACCGACGTCGCCCGTCCCAAAGCAATCCCGATGGCGCCCCCGATCAGGCACAGCACAATCGCCTCCATCAGGAATTGGTGCAGAATATCATTGGACTGCGCGCCAACCGCCATGCGCAGGCCGATCTCGCGGGTCCTCTCCGTCACCGAAACGAGCATGATGTTCATGATGCCCACCCCGCCCACCACCAGCGAAATCGCCGCCACGATCAGCAGCAGCGTCGTCATCAACTCCGTCGTCGAACTCATGGTCCGGACCATTTCCGTCATGTCGCGGATGGTGAAATCTTCCGGCATGTCGGGCCGGATGTGATGCCTTTCGCGCAGCAGCGCCGTGATTTCATCAATGGCCTGCTTCACTTCGCCTCCCGACCTGGCCGCCACCACGATTTGATTCACATTGGCAAACCTCACCGGCTGCGGCGTATCGGCTTGTTGCGAGGCCGAGGGAACCGGATACAAGGAAGTCTGGGTGGAGGGATAAACCTGGCTGGGCAGAACGCTGGCAGTGCTGGCGGCCGCCGCCGATGTCGTCGCGTTGGCCGAGACGGCGGTGACACGGTATTTAATCGTCGTCCACGGAGCCAGGATGATGTCGTCCTGGTCCGACCCCATCATGTTGGCGCCCTTGGCCCGCAGCACGCCGACGACTTTGAAGTTGACGTTCATCAGTCGGATTTCCTTGCCAACGGGCGGTTCATCCTGGAACAGCATTTTGACAATCGTTTTGCCAATCACACACACCTTGCTGCAATTGCGGACGTCGCGGTCGGTGAATCCATTGCCCTCCGCCATCTCACCCCAAGCCCGCACTTCTAAAAATGCCGGTGTCGTTCCATACAGGGTGCCGGGCTGCCAGTTCAGATTGTTATAGACCGCCTGGGCGCGCGCCCACACCACCGGCGCCGCCGCCGCCACCGACGGGCAATCGGTCAAAATCGCATCCGCGTCCTCCGGAGTCAGTTTCATGCTGCCGCCCATGCCCGTGCTGATGCCGGCCAGCAAGGAATTGCCGGGAAACACCATCAGGTTGTAAGCGCCCATGGTGGCAATGGTGTGTTGGATCGCCAGGGAGGATCCGTTCCCAATCTCCATCATGGCAATCACCGCCGCCACCCCGATCACGATCCCTAGCGTGGTCAGCCCGGCTCGCATGACGTTCCTGCGCAAGGCCCGCATGGCCGTCTTGAATGTGCGATAGGCTCTCATATCAGGCCGCTCCCCCATCGATCAATCCGTCCCGGATGTGGATGATTCGTTTGGCATGATGTGCCACTTGCGGGTCGTGCGTCACCAGGATGATCGTCAGTCCTTCCGATTCGTTGAGTGCCTTAAACATCTCCAGGATTTCTTCGCTGGTGTGCGAATCCAGATTGCCCGTCGGTTCATCGGCCAGCAGCAGCCGCGGCCGGTTGATCAGCGACCGCGCAATGGCCACCCGTTGCTGCTGCCCGCCGGATAATTGCGATGGCTGGTGATCCATGCGGTCAGCCAGACCCACCTTGCGCAGCATCTCCGTGGCGCGCGCTTTCATCTCGGCTTCATGAACATACTCCGCGCCATACGTCAGCGGCATGGAGACATTGTCCAGCGCCGAGGTCCGTGCCAGCAGATTGAAACTTTGAAATACAAAACCGACCAGCCGGTTGCGCAACGTGGCCCGTTCGTTGGCCGACGCGCCCGAAATCTCCCGCCCATCCAGCCAATATTCTCCGGAGCTGGGACGGTCCAGACAGCCGAGAATATTCATCAGCGTGCTCTTGCCCGAGCCGCTGGCTCCCATCAACGCCACCAATTCCCCGCTGGCAACGGACAATGTGACCCCTTTGAGCACCTCCAAATCCATCTCTCCCAAGTGGTAGGTCTTGCAAACCTCGCGCAATTCAAGCAATTCCATAACCGTGCGTTGCTGTCATGGGCCGTTGCTCCGTCTGGTGGGGATGGCATTGGTGGGTCCGCGCCGCTGGCCAAATTGCGGCACGAAGGGATTGGCGCCGGGCGCTGATTCAGCCGCCGCCGTTTCCGCGCTTGCGATGCCCGTCACCACGCTGGTCCCTTCGCTCAGGCCCTCGCCTTGAACTTCGGTCCATGTCCCGTCGGTCAATCCAATTTCCACTGGTACGGGCCGGACAAAGTTTCCCGCCTCCGCCCATAATGTTCCCGTTTGTGAAGAAACCCCCTTTGGTCCGCCGGCCCCCTGCTCTCCTCCATGCCGGCCGCCGCCGCTGGAACCACCGCTGGCCCCATTGCCTGCCTGGCGAAACTCCGGCGCGATCAAATCGTTCTGCGGATGCCAGCGCAATGCCGAGTTCAAGACCAGCAGGGCATTCGTGACTTCTCCCGCCAGAAAATTGACGTTGGCAGTCAAATAGGGCAACAGCCTGCCGTCCGCGTTGTCCGTGGTGACTTCGACCGTGTAAGTCACCACATTTTGCGTCATGGTCGCGTTCAGCCGCACCTTGTTCACCGACCCACGGAACACCCGTTTCGGAAAAGCGTCCACCGTGAACGTCACCTCCTGGCCGGCATGGATGTTCCCTATGTCCGCCTCATTGACCGACGCCCAGACCTGGATGCGGGTCAGGTCCTTGGCAATCAGGAACAAACTGGGAGTGTTGAAGCCCGACGCCACCGTTTCGCCGATATTCACGCGCCGGTCAATGATCACGCCCTTGACCGGCGACAAAATGGTGCAGTAGTCGAGTGTCTGTTGGGCTTTGGCCAGGGTGGCTGCGGCCTGCACCGTCGCCGCTTTGGCCGAGTCCACGGCGGCCCTGGCCAAATTCACGTTGGCCTTGGCAATTTCATAGGTGGCCTTGTAGGAATCATAAGTCGTCGGCGCCAGCGCTTCCGAAGGCCCCAGCTTTTGCGCCCGCTTCCAATCCGCCTCCGCCTCCGCCTCCTTGGCTTCCATCTGCTCCAGATTGGCCGCGGCCTGTGCTTCCCCGGCCTTGTCTGAAGCCACCATGGCGGTGTCCAGATCCACGTCGGCCTTGAACAGGCTGGGATCAATCCTGGCCAGAAGCATGTTTGACTCCACTGTGGATCCGTAATCAATGGGCTTCCCGGCCTTGTCCCTGCCAAACTCCAGAAATTGCCCGGACACTTGCGCCCCCACGTCCACCACCTCTTCCGGTTCCACCGTGCCCGTCGCCGTAATCGTGGCCCGGAGGTCTCCTCTGCGCACGGTGCTGGTGCGCCACAACGGTCTGGTGCCATGGCGCGCGTGCCACACCCAGACACACGCCGCGCCGGCCAGAACCAGCGCCACCGCCGCGATGATTATAACTCTTAATGGTCTTCGCATAAATTCAGTTCTCAGGATGAGCCTCCTATGCCACTCCAGACAGGTTGATCAATTCAACCCCTCTGCAGAGGAACGCCGATATTAAACCAGAAAAGCGCGCCGACAAAAAGCACTTTTTCTAATGGTCCACGGCGGCGCAAACCAACTTTTGTCAGCGCCGCGGGAACGGCGCATTCAAACGGTTGCCCCAATCTTCCTGCGGTTCACCAAAATAAAAAATGTTTCAAAATGGTGCGATTAAGCCGGATTAAGTGCGAGCAAGTGCGATTAAGTGTGATTTTTGGGCCGGAAATGGTGTACTTCCCCCGAAAAAGTGGACACTCGATAAAACTGTTCATTTATAGGTTAATAGTTCTTCAAATTCCACAGGAGATTTGTAACCGAGAGCGCTGTGGAGCCGTTGTCGGTTATAAAAGACTTC
>JBKQUS010000043.1:0-11993 GCA_052325505.1 Limisphaerales bacterium
CTTCTGCAAGGTGCATTCGACTTTGGGCTGCACCCCGGCTGTCGGCTTGAAATTGGCGTCCGAGACGTGGACAATCGAAAAACTCATCGAGGAAGCGTCAAAAGATGCAAACTAACCGTACACGACCTAAAAATTGTGTCCAGCCATTTTGGCCCCCGTTTTGCCCCAGGAACAATTGGCTGGTTTTTGACACAAGCTGCCTCAGTTTGAGCCAGAGGCCATGTCGGCAGCCGGGGTCCCCGGGACGTGTTTCTCCCTCTCCTCCACATACTTGTGGAGGAGAGGGCCGGGGAGAGGAGGCCCCTTTTTCGCCATCAGCGGCGAAATTGACATGGCCCGTGAACTGCTATAAAATATCCCGCAATTAGACCAGATCGTCGTCCTGAACGACCTGGGTTCGTTGATGTGCCGGCCCATGAAGATTGACAAACAAGCAAGGATAACCAGAAACCGGTGTGCGGGCCAATCGGCCTTCACTCTGATCGAGGTGGCGTTTGCCACCGCCATCGCCGCCCTGGTCATGGCCGGAATGTTCCTGGGATACAACTTGGCGAGCCGCCGCGCTCAATACTCTGCTTGCAGCCTCGCAGGCAACGCCATCGCCATGCGGCAGATGGAGCAATGCATCGAGTCTGAATGGGTGCCCGCCTACGGCATTACGAATTTGTTGAGCCAGAGCGGCAGTTACTCGACCAATCTCTGCCTGCCCAGCGCCTTAAGCAATGTGGTCAACTGCACCGTCACCTATAGTACAACACAACTTTCCACTACTCCGCCCTATGCCATGGTCCAGGTGCAGTGTGTTTGGACCTTGCCCAATTACGGGGGAACATTTACCAACGAGTTCGCCACGCTGCGCGCGCCCAACGAATGAAACTCCAAAGCTCCCAATCCCATGCCTTGCGCGGGTGGCGCGCCTTCACGCTCGTCGAAGCCATGGTCGTGTCCGTCACCCTCATCGTCATCATCGGTTCCCTCATGATGTGCAATCTCTTCGGGCTGGCCATGTCCGTCCGCCAGCAGATTTGGCTGGGCGCCAGCGACGACGCCGCCCAGGCCATTGGCATGTTGTCGGTTGATATCCGTCAAGCCAACTCCCTGAAAGTGGGCACCTATACGAGCAACGTGTTTGCGGCGACCGCCGGCACCAACCTGCAAACCGGCAACGCCCTCGAGATTTTCTCCACCACCAATACCAACGTGGCGTCCGGGCCCTGGACCATTTATTACTACGATCCCACCAGTAATAATCTGGTCCGCACCAACTTCTACAGCGCGGCCACCAACGGCGACTATAAGCTCGTCTCGGCCAACCCGATCACCAACGACGTCAATCACCCCATTTTTTCAGAAGTGAATTACTTGGGCGCCACCTACACCAATGCCAACTATGTCCCGCCCTATCCGAGTATCAACATCTATTTGTCGTTTTCCAAACTGCAAAACCCGCAGATCAACATCGAGAGCGGCAGCCTCATCGATCTCTATCAAATCATCACCACCATCTCCCCCCGTTTAGGCTTATGAAAGTGTCGCTCCAATTATTTCGAGGCAGCAGCCGCCGGCACGGCTGGGCCCTGCTCGCGGTCCTGGCCCTGTCTGCGGTTGGCATCATGGTCCTGGCCGGCGTCATGAACTGGGCCAACGAAAACGCCACCGTGGCCGGCAGAAACAACGAGTACTTTGCCACCTCCTACGCCGCCGAGGCCGCCACGGAAAAGGTCCTGGCCAATATGTGCGAGCAGTATGAGGATTTTGGGTTTGCCACCGTCTCCAGCAACATGTCCGCCTACCGGACGACGCTCCCCACCGCTTCCGACAACGCGTATTGGAGCAGCTACCAGTTCAGCGGCGGCCGCACCGCCAACCAGCTCGTTGTCACCAACACCGCGCAGAGCACCACCGTTGTCCTGGGTCCTCCCTACGCGGGGTTGAACATGCTGGCCAATACTTATGAAATCATTGCCAACGCCCAGAACACCACCACCGAGTTCAAAATCGTCAGCACTGTCGGCCAGCAACTCAATCTCGGCACCATCCCCCTCTTTCAATTCGCCATCTTCTACCAGGGCAACATGGAGATTGCCCCCGGCGCCGCCATGACCATCACCGGCCCCGTCCACGGCAATACCAATATCTACCTCGAAGCCGGGGCGGCCTTGACGCTCAACGCCTCCGTGACTGCCGCGGGTGTGATCACCAACGCCCACAACCCTCTGGACAACGATCACAATTCTTCAACGATCGTCGCCCCCACGTTCTCGCCAGGCGCTTTTGAGTTAAGCGGCCAGGCCCCGTTGAACCTGCCGGTCGGCACCAACGCCACTGGCGTCGGCACCAATGACAGCCAGGATGTCTATGCCATCCTGCTGCCGCCCACCAACGGGCAAACCTATACTTCAGCCACCGGCACAAATCTTCTCTATAACCAGGCCGACATGATCATTATCATCTCCAACAACAACAACAACATCTATGTGACTTCCGGCACCTACGTCAACAACCAGGCGACGGTCATCAGCAATGGTCAGTATGCAAGCTGGCTGAGCACCAATGGCTCTTTTGTTGATCAGCGGGACAACAGCATGACTGTCCAGCCCGTCACGATCAACGTTGGCAACCTTGTCACCTGGAGCGCCACCAATACGACGTTGAGCTCGGCCCTTTCCAGCACTCCGGGGCGTTCGTCGTTGGCGAATGTCCAATCGATCTATGTCGATGACCAGCGCAGCACCAACATTACGACCGTCACCTCCAGCACCAACCACGGCGTCGTGACCTACACCACCAACACCACCGAGGTCCAGCCCGGCATCGTTCTGACCAATGGGGCCGTCTTGCCCCCGCAGGGCCTGTCCATCGCCACCCCGGACCCCGTTTACATCGAAGGCAACTGGAACATCCGGACGACCAATGGCGGCCCTTCGGATGCGGGAACGAATATGACCGCCGATTCCCTTCCCAGTGCGATTTTTGCCGATGCCATCACCATCCTCTCCCCGGCTTGGAACCCGGACAACAGCGCCGCAGCCCTCTCCTCGCGGATCGCCACCGCTGACACGGTGAACGCCGCCTTTCTCACCGGCAATGTGCCCGACAACGGCAGCACCACGGACACCGGCCTGGGTTACAGCGGCGGCGTGGAAAACTTTCCGCGCTTTCTGGAGAATTGGAGCAGCGTGAACTTCTATTACAACGGGTCCATGGTCTGCATGTTTCCCAGCCAGATCGCCAACTATGTCTGGCCGGGCACCGGAACCGTCTATAATCCGCCGAATCGCTATTGGGCCTACGACACAAATTTCAACAACCCGAACCGGCAACCGCCCATGATGCCGCATGTCATCACGATCCAGCGCAGCAAATGGGCTTTGCTGGCGCCTTACACCACCAGCTTTTAGACCAAGCGCGCTCATGATACCTTTGCTTCTGCTCCTCCTTTCGCTCGCGACCGCGGCCCAGGCTCAAAGCGATTTCCACGTTTATCCTGGCACGGAACAAATGATCGAAGGCGGCCAGGTGCAGAAGTTGACCGTGGTTTACAGCAATTTCCAGTTTAATGTCCGCCCTCCCGGAAACTGGTCTCGCGTGGTGGATGAAGCCGGCCGCAAGATCGTTTTTACCTCCTTGTCCGGCCGGAGCGCTGTGACGGTCCAATTCACCACTAATTCCCCGGACTCCTTGCCGCCGCAGGATGCTTTGCGCGAGCAAGTGTTGCAGGCCCATCCCGGGACCAGCATCGTCCAGTCTTCCGTCTGTCCCACCAGCTATCGGCCCGGCAGGTTTTTTGACCTGATGCGCGTGCCCGCCCCGGGACTGGTGCAGAGGATTCGCCATGCGTTCGTGCCCCAACCGCTCGGTGAAGTCGAGTTTGTCCTCGCGGCCAGCGACGATGAATTCAAGCAAGGCACTTCGCTCCTCATGGGCATGGCGGGGGCCTTCCGTGTGCAACCGATCAAGCCCAAACAGCCGTAATGCAAAAGTTTCTTTGCCGCCTTGCTTTTCCCCGTCAAATAGTGCCAGCATGAGCCATGACGTTTCCGTTTCTTAACCAGGGCAGGCGCGACCAGGTTCTGGCCATGGATCTGGGCACGCGCACCACCAAAGCCGTGCTCCTGAACCGCTCGGACAGGGGCTTGAGCCTGGCCCGCTTTGCCGTGCAGGACGCTCCCATCTATGACAAAGCCATGCCGCAGGGCTTGCTGGCCGAGCACCTGCGCAACATGGTTGAGGCCCTCCAGCCCCGCACCAAACAAGTCACCATCGCCATCGGCGCCAACGATTCGGTCCTGCGCAGCGCGGAACTGCCCCTCCTGCCCCTGCCCGAAATGCGCCAGATGCTCAAATTCAATTCCAAAAATTATCTCCAGCAGGACCTGCGCGATTATGTGTTTGACTGTTACATCGTCCCGCCCCGCAACAAGACCCAGCCCGAAGCCGGCAAAGCCGGCGTAGTCAAGTATAAAGTGTGGGTGGGCGGCACCCGCCGCGAGGTCCTCATGACCCTCGAATCCGCCGCCAAGGAGGCCGGCCTGATTCCCAACCAGGTCACCCTCACCGTCCTCGGCCCCATGAACGCCCTTGAACTGGTCCAGCCCGAGGTCTTTGAAAAGGAAATCGTCGCCCTGGTGGACCTGGGTTTCAAAACCAGCAGCATCAGCATCGTGGACCACGGCGAGTTGTGTCTGAGCCGCTCGGTCGAAATCGGCGGGGACCGTTTGACCACCGGCCTGGCCGAAGCCATGAATGTCAGCTACGCCGAGGCCGAAGGCATAAAAATCGGCATGCCGCAGGAGGTGGAAGTGCATTTGCAGCCGTTGGTCGCGCCGCTCGGGCGCGAATTGCGCGCCTCCATCGATTTCTTCGAGCATCAGCGCGAGGTGACCGTCGGCAAAATCCTCGTCTGCGGCGGGGCGGCCCGGTCTGAATTCATTTTGCAGCTTTTGCAAACGGAACTGGCCGTGCCTTGCAAACCCTGGTTCCCCACCCAGGGACTCCCGCTTTCCTTGTCCCCCCAGCAAACAACGGAAGTGGAGCAAATCTCCGCCACCCTGACCGTGGCCATCGGCTCGGCGGCGATGGCGGCGACCTGATTCAAGGGCCAAGGTGCAAGTCTGCGTCATCTTCAATCCCTCCGCGCGAGGAGAGAAGGCGGAAGTCCTTTACGCCCGCGTGCAAGGCCTTTTCCCAAACTGCCTCTGGCGCCGCACCACCGAGGCCGGCCACGCCCGCGATTTGGCCGCTCAGGCCGTCCGCAGCGGCATCCAGACCATCATCGCCGCCGGCGGCGATGGCACCGCCAATGAGGTCGTCAACGGCATCGGCGACGTCCCCGGCGGTTTTGAGGCCGTCCATTTTGGCGTTTTGCCTTTGGGCACCGTCAACGTCTTTGCCCGCGAATTGGGCCTGCCGCGCCATCCGGATCGCGCGGCCCGGGTGCTGAAGGAGGGCAGGACGATGGCCATCGATCTGGGCCGCGTGGAATACACGGACGCCGGCAACCCCCGGCAGCGCTTCTTCATTCAACTGGCCGGCGCGGGACTCGATTCCCGCTCCATCGAACTGGTCACCTGGGAGTTGAAGAAAAAACTGGGGCCGCTGGCTTATGTCGTCGCGGGTTGCCGGGCCATCCGCGAGCCTCAGCCGGTCATCGTCGCCCACGGCCTGGCTCCCGTTTCCGGCGAGCTGGTCTTGATCGGCAACGGGCGCTTTTATGGGGGAAGCTTTGCCGTCTTTCCTCAAGCCAGCATGCAGGATGGCCTGTTGGACGTCTGTGTGCTCCCCAAGGTCACCTGGTCGCGCGTGCTGGCCGCCGCCCCGGGGTTGTTGTTGACGGGGCGCTTGGACCGGTTTTGTCAGGCGCTGCATTTCAGCCTGCCTTCCGTCACGTTGACCAGCAGCAGCCGTGTCATCTTGCAACTGGACGGAGAGAACGCCTGCGAACTGCCGGCCACCCTTTCCGTCCGGCCCAAGGCGCTCAAAGTCATCGTGCCTTAAAGTTTGTTTGAGTTTTGGAGGTTCTGGCGACTAAGCTGGTCTTATGAAACATGCAGGGCAAGCCCGGCGCGCAGCGCTCAAAATCATTCTTTGGATATTACTCGCTGGGGTCGTTCTGGTCGGTCCCACCCCGCTTGTCCTTTCTCTGCCGGCCGAAATCTATGGAGTTGTGGCTGCTGTGTTTGTCCTTCTGGTTCTTTTCACACTCTACTTTTTCCGCGATCCCACCGCCCGGACCCCCCGCACGCCAGGGGTCATTGTCTCTCCCGGCCATGGGAAAGTGGATGTCGTCGATCGTCTGGACAACCCGCCGTTCCTTAACGGGCCCTGCCATCGCATTTCCATTTTTCTCTCGGTCGTTGATGCGCATGTCCAAAACGCCCCCGTCAGCAGCAAGGTCAGTTGCGTGGTGCATACTCCCGGCAAGTTTGTCAGCGCACTGCGGGCCGACTCCGCCCAGTTCAACGAGAACGTCCTCATCGGTTTTGAATCCAGTGAAGTCATCGGGGAAAAGATCGGCCTGCGTCTCATTGCCGGCGTGCTGGCGCGGCGCATTGTGCCGTTTGTCAAAGTGGGGGACGAGTTGGCGCGCGGCGAGCGCGTCAGCCTGATTCAATTCGGCTCGCGCTGCGATCTCTATCTCCCTTTGCAGTATAAAATCCAGATCAAGCCGGGGGATAAAGTGGTGGGAGGCGAAACGGTCATGGCCACCAGATGAATCATGGACAAGAACTTGCATGCAGCGGAAGAGGAGAAGCCGGCGCCAACGCTCAAGATTTATTTCCTGCCGAACTTGATGACGGCGGGCAATCTTTTTTGCGGCTTCGTCGCCCTGACCAAAATCGTGGAGGCCAAGGCTGGCGACTACCGCGAGATTCGCATCGCGCTGGGCTTTATTCTGGCGGCGTGCATTTTCGACCTGCTGGATGGCCGCCTGGCGCGAATGGGCGGCGTCGAGAGCGAGTTCGGACGGGAATTCGATTCCCTGGCCGATTTGATTTCATTCGGGGCCGCCCCGGCCTTTCTGGTGCAACGGGTGGTGCTGCACGAGGTGTTCGCCACGCGCCCGGAAATCGGCTGGTTCATCGCCTCGATTTACCTGATCTGCGGGGCGCTGCGCCTGGCGCGATTTAATTGCCTGGCCGCCATGTCCGGCGGCGGGGGCGGCAAGGAATTCATGGGCTTTCCCATCCCGGCGGCGGCGGGTTTAGTGGCGTCGCTGACCTTGTTCCTGATGTGGGAAGACCAATCCGACCGCGATCTGTCTCATGCGCCCTGGAGTTTCATTCTGCCCGGCCTGCTGCTCTTTCTCTCCGTCATGATGGTCAGTGAAGTGAAGTATCCGTCCTTCAAAACGCTGGGGCTGCGCACCAAGCGCACCTTCCCCAAAATGATCTTCGCCATTCTTTTCATGGGCAGCCTGGTCGTTTTACGGCAATATCTCCTGCCCATTGTCCTGCCGCTGATTTTCACCATTTATTTGCTCTACGGATTCATTCGGCCGCAGATCTCGGGTAAGGTCCGGCACGAAATCGAAGAAGAAGAGGAAGACGACGACGCCACTCCCCACACTCCCTGACATGCCAGACATCGATCCCAGCCTGAAGGCGGTTTTGACCGGCTTCGTTTTCGGCTTCATTCTTTCCGTCCCGGTCGGACCGGTCAACCTGACCATCCTCAACGAAGGCGCGCGGCGCGGATTGGGCTGGGCCACGCTCATCGGATTCGGCGCCGTGGCCATGGAACTGATTTATTGCGCGCTGGCCTTCACCGGGTTCGCCTCGTTTTTCGACGGCAAAGTGATCAAGGCCGTGATGGAAGTGACCAGTTTCGTTTTCTTTCTTTACCTCGGAATCCGTTTCATGACCGTGCGCGCCATCAACGCGGTGGCGCCGGTCGAGGCCCGCCTCACACAAAAATTGCATCCCCACTCGGCCTTTGCCACCGGCTTCGTGCGGGTCATGGGCAATCCGGGCGTGTTCCTGTTCTGGATTTTTCTGGCGGCACTCTTCCGGGCGCACGATTGGGTCGCGGCCTCGGTGGCGGGCACGTTCTGGTGCGTGACCGGCGTGGCCGGCGGAACCAGCCTGTGGTTTTGCGGGCTGAGCTGGTTCGTCTCGCGCGGCACGGGCAAATTGACCGAGCACACCTTGCTGCGCATGGAGCAATTCTCGGGGATTTGCCTGCTGCTCATGGCCGTCGGCCAGGGCGCACATATCGTCTGGCAAATGGTGCAGCACGAACTGTAGCGCCTTGTTATGCGACGGTGGGGTTACGGTTGCGTAACAAATTACTGACAACCGTTGATTTAGGTTGAACCCCTCCCCCGAAAAGCCGACAGTTATCATGTCAAGACCAGTTTATGATATGATGGCTAATTCTGAGTCGTTTACGGGAGGCGGCATGCGCGTTCGGTCGGTTTGGATTTCCGACATCCACCTCGGCACCAAGCACGCCCGCGTCGATGCCTTGCTCGATTTCCTGCGTCAATGTGAATGCCGCTATCTCTACATCGTCGGCGATTTCATCGACGGCTGGCAGTTGCGGTCGAAATGGCACTGGGAGGATAGTTACAATGTCCTCATCCAAAAACTCCTTCGCAAAAGCCGCAAGGAGACGCGGATCATTTACATCACCGGCAACCACGACGAGTTTCTCGAGCAGTTTATCAATGTGAACTTCGGCAGCGTGCTGCTGGCCCGCGAAGTCATTCATACGGCCGCCGATGGCAGGCGCTATCTTGTCCTGCATGGCCATCAATTCGACGGCCTGGCCCATTTCAACCGGCTTTTGGACCGCGTCGGCACCCGCCTCTATGACTGGATTCTGGACTTTAATCTCTACTTCAACCGCGTCCG
This sequence comes from Limisphaerales bacterium, assembly GCA_052325505.1. Classification (GTDB taxonomy): domain Bacteria; phylum Verrucomicrobiota; class Verrucomicrobiia; order Limisphaerales; family Palsa-1400; genus DASRLE01. The sequence continues at coordinate 8,856 of JBKQUS010000043.1, forward strand.
CCGCAGCCTCGGCTTTGGTTACTGGTCGGTCTCGGCCTATCTCAAGTACAAGGCCAAAGCAGCCATGAAATACGTCAGTGATTACGAGGAGGCCATCATCCAGATGGCGCGCAAGCAAAACGTGCATGGCGTCATCTGCGGCCATGTCCACCGCGCCGAAATCAGGGACACCGGGGACGTGATTTATCTCAATTGCGGCGATTGGGTCGAGAGCTGCACCGCGCTGGTGGAGGATTATGACGGCACGATCCGGTTGGTACACTTCCATGAAAATAATGTTCAGCATACTCGGCGAGGGGCGGGGTCACATGACCCAGGCGATGGCGGTGAAGGAGATGGTGGAGAAGGCGGGCCATCAGGTGACAACGGTGGTGCTCGGCACGGGGCCGCGCCGGCCGGCCGCCCCATTCTTTGCATCGGCAATGAAGATGCCGATCACAAAGATCTCGACGCCCAACTTTTCCTTTAAAAACAACCGCAAGGTCAGCCTGCCAGCCTCGCTCGCGGGGGTGGCGCGCAGCATTCCCGCTTTCTGGCGCGGCTTGCGCACCCTGAAGGCGCTCGTGCGCCAGGACCGGCCTGATGTCATCCTCAACTTTTTCGAACCGCTCACCGGCCTCTATGCGCTGACGTGCCGCAATCGCCCGCCGGTCGTCGCCCTCGCCCACCAGTTCATGTTCGAGCATCCCTCCTACGTCCGCGCACCCGGCCTGCGCCTGCAACAATTTGCCATGAAATGGTACATTCGCTCGGTGGGGGCCTCTTCCACCCGCATCGCCCTTTCCCTCTACGAAGCGCCCGATCTGCCGGAACGGAATCTGGTTGTCGCCCCGCCACTGCTGCGCCGCCAGTTGTTCGAGCTGCAGCCCAACCGCGACGGAGATTTCGTCCTGGTCTATCTCCTCAACCACGGTTATGCGGAACAAATTATTGACTGGCACAAAAGGAATCCGGGGACGGCGCTGCATTGTTTCTACGACAAGCCGGATGCGCCGCCGGAATTTCGTTACGACGAAACGCTGACTTTTCACCGTCTGGACGGCGAAAAGTTTCTGCGCATGATGGCCGACTGCAAGTGCGTCGCCTGCACCTCCGGTTTTGAGTCCCTCGCCGAAGCGGCCTGGCTCGGCAAACCCCTTTTTCTGGTTCCGGTTGAAAATCACATCGAGCAACAGATCAACGCCATCGATGCCACGCGTCTCGGCTTGGGCGTGGCCGACACGAGTTTCAACCTCGACCGCCTGGCCGAATTGCCGGACCGCTTGGACAATGCCAGGTTTCGCGCCTGGCTGGCCCGGTCCGATTCGATCCTGCTCCAAACCCTGGAACGCGCCGCCGCTCACACGCCGGTCCAGCCGGCCCGCCTGTTTCATTTGAAAACGGAAGGGTCCAAGGCCGCCTGACACTCATAAGCCGCGCCCATTTCACTTCTTGTGCATCCACCAAATGAAAGTCTTATTGACACCCCGTTTCAACGGGGCGGGCTGAGTGCCCATCTTTTTGCGGATTCGGCTTTCCCCCTCTCCTCCACACACTTGTGGAGGAGAGGGCCGGGGAGAGGAGGTTTTTTGGGTGGGCAGTTTCCGTTTCCTAATCCTAATCTTAATCCTAATCCTCTTCATGAATGGGATTAAGCTTATGATTCACTGCTGAAAAATGAACCGCCCCTCGTCACCGGCAAAGAACGGAAAGTTGCTGAAGTTTCCCGACCAATTTCTGTGGGGAACCGCCACCGCCGCCACCCAAATCGAGGGCCACATCAATAACGAGTGGACGGATTTCGTCGCGCGCGATGGCCGCACCTGTCACCCCGCCTGCGACAGCTACCACCGTTACGCCGAGGACATCGAATGGATGTCCAGGCTCGGGGTGAATTCCTACCGCATGGGCATCGAATGGTCACGGCTGCAATCTGAAGCGCGCGGCCCGTTGCACCCGGCGGAACTGGCGCGCTACATCGATCAGTTGGACCGGCTCAATGCGGCGGGCATTGTTCCGATGGTCGTCCTCCACCATTTTTCCAATCCACCGTGGATCAACGCCCTGGGCGGCTGGACCAATCCCGCCGCTATTCCGGCTTTTGTCGATTTCGCCACCCGGCTGGTGGTCGCGTTGCGGGGCCATGTCCGCATCTGGAATACGTTCAATGAACCCGACACCTATGCCAGTTGCGGCTATCTGATTGGCGAGTTTCCTCCGTTGCGAAAGGGGCGGCTGCTTTCGTTTCGGGCTGTCGTCCGCAATATGGCCGAAGCCCACGAACAGGTTTGCGGCGTGATCCGTGACGCCGGCAGCGCCCTAGGCACGGTCGAAGTCGGCTTCTCGAAGAACTGGACCTTCTTCCAGCCTTATAACAAGTTTTCCCCATGGGACGCGCTTTTCACGGCCTTCGTCCACGGGCAAATGAACCGCTTTGTGTTGGATAGTTTTCTGGGCGGGGAACGGAAAGCAGCCGCGACCTTTCTCGGTGTGAACTACTACGGGCGAATGCGCTTCAGGAATCTGAAACCCCTGGTGCCGACGGTGGGTTTTTCTCATCAAGAACTGGCGAGGTTGGGTGTGGAATGTGATGACATGCTCGAGCGCCACCCCATCGGACTCGAAAGCGCCCTGCGCGAAATGTATCAGGACTGCCGCCTGCCGATTTACCTCACCGAACACGGCTGCTCCTCGTCAGACGAGGCTTTCCGCGAACGCGACTTGAAGGAAAACCTGGCCGCCTTGCACCGCGCCATTGCCGGCGGCGTGGACGTGCGCGGATTTTACTATTGGTCGCTGCTGGACAACTTCGAGTGGCAGTTTGGGTATTCCAAAAAATTCGGCTTGCTCGGCGTGGATTTCAGCGACGCCCGACTGCCGCGCAAAATGAAACCCCTCGCCCAAATCTACCGCCAGGTCTGCCTGGATAACTCAATCGGCCATTAGAGCGTTTTAAGAAATAGTGTAGCCATTCGGAGCGAGGATTTTTGGGTTTTGGCGAGGCTTTGGCGAAGGAGCATGCCCGCAGCGGCCTGTGACCGAGCCGAAGCCAAGCCAAAACCCAAAAAGGCTGCTCCGCCTTCCTAATGTCGAAGGGATACAATATTTTTAAACCGCTCTAATGTCGAATAGCTGCGCTATTTTTAAACCGCTCCAGAC
>JBKQUS010000044.1:0-36007 GCA_052325505.1 Limisphaerales bacterium
TTGTAGTCTCCGTTGTAGCGTTGCACACAGCGGCGAAATTGCTCCGGGTGGATCAGGTCGGTGAGTTGGGCGAAAACAAGTTTTCCAGCATACATCCGGGGAGTTTGGCAAAGGAACTGCTGGGCGAAAATCGCATAAAAACTTCAAGTCGCTCACACCCTCGTTCATGCACCAAAGGCCCATAAACATTGGACATTCCAGCGTTCACCCCTTTCAATACCCGGACAGTAGTGAATAGCAATATGAAAGGAGAATTGGTTAATGCCGGCGTCCACTCATAAATCGAATTGTCAGTGCTGGAAAAATACACATAGCCCAATCCGTTCACCGCCAGGCCGGAAGCTTGCCCGGTGGCTACTGCGGTAACATTAGTGTTGGCTGGCGTCCATTCCTTGATCCTGCTGTTGTGAGTGTCGGCGATATAAACATTTCCTGCGCCATTTACCGCAACGCCATCAGGTCGATTTAACCCCGAGGAAACCAACGTTGTAACCGTTGCCGTAGCGACATAAGTTGAACCAGCCTGCGTGACATCCAGGGTCTGGCCGGCGATAATGAGAGTGCCGGAGCGCGTTGCCCCTGGATTCGCTTCGTAACTGAAAACGACATTCGTGCTGCCAGTCCCGCTTTGATTCGCCGGGGTAAGATGCAACCAACTGGCATCCGTTGTAGCTGTCCAAGTGGCAATAGACGGAACTACGCCCAGAGCAACACTATTGCTTCCTGCAGTTGGCTCCACTAAGAGCGCAGTGGTGCCAAGGTTAAACGTGGGGCCGCCTTGTGTGACGGCAATGGTTTGGCCGAGCAGGCTAATGTTGGCCATGCGGCTGGAGCCGACGTTGGCGGCAAAGGAAAAAATCACCACGCCGTTGGTAATGCCGCCGATGGTCAACCAGGCTGGGTTGCCGCTCGTGGGACTGAACGGAGGAAGCAGATTCGCCGTAGTGGGTAGGACCACTGACAACACATCATTGCCAGCGGCTGCGCTTTCCATCTTGGGGCTGGGGTTCACAAATGCATATGGCGTTTCTTTGACCGCATTGTTGCCAGTGTCGGCGATATAGACATTGCCCGTGCCGCCCACGGCCACGCCAGAGGGACTGTTCAACCCGGGGGAGACTATTGTGGTCACCGTGTTGCTGACCGCCGTCCATTTCTCAATCACGGAGTTGTCGGCGTCTGCAACGTAAACGTTGCCAGAGCCGTCCACTGCTATGCCGGAGAGATAACTCAATCTCGTTGACGCCAATGTGATCACGGCGTTGCTTGCCGCCGTCCATTCTTTAATCGCACTGTTGCCGGTATCGGCGATATAGACATTTCCTGCGATATCCACCGCTACGCCAACGGGAAAATCCAGATCCGAGGGCACCAAAGTGATCACGTTGCCATTGGCCACGGTCCACTCCTTGATCGCGCTGTTAAAGGTGTCGGCAATGTACACATTGCCTGCGACATCCACTGCCAGACCTTGTGGTCGATTTAATCCCGAGGACACCAAAACTGTCACATTACTGTTGGCTGCGGTCCACTCCTTGATCACGTCGTTTTCGGTGTCGGCGATATAGACATTTCCTGCGCCGTCCACAGCCACATCTTGGGGCCGGTTCAGGCCCGAGGACACCAACGTGGTCACGGTATTGTTGGTTATTGTCCATTTTTTGATGGCATTATTGTCGGTGTCGGCGAAGTAAACATTCCCGGAACCATCCACCGCCACGCCAGAGGGACCAGATAATCCCAAGGACACCAGTGTGGTGACCGGTTCAGCCACGACATACGGCCAACCGGCCTGGGTGACGGTGAGGGTCTGGCCAGCGATGGTCAGGGTGCCGGATCGCGTTGCACCCGGATTCGCATCATAACTGAAAGCCACATTTGCGCTCCCTGTGCCGCCTTGATTCGCCGGGCTGAGATGCAGCCAGGCAACGTTGTTCGTGGCTGTCCACACGCCGTAATTCGGGACCACAGCCAGAACGACACTGTTGCTCCCTGCACCCGGCCCTTCCGCGAATGCGGTTGCACCGAGACTAAAGATTGGACCACTTTGCGTGACGGGAATGGTTTGGCCAAGCAAGGTGATATGGGCCGTGCGAGCAAGACCCGCATTGGCCAAAAAGGAAAAACTCACTATGCCATTGGTTACGCCGCTGATGGACAGCCACGATTGGTCACTGGTGGGAACGAACGGGCCGCCCAGGTTTTCCGTACTGGGCAACACCACCGGCAAAGCATCGTTGCCTCCAAGCAGACCTTCGAGCTTGGGGGCCGTGTCAACGAAAGCATACGGCAGTTCCTGAATGGAGTTGTTGCCGGGATCTGCGAAGTAAACATTGCCTGTGCCGTCCACCGCAACTCCGGTGGCAGACTTCAAGGGGGAGAGACTACTCCCGCCGGCAATCAATGTATCCACGCCGCCAGTGGCTGCCATCCATTCTTGGCTTTGTCCACCAGACCCGTAGGGGCTGCAAGCGGCAACATAAACATTGCCTTCCCCATCCACCCCCACGCCATTCGGAATCTCATCCGGAAGGTCGTTATTCACTACCAGCGTGATCAAGTTGCTATCGGCCCCCATCCACTCCTGGGTCACATTGTTGCCGTTATCGGAAATATAGATATTGCCCGCAACGTCCACCGCCACGTCAAGGGGATTGGACAATCCCGATGATACCAGCGTTGTCACGGTTCTGTTTGCCGCGCACCACTCCTTGATTGCGTTGTTGTGGTTATCGGCGATGTAAACATTGCCCGCGACATCCACCGCTACGCCAGAAGGTTGGTTCAGTCCCGAGGATACCAATGTAGTAACGTTGGTGGTTCCGCTGATCCTTTCTTTAATCGCGTTGTTGCCGGTGTCGCTGATATAGAGATTGCCCGCGCTGTCCATCGCAATGCCAGAGGGCCCGGACAATCCGGATGAAACCAGCGTGATCACACTGCTGTTGGCCGCCGTCCATTTCTTGATGGCGTTGTTGAGAGTGTCAGCGATGTAAATATTGCCTGCGCCGTCCACCGCTATTCTTTGGGGTTGGTTTAACCCCGAGGATACCAGCGTGGTGAACGGTCTGGCCGCGACATAAGCTGAACCAGCCTGCGTAACGGTGAGTGTCAGCCCGGCTATGGTGAAGCTGCCGGAGCGCGTCCCGCCCGCATTGGCGTCGTAACTAAAAATGACGTTTGCGCTTCCTGTACCGCCTTGATTTGCCTGGCTCAGATGCAACCAAGGGGCATTGGTTGTGGCCGTCCAAGTGCCTGTCGCAGGCGTGACTGCCAGCACCACGCTACTGCTGCCCGCTGCCGGACCCACCAAAAGCGCGGTTGTGCCCAAGGCGTAATGGGTGGTTTGCGCCTGTGCTCCGCTCAAGCCCAGCCAAGCCAGCGCGAGGAACACGCCGCCGCAGAAGCGCAGGCAGGTGTGAAAACAGGATCGTGAAGAGTGCCAAGCGGACCAGGTGGCTTTATGCATTGTATCCTTTCAAGTGCCGAGAAAACGTAACCATCCAAATTGCCGCAAACACGGCTTTGATGATTTAATCTAATACAGCATGAACCACATTTTAAGTAAAGCAAATTCATAAACTGGCGCCGATGGTTCTTCGCTGTTTTCGTTGGAATAGCGGCTTGCGGGCGGGATTTCCCAGCTCCGAACGAGCGAGGGAAATGGGTCAGAGAGTTGAACAAGGTGCAACATGTTTCGTGTCTGTTGCGGTTTGTAAGTCGTTGACTATAAGGGACGTAGATATGTTGCGGGGTTTTTGGACCTATGACCGGAAAGTCTGAAAGCAGAAGGCTTCCGCCGTCACTGGGCTTCCACCTTCGCCGCAATGGCTTCGGCGAGACAAGTCCGCCGTCGGCGAGGCTTTGGCGCGACAAGATGGTGCGACTGACGAAAGGTGGAAGTCAAAGAGTGACGGAAAGCGCTTTCCCGTGGGGCGCAGGAAACAGGTTTTATGGAAGTGTCCGGTGAGACGCCGAACACGGCGGGCGAGACGCCTCGCGCTGCCCGGGAAGGGAGGAAACTGGCAATGGACAATTGGTAATGAGCAAGGAAATGATGGATCGAACCCCTCTCCCTGGCCCTCTCCCCGCTGACGCGGGGCGAGGGGAGTCAGGGTTCGTGTCTCACCCCACCGGGACCGTGGCCGGAAAGGCCGCAGCCCAAATCTCAAATCTCAAATTTGAAATGAAGCTCAGCGCCTTGGCGTCTTTGCGGTGAAATCTGTGGGGGCGCGCTGCTCAGGAAGCGCAGTTGAAGACTTCGGGGTCTTCCCGCTTCAGGAGTGATTTGATGGCCAGGATGGCCTGGGCATGTATCTGGCAGATGCGGGATTCGGTCACGCCGAAGGCTTCCGCGATCTCGCGCAGCCGCAGATCTTCGAAGTAATACAGACCCAGCACTTTGCGTTGCATTTCCGGCAGTTGCTTCAGGCGTTTTTCGATTAAGTGAGCCAATTCGTTTGTCGCCGTCTGTTCCTCCGGGCTGGCCTGGGAATCGTCCGCGATGATTTCATGAGAACACCCGCCGTGGTCGTTCTTGGCCCCTTGCAGCGCATCCAGGCAGACGTAGGTGGCCGGGCGGATTTCCTCGAGCAAATCCTCGTAATCGCGCAGGGGGATGCCAAGCGCCTTGGCCATCTGGAAATCGTTCGGGACGGAGCCGGTCTTCTGGGTCAAGGCCTCCATCGTTTTCTCAATTTTTTTGGCCTTCTCATGGACGGAGCGAGGCACCCAGTCCAGCCGGCGCAGTTCGTCGAAGACCGCCCCGCGGATGCGCACCCGGGCGTAAGTTTCGAAGGAAGTGCCGTTATTCGGCTTGAACCGGCGCATGGCGTTGAGCAAGCCCACCAAGCCGGCGCTGTAAAGATCGTCCGCGTTGACGTGCGCGGGCAGGGTCATGGCCAGCCGCCCGACCACGGTCTTGACCAAAGGGATGTATTGTTCCACCAGGCTGTTCTCCAGGCGGCTGCCGCGGCGTGAGCGGGAGTAACGGCGCCAGAGTTTGCGCTGGTCGGAACGGCGTTGCTCCGCTGTCAAGGGAGCCGGGGGTGGAGCACAAAGTGTGTCGATCATGACTCCTTTTGGCTGAAAGTGAAAGCAACCCCGCATACGCATCCCGATAATCCGCTATCTGGCAGTGATGATTTCATGTTGTGTTTGTCGTCCGAAATCATGTGAAGCAGAAGTGTTGCCATCCTTCAGCGGATGCCGGCATGAACAGTGGAAGTGTTTTATATGCAGAATGTTCCGAATGCCGAAAAGTTATCCGGCAACTGGAAGTGTTCGACTGTGGGGAAGTTTTTGCCCGGTATCTGGAGGCACCAAGGAGAGATTGTCCCGGATTTTCAGGCCGGCACGGCGGAGATAAAAAAACCGGGCCTCGTGGTCAGAGGGTGACCAAAAGGCCCGGGGAATTTTCGAATTTAGTACACCTGTAGGATTAGCGGGATATCCGGTTGCTGCTGTACAATACTAACAACCGAAATGTCATGGGCAAACAAAGAACAATCTCAACCAACTTTGCCCTAAAAAATCATTGCTCTCCTACTCGCAACCAGCAAACCACAATTCGCTTCCAATGTCAATAGACTATTTTCAAGTATTTTTGTTCAACCAAAATTCAAAAATCTTCTCCAAAGACCCGGAAACTTCGTTTTCCCCCGATTCTTCCACTTTTCCCCGGGGTTTTCAGTTTTTTTCACTTTTTTTCAGATTCCTGTTTACACGCGCTGCCCGATTGTTAATATCGCCCTTGCGCAACGCGCCGTCCATGAAAAAGATTGAAGCCATCATCAAACCGTTCAAGCTCGAAGAGGTGAAAGAGGCGCTGGCCGCTGTGGGCGCGCAGGGTTTGACCGTCTCCGAGGTCAAGGGTTTTGGCCGCCAAAAGGGCCACACGGAAATTTACCGCGGCAGCGAATATACGGTCGATTTCCTCCCGAAAATCAAGATCGAGGTCGTCCTGGCGGATCCCCTGGTGCAGCAAGCCGTCGAAGCGATCGTTCGCGCGGCGCGCACGGGCAAAATCGGCGATGGCAAAGTGTTTGTCAGCGATATCGAAAGGGCCATCCGGATTCGCACCGAAGAAACGGGCGACGAAGCGATTTGATGCTTCCGCGCCATGATTATGAGTTCTTTCTCTGCCAAGATGGCCAAAAAACCAGCCGGAAGCCCTGCCTTGCGCAGCGTCGATTTGCCGGCTGAATTGTCACAGAAGCCCTGATTTTAAAGGGTTTTGTGGGGTTGTGAATAAGTCGTGAATAAGAGTTAATATGTTGTTCTGGTCAGGTGGGTGTTCTTTGTCTAAAACACTCGCTACCAGCTTGAACAACGGGACCAGTTTCAGGCACGGCACGCGACATAGAATGTTTGACAGTATGTTTAGGTTTCAAACCATTGATAATCAGCGATTTAGGTGTGAATTGACGGGGTTGCCGCGTGCAATGGCATACTATTGCCTTTCCATTCGCAGAATATGCTTGGTGGGCATCCGTCCCCCATGGCCGGGAGGCGGTTTTGATCTTAGGGATGGTGCCGGTGAATAATTATTGAATATCAGGGCTTTGGCGCAAAAATCAAATGCAAGCATCCGCCGATAAAATCTGGGGGGGAGCGCAGAAATTGCTGCGCACCATGTTGAACACGGACATTTACAATTTGTGGTTCCTTCCGATCAAGGCCGTGACCTTGGAAGGGGAAACGCTGGTCCTGGAAGTGGCCAACGATTTTTGCGAGGTCTGGCTCAAGGACAACTACCTGGGATTGATCCGCGACGTGCTGGCGCAGGCTTCCGGGCAGATTCTCAAGGTGAAATTCCGCGTCAACGCCGGCGGCAGCACCCTCGGCGCGCCCACCACGGATCCCAAACCCAAAGCCAAGTTGCCCGCCGAGCCGGTCGAACGCCATAATGGTGTCCGCGCGGAAATTACCCTGAATCCCAAAAACACCTTCGAATCCTTCGTCGTGGGTGAGAACAACAACCACGCCCATGCCGCCGCCATGGCCGTCTCGCAGGCGCCGGGCAAATCCTACAATCCGCTTTTCCTTTATGGCGGGGTGGGTCTGGGCAAGACGCATTTGCTGCACGCCATTGGCCAGCACATTGCCGGCACCAAAAAAGGCGCGCGCGTCACGTATCTTTCGTCCGAAAAATTCACCAACGAATACATCGAGGCCATTCAAAACAATCAGTTGGTCCGCTTCCGCCGCAAACATCGCCAGGCGGACGTCCTGCTCATCGACGACGTGCAATTCCTGGCCGGCAAGGAACGCATTCAGGAGGAGTTCTTCCATACTTTCAACGCCCTGCACGAGGGCCATAAACAAATCGTTCTGACCTGCGACCGGCCCGCGGCCGAAATCCAGAACCTTGAGCAGCGCCTTGTCTCCCGCTTCGAATGGGGACTGGTCACAGAAATGCAGCCCCCTGACGTCGAAACGCGCATGGCCATTTTGCGCAAGAAGGAAAAGGCGATGGGCGTCGAATTGCCGGAGGAAATTGTCACATTCCTCGCCAATCGCATCCGCACCAACGTCCGCCGCCTGGAAGGCGCCTTGATCCGCGTGGCCTCCTTTGCCTCCCTCACCGGCAAAAAACTGACGCTGACGGTGGTGGAAGGCCTGTTGCGCGAAGTGCTGCACGAGGAAGGCCGCTTCGCGGTCAATATCGACTGCATCCAGAAAAGAGTGGCGGAACATTACGATATTCGCCTGGCCGATATGACCAGCAAGCGCCGCCCGGAGAACATCGCCTTTCCCCGGCAGGTGGCCATGTTCCTTTCCCGGCAAATGACGGAAAGCTCCCTCAACACCATCGGTGAAGCCTTCGGCGGACGCGATCACGGCACCGTGTTGCACGCCTGCCGCCTCGTCAAAGACCGCATGGAAGTCGATTCCAACGTCCGCCAAGCCGTCCATTATCTGGAGAAACAATTGCTGCGATAGCCGGCGGGGCGTTCCCAATGTCCCTGATCGAAGTCCACGGTTTAACCAAGGCGTTTCGGACGTACAAAAAGGAGCCGGGCTTTGGCGGCGCTGTGCGCGGCCTCTTCCATCGCCGTTACGAACAGACCCTCGCCGTCGATCAAGTCAGCTTCGCCATTGAGGAAGGCGAACTGGTCGGTTTTCTCGGCCCCAATGGCGCGGGCAAGACCACCACCCTCAAGATGCTCTCCGGCCTGCTGCATCCCACAGCAGGCTCGGCCCGTGTCCTCGGTTACGTCCCCTGGCAACGCGAGGACGGCTACCGTCGCCAATTCGCCCTGCTGCTCGGCCAGAAGAACCAGCTTTGGTGGGACCTGCCCGCCCGCGAATCCCTCGATTTGAACAGCAAAATCTACGGCATCCCCGCCCCGGCCTTCGAGCGCACCGTGTCTGAATTAACCGAACTTCTCGCCGTCGGCGACAAACTCAACGTCATGGTTCGCGAACTCTCCCTGGGCGAACGCATGAAAATGGAGCTGATCGCCTCCCTGCTCCACCAGCCAAGGGTCCTGTTCCTCGACGAACCGACCATCGGGCTGGACGTTGTCTCGCAAAAAATCGTGCGCGAATTCCTGCGCGACTACAACGCCAGGAAAAAGACCACCATCCTCCTCACCAGCCATTACATGACCGACATCCAGGAACTCTGCCGCCGTGTCATCATCATTGACCACGGCAAAATCTTCTTCGACGGCCTTCTCAGCGACGTCATCGATCGCTTTGCCGATTTCAAAATTGTGACCATCAGTTGGCTGAGCGGCACCAGCTTTCCCCCGGTCGATTTGCGCCAGTTCGGCGAACTCCTCCAGCAATCCCCCAACCGCATCCAGCTCAAGATCAAGCGCGACCAGGTCATCCCCGTTTGCAAGCGCCTTTTGGACGAACTCCCCGTCGATGACATCGACATCCAGGAAGTCCCCATCGAAGAAGTCATCCGCCAAATCTTCGCCCGATAAATGCACAAGCGTTTTCAGCCACAGATCATTGTTGATTGGCAGTTGTCCATTTCAGATTACTGTTGATCTGCTGCAGTGTGGTCGGATCCGTGATGTCCGCCAGATTCTGATAAAACCAAAGCAGGCGCGACCCTGGCATCCAAGTCGTAAACTGGCACATGGTCGAAACCTGGCAAAACTTTGCCGAACCATCCACGAACACTTCATTTCCACCCTCGGGATACAGATGCCCCCCATCGCGATGCTGGGGAACGTACCGGAAGGCAGCCTGGCATTGCGCAGGGAGGTCTGGGTCGGGAGTGCCCCAAGTTCCGGGCTTAACTTCCTCAATCAAATCCGCCGCCAGGCACCAATACGGCATGGACTCGGTGAGCTTGACCGGACTGTGCGTCCCCGGGATCGTGCCGGTGGGAGGCGACCAACTCGTGATGCCGCCAAAGTACTGATAGCCAATGATGAATTGGTCGTCGGCGGGCTGGGGACACAGCATTCCTGAAATATTGGGACAGGACCAAATGCAAGGCCCATTGGTTTGGAGAGGAATTCCCGCTCCTTTGATCGCATTGGTGTCCGGCCCGTAGATGACGGTTTGCACGTACGGAGCTGCGGGTGTTGAGTTGACAATGTTGGGTTTGGCGGACACAACGTATTGACGGTAATCATCAGCGTACATTGTCATGCCGATTCCCAATTGGCGCAGATTGCTCAGGCACTTGGAACGCTGGGAGCGTTCCTTGGCGCTGGCCAGAGCCGGCAGCAGCATCGCTGCCAGAATCGCGATGATGGCAATGACAACCAGCAACTCAATCAATGTAAAAGCGGACCGACGATGAGGGTGTTGCTTCATAGCTTATTTTGTTCATGTCTCGAACTATATATCAGGTCGGTTTCGCCCAATCAATTCATTTTTCCCCTCAACGACGATTTCGCCGCCGCCGACATGGCCGCCCCCGCCCACAGTCCCGGTTGGGTGGCTCTGCCAAACCCTGACTCTCCTCGCCCCATCACTTGGGGGGACCTCACCACAGTTGAACAGAGATGGACACGAATTGACTGAAAGAGCATTCACTCGACCTCAAAAAATCACTGTGATTCACTTTGATTTGCTGCGAGTCGGTTTGATTCAGCTTGAGGCGGGTTTGATTGGCGATCTGGGGTGCATAAAGCCCGCCAGATGCAAGACGGGGCTGGGAAGCCCCGTGAACCCGCAGCCGAGCCGGCTGCGCTACGTAGCGTAGGCGTCCACGCCTGCGGGTTTCGGCAGCGTTCCGCCGCCGGATTGGCGGCTGGGCCAAGATGCGGCTGCCTTTCCGATGACGACTTTATAAAGTTTTGCAAGCCCATCGAATTCCTTTATTTTTTTGGCACGATTTAACACGATTTAGCACGAATCAGTCCGAATTCTTGAGGCCGCATTTGGGTTGTAAGGTGTTTACTGTAAGTCGGTTCCATATATTCTTGGGTTCGTTTTGGCAAAAGCCTCGATTTAGTAGCTGGGAGCGATAACCGGTTAGGGAAGGATTAACGCTAAAGGAATGGCCGCGAAAAAGCGCAAAAGGCGCAACGTGACTCCTGGGTTCGGTCATCGCTCTCATAATTTTTTCAGGTCCATTATCCATTGCCGGTCATTCGTCCTTTTCTTAGACTACATTTAATCGTTAAGTATTCAATAGTCAAATAAGTTTTTTAATTATTTTTTCTGGCAACGGCGCTATTGGGTCGAATTGGCGCAAAGGCGGGGCGTTTTGAAGGGCCGTGGCAGCGGATTGAATGCGGGCTTTATGGAATGGGCGGTCGGGTGTAATATGTTGCTCATGAAGGGCATCCGTTATGTGTATTGGCAGGACGGTGATGCGTGGCTTGGTCATCTGGAGGAATATCCCGACTACCTGACGCAGGGAGAATCGCTGTCCGACTTGGAGGAGCATCTGCGCGACCTGCACAAAGATTTGTCGAGCGGGGCCATTCCTTGCGTGCGCAAGCTGGCTGAACTTCCGGTCTCGTGAAGCGGGTTGAGCTTGATCAGAGTCTCCTTACGTCGCCTTCTACTTTTTAAACGGGCTGCTATCTGCACGAATGCCCAATGCTTCATGAGCTACCCGTGATGAGGCGGCTCTTTTATTTGCCTAGAATGGCGCGTTTGGCGTCGGCGAGTTCTTCGTCGCGGCGGTGGTAGCCGCAATCGTTGATAAGTTTTTCGGCGGCGGCAAGGTCGGTGGGGGGGGATTCCCACGGATACTTTGCTTCGCGGAAAAAGAGGCGGGCTCGGTAAAGATGGATATCGGCCATGTAGAGTTTCATGGGGCCGCGCTCGGCGATTTCCCATGCCTCGTCCAAGTCGCTCTGCGCGCTCTCGTGGCCAGTGCTCGCGCCGCTGAGAAAACGTATCCAGGATCGGGTGAGGAGGCTGCGGGGTATGTAATGCATTGTGCCAGCCCGGCGAAGACCGTCCACGGCGTGCTGTAAGGACCCGTGGCAAGGTTTTAGTGAAGAGTCTTCCAGAATCGCCTCGTAAAACGCGGCGCGGCCTTCTGTGAGGTGATCGAGAGCAATGTCGAGGAGTGGATCGCCGGGGATCCGCCACTCGAACATCTTCGCCGAGCGCTGGGATACGCCTTGCAACGCCGCTCTGTGAGCGACCGCAGCTTCTGGCGGTCGCAGACCGGCGTGACAGATTACCTGCCACGCGGCGCGCTCTGGGGCAGCGAGGAGGAAATCGCAATAGTGGAAGCCCCATACCGAGTAGAGCAGAGGATACTCGGGCTGCCGCTTGATTTGCATCTTCTCGGCCTCGCGGAAGCGTGCCTCCGCCTCGGCCCAGCGGCCTGCCTGGTAAAGAGCATTAGCATGGGTAGTGCGAACGCCCATCCGTATAAACGCGTCGCCGCCGCGGTCTGCGTAGGTGACGGACTGCTCGGCGTCTCGGACTGCCACGGGGATATCGCCCAGCGTCAGCTCGAGTTCGCTCAGGTTGTTAGCACCTTGGGCGGCCCGCTCCCAAGTCGCCTGATTGACTGCCATCTCCATCGCATTACGCAGCGGCTCGAGGGCCTCGGTTAGCCGACCTAAGGCGCGCAGTCGGGTGGCGGCTTGGTTCAGCAGCCAAGGTTGGGCAGCTTCCCTGAACGACGACGAAACGCTGCTCCAGGGTTGCTCGAAAAAGCAGGCGACGGCTCCTAAGTCGGAACCGAATGCACCGAGTTTTCTCGTGCTTTAGAACCCATCGCTTGCCGTGCCACGCAAGATGCGGTCGAAGTAAACGTTGGCACACGCCTCCTGCTGCATTCCCGCCTGACAGCCGTGGGCCACGGCTTGGTAGAGAGGTTGAAGGTCTTCGAGGGTGGGGTTGTCGCCTTCCTTGGTGGCGTTGCAAAGGTGCACGTAAAGCCGCCTGTGAGCGGCGCGCCAAGCCTCGGGATGCTGATCACGGAGGCGGGTGGCGAAATAGTCGCGGATGAGTGGGTGGGCATCGAGGGATAGCAGCGATCCGGTCGCGTTCCGATTCACGGTGAGCAACTTCGCTTCCTCCAGCCGGGTGAAAGCAATGTTCTGCTGGGCCTCGGTCATGTCGACAAGCGAATCCGTCATACCAGGAATGTTGGGAGGTTGTTGCAGCGCCGCGATGCAATCGGCAGACGCCGGGCGATCAAACAGTCCCAGCAATCGCAGAACGGAGATGGCGCGTTTCCCCTTTTCCCCTTCACTTTCGAACCAATTCGCATAGGCATCCATGACGTGGAAAGCGTGTCCGCTTTGTTCTTCGGCGTCGGCTTCCGCGAGCTTCACGAGGTCGCATTTTCGAATATCCCCGGCGTGGGCGTCCTTCAGGTAGCTGCCGAGCAAGTTCAAAGTCAGCGCATGGCCTTTTACCTCTTCCACCAACCTTTCGAACTCCTGTTGTCTGCCTTTCACCCCAAGTGACTTGAGCAAGGCCACACCGGCTTCCTTTGAAAGCCGCAGGAGCTGGATTTCCGGCGCAGTGGATTGCCAAAAATTCTTGAGGTCCGGGACGGAATATCGGGTGGTGACAACGCAAAGACCCTTGCTATTGGCAGCCAATCCCTTGAGCAGGGCGGTGATTCCCTGATCCTTGAGTTCTCCCTTCAGCGGCGAGGTGGGAGGGTATTGCAGCGGTTCCAGACCATCAAGAATGAGCAGCGCCCGCCGTTCGCCGACCAATTGCGCCAACCGCTTGCCTTTGTCCACCGCCATGCTTGGACTGTTGGCCAGAGCAGAATCGCCGAAAAAAGTGAGCGCTTCATTCAAAAACAGGTCGGATGAGGCCACAGACTGTTCCTTCGTGCCCTGGCTGTAAAACGACCACGCAAACGCCCCCTCGCACCCCGGCCAGTCTTTGGAGGCCAGCTCCGCTGCCCATTTCGCCACGAGCGAAGTTTTCCCCTCCCCGCCCATCGCCACAAAGGTGATGACATGCGGACGCGGCGTCTCCGCCTTGCGGACTTTGGCCCAAGCGTCGTTGAGGAGCTTGAATTCGTTGTCGCGCCCGATGAGTTCTGTCGGCGCGTAGCGCCCAATGCGGGAGATGTCGGCATAAACGGGGTCAGTTGGAGCGGGAAGGACAGGCGGTTGAACCGTTGGTGTCGCAGTAACGCTTTGCGGTGGCACAGCGGCTAACGCATCAAGAATAAAACGCTTCACGCCCACGTAAACCTGATGCTTGTTGTTCGGCGGTTTGACAAGGGTCAGATGGTCATCATCCACATCTCGTACGGCATGGCCAGCAATGCCGGGATTGGCCGAGGCACGGGGAACAACAACGCCCAAGGGCAATGGCCGCCACCACCACCGTTTGCGGAACAATCCAATGTTCTCCACATAACTTTGCACCGGGATCGAATGGGTTCGGTGCCATTCAATGAACTGGTCATTGAGCATGTCGAGCGCTTCGGCGTTGGCACGCATCTCATCCACATGATCCTGGCTGCCACCAAAAAACTTGCCGAGAACGCCAGCAGCGTCGGCAAAGGCGGATCCGCGGTGCGGAGTGGCACAAAAAACGATTCCGTGAATGACGCTGACAAGCCGTTTGCGATCAGCGTCAGGAAGTATCTGGCTGTCGACAATCAAGGATTTTACGACCAGTCCGCCCATGCTGTGTGTAATGAAAAAAAGCGGGCGCACGCCAAGGCCCGCATTGGCAAGGTGAAAGGAGAGATTGCCTGCCCTCTTCTCGATTGTCATTCCCGGCTTCCCGAGAGCCGTGAATCCGGCGGGATATCCAACAGTCCAGATGCCACAATCCGGCAGGTCTTTTCCCAATTCTTCAGGCCAAAAGAAATGCCCTGGCTTTCCTTCCTTGCGATGTCGCCATGTGCTATGTGACGCGCCACCAAGACCGTGAACGAACACGATGTCCGCCTTTCGGGCTGGATTCGTCGTATTGGCAATCTCGTGAAGACCCTCGGAATCAGGAGTCATAGCAGATCAGAATTGAGGCTTTTCATGGTTGACCTTAACGACTGCGAGATGTTTGTCCCCACGCATGATGGGGCGAGCCTGCCGCATTTGAAAAAGGAAAGCAATCCCGCAACGGTTCAGTTTGACCACACGTACAATTGGCGTATGAAGACTTGCAGTGACATCCGGACGACCGGCAGGTCGTCCCTACCGGGGCCAATGCGGCAGGGAGGCACTACGGAGCGTCAGAGATGGCCGCAACAGGTGGGGCAGGCACTCCGTGCGCGCCGCGGCGGGCAACAGAGTGCCCGCCCTACCGTCGCCCCGAATGTTATTGAAAACTGGAATAAACCATGCCCATGCGGTTTTTGGTCACAACCCCTCTCTCCGACTCTCTCCCCGCTACGCGAGGCGAGAGAGAAAACACCGAATTGCATGGCGGCGGGATACTACGAACTACTGCGCTTTGAACGGTCGGTACGGATAACCATCAACTTCACCTCTCAAGTTAAAGTGCGTTGGGACAGTGTCCGGCAAGCAACTGCCTCCCCAGAGAGCGATGGCAATGCAAAGGACAAGTGCGGCGAGCGCCAGAAGCTCCAGTGTAATATCGGCGGTGGTGGCAATCACCTGTGACGAAGGTCTCTGGTTCATGGTGTGGCCTTTGGCGAGTTTCTTTCAGGGCGAAATTCCAGGATTTCGCCGGGCTGACATTGGAGCGTTTGGCAAATGGCTTCAAGGGTGGAGAAACGGATGGCCCTGGCCTTGCCAGTTCTGATTGACGCTTCAGGGACTTGGCAGTAAAATGACGGAGAAACGTTCAAGATGAATTGAATAAATTTATGGCCGCCCTGACATTGGATCGAGTTCTGGCCTCTGCCGAAGCCTTGCCTGCCGACGAGCAAGAAATGCTGGAAAATCTTCTGCGGCAGCGCCGGATTGAAGCATGGCGCCGCGACACGGCTGCGGAAGCACGCAAGGCGGTCAAAGCCTTGCGTTCCGGCAAACTCAAGGCGGAATCGGTCGAGAGCGTCATCGCCCGCTTGCGTGCGGCTCAATGATTCATGTGTGAACTCATCCTCACGCCCGGTTTTGAGCGGGCGTTTCGTCGTTTGGTCAGGAAAAACCCGGCCTTACAGGCACAAATCGAGGCTGCCTTGCGCCGCATGGCCCAGAATGTCAACGATCCCCGCCTGAAAACGCATCACTTGAGCGGCCAACTCTCCGGGCTTCATGCATGTTCAGCCGCTTACGACTGCCGGATTGTTTTTTCCAAGCAGAGACATCCAAGAACCAAAGCTGAAGTCCTGCTTTTGATCAACGTCGGCTCCCACGACCAAGTGTATTAGAGGATTCCCCTTTGCCATGCTTGCCTCTCGAACGGAAACGGAGGAACGCTGTCGAATCCACCATGAAGTCATCCAAAGGCCGGGATTGGTGCAGGAAAATCTGGAGCGAAAACAGGTCACTGCTCGTTCTCGTTATCATCTTGACGGCGATGCGGTCGGCCATCGCCGATTGGAACGATGTTCCCACCGGCTCGATGAACCCGACCATCGTCCAGGGCGACCGGGTGTTCGTCAATAAACTGGCTTACGATTTGAAGGTGCCTTTCACGACCTGGCATCTGGCGCAATGGAGCAATCCAAAAAAGGGTGATATTGTGGTTTTCTTTTCGCCGGTGGATGGCACGCGCCTGATGAAACGGGTCGTCGGACTGCCGGGGGACAAGATCGAGCTGGCCAACGAACGGCTGCTGATCAATGGCCAGCCGTCGGAATATGAAGCGTTGCCGGAGGACACCGGCCGCGACGTGCCGCCGGACAAGGACGGCCCGCGCGTGTATGCGGAGGAGAAGGCGGGCGGGATGCCATCGCACCCGGTGACGATATTGCCGCAACGGCTGGCGCTGCGCACCTTCGGGCAGGTCACGGTGCCGGTGGGGAAGTATTTCGTGATGGGCGACAATCGGGACAACAGCAACGACTCGCGCTTTTGGGGCACGGTGGACCGGAATCGCATCGTCGGGCGCGCGTTGATGGTGGTTATCTCGCTGGATCGCCAGCATTACTTCGAGCCGCGCTGGCATCGGTTTTTTAGTAGGTTGCTTTAAGGGCGCGTTTTAAAAATCTCATTTTTGAACGACCCGGCTCGGCAGGAGCCTCGCCCTACCATAAACGTCGCGGTAGATGGCGAGGCTCCTGGCGAGCCATTTGACGGCGGTTGCTCAAAAACCCGATTTTTAAAACACGCTTCAAGCAGAGAAATCTTTGGCGTTGAGAATGGATGTAGTTCCACGGTATCGTCCGGCCATGAAATCAATTTATCTGGCCATCGTGTTGTCCATCGCTGTTCCTGCCTTTTCCCAATCACTCGCGTCGCCTGAAGTCCAGTCAGACGGACGGGTGACGTTTCGGCTGAAGGCGCCCGGCGCCACGAACGTCGAAGTGCGATGCGAATCGTTGCCGGCCGCCGCGATGCAGAAGGACGATCGTGGCGTGTGGTCGTTCACGACCAGTCCGCTCGACCCGGATTATTACGGATATTCCTTTGTGGTGGACGGCCTCCGCACCATCGACCTGAACAATCCGTTGCTGAAGTACAATCTTCTGAACACGGAGAGCCAGATGCATGTGCCCGGCCCGGCGTCGCTTCCGTGGGAGGTTAATGACGTGCCGCACGGGGTGTTGCACCGCCATTTTTACAAATCCGCCGCGGCGGGTGATGAGCGCGCTTATTTTGTCTATACGCCGCCCGGTTACAAGGCATCCGGGAAGCGTTTGCCGGTGCTGTATCTGCTGCATGGCTTCAGCGATGATGCCACGGGCTGGTGGTCGGTCGGACAAGCCAACATCATCCTCGATAACCTGATCGCCCGCGGCCAGGCAAAACCGATGATCATTGTCATGCCGCTGGGTTACGGGACGATGGAGGTCGTTGAGCGAGGGTGGTCGGGAGCGCGCTCCCCGGACCTATGGCAGCGCAATATTGACCGGTTCCGCGCGACGCTGCTGGACGAGGTGATACCCCAAGTGGAAAAGGCCTACCAAGTCTCCAGCGATCGCAAGGACCGCGCCATTGCCGGCCTGTCGATGGGCGGAGCGGAGTCGCTGACGGTCGGGCTCAATGCCCTGGACAAGTTCGCATGGATCGGGGCGTTCAGTTCCGGAGGCGTCAGCACCAATTATGCGCAACGGTTTCCCAATCTTGACTCCAAGGCGAACGACCGCCTGCGCCTGTTGTGGATTTCCTGCGGGAAAGACGACGGGTTGGTCAAGCCCAACCGCGAGTTTGTCCAATGGCTGGAATCGCAGGGCATCCATCTCACCTGGACGGAAGTGCCCGGCGTGCATAGCTGGCGGGTCTGGCGGCGCAACCTGGCGGACTTCGCCCCGTTGCTTTTCCGATGATCTGGATTGAACGCGCCGGTCTGGCAACGCCCTGGTTCTTCGTGGCAGTATTTCTCGCCGCGTCTTTCCTGATGATCTGGCGGCTGGAATCAATGGCGGCCGACGGAATGGAAGGCACGGTCCTGGGCACTTTGGTCATGCCGTATTGCACCGGGATGGGGAATTTGATCTTTGCCATTGTGCTGGGAATGCATGGCGGATCCGGCGCGGAGGTCATGACCAATTGCCTGGTCAACAACGTGACAAACCTGACGTTGCTGGTGGGCTTGCCGGCCGCGCTTTGGGGAATGGCGGTCCTGCCGGACAAGGCCGCGAAAAGCGGCCAGAATTGTTCCCATCACCTCAACCGGCTTTCCATGATGCTGACGTTAATGGCGGTGTTGTTCTTCACCAGCACAGCCTGGGTGGTGGGACGGCGGCATGAAATCGGCCTGGGGGAAGGACTGATTTTGGTCGGGCTTTTTCTCTGCTGGCAATCCTTTCACGTTTTTGAGGTGTTGAAAAGCAATCGCCGGCAAAACAAGACTTTCGGGCGGATGCTGGTGACTGATTTGGTTTTGCTGGGAGTCGGAACCTATGGAACATATGTGAGCACCGACTGGCTGGTGTCGTGGCTCTCGAACATCAAGACCGGCTTTATCAGCGCCCGTTACATGGGATGGTTAAGCGGCTGGCTGGACGTGCTGCCCAATGGCTTGATGGCATTTTATTACGGGTGGAGGAGGCAGGCGGAAGTGGTTTACACCTCGCAAGTTGGGGATGCGCATATCTGCATCCCACTGTGCATCGGCATTTTTGCGCTATATAAACCGATCGTTGTGCCGCCCATTTTTGAAACCGGCGTGCTGATCCTGGGCGGGGCCACGCTGGTGCATCTGATCTTTATCGGAACATGCGGGCGGCTGCCCCAGGCCATCGGCTGGCTGTTGACCGCGGCCTACGCGGTTTTCCTTTACAAAGGACTGATCAAATAGCCGATGGGAAATTGCCATCGTTACGGGAGTATGTTGAGGCCATGCGCGTGAACGGCCGTCTGAAAGAGGCTTACGGCCAGGATTGGAGACTCAGACCCTTGACGCGCTGGAACTCGCGAATATTATTTGTGACAAGTGTAAGGCCGCCGGCCAATGCCTGCCCTGCAATGAGAAGATCGTACGGCCCAATGACGCTCCCTTGGCGCTCCAGCTCCGCACGAACCTTCGCGGCGGCTTCCGCGCTCGCGCGATCCAACGGCAATTCAATCACAGCCGAGATGAATCGCTCGACCTTCTGCCTCTCCTTCACCGGGTCTTGAGCTTTTGCCAATCCAGAGAACAACTCGTAGACAGTGACCATGGAGACGGCACAGTCCGTTGGCGCCACGCTGCTCAGGCGCTGCACCATGCCTGGACGTTGGCGCAACACACCAATACAGGCATCGGTATCAAGCAAATATGTCATGGACACGCTACAATGACTTCACCGGCGGCAGATGTCCTTGGTCGGGCCGCGCAAAAGCGGGGTCGGCAATGTGAATCGAATCAAAGAAGCCTTCGGGCCAATCCTTGGGCTTCAGTGGCTCCAACACAATCGCCTCGCCCTCGTGACGAACGCCCACAGTCTCCGTGGAAAGGTGAAACCCTTTCGGCAGGCGGACAGTTTGACACTCGCCCTCGTGAATGACAGTCGCTGTTTCCATAATGGTCGGCAAATCAATGCTTCCCAGACACATCCCATCTTACCATGCTTCCCGGCTCCTTGCCAACATCCGAATGCATTAATTTAATGAAGAATTCATTGGACCGGCGGCGGCGCTGGCGCCTCGGGCGCGGGCGCAGGCGCGGGTTCGGGGGCGGGCGTTTTGAAAGGTGTGATGGCATCCACGCGATAGCGCTTCTTTCCACCCTCCACCGGCACTTCCACTTCGTCGCCGGGCTTGTGGTTCAGAAGGGATTGCCCAACAGGCGTCTGGTAGCTGATAATGCCCTTTTCCGGATCAGAATCCCACGCGCCGAGAATGGTAAATTGTTCCGCGTGCTGGTTATCCAAATCTGTCACCTCGACCCGCGTGCCCACACTGGCAACATCGGTGCGGGGATTGGCAAAATCGCTGCCGCGGGCGCGGACCAGTTGAGTTTCCAGTTCGCTTTTGCGCCGCATGAGAATTTTTTGCATTTCCTTGGCGGCCTTGTATTCGTGATTTTCGCGCAAGTCGCCATAGCTTCGGGCCAGGGCAATCTCCTTGGAATTGGCCGGGATGGCTTTTTGCACCAGTTCGGCATATTCATTCTTGCGCCGCTCCAGGCTTTCCCAGGAAACCAAAAGCGATGCTTCCTGGCGGGTTTGCTCGCCGGAAATCATCGTTTGCACGGCGGGATAGCTTTTAACGATGCGAGCCAGCAGGGAGCGTTTGTCCATGTCGTCAAAACAAGGGGAAAGTTGCAGGGCGCGGGTCAGGTCCTTGATGACTTCCAAGTCCGCGGAGCCGATCAATTCAACCAGGAGGGTTTGGTCGGCCAGGATGAAATCGCGCAGTTTGTTGGAACGCTTTTCGTTGAACTGATCGCGCTCCATGGCGGTGAGCATGGCGCGGAAGACTTCCGGGCCGAGGATGTCGGCAAAGGAGTCGGACCGCTCCTTGGCCAGCCAGAGCAACAACTCGCTGCTGGCCTGGTGCTGGCTGATGAGGCGGGCGAGAAGTTCCTTCAAGCCGTCGAGATGCCCCCCCGAGATGAGGGCGTGCGCCACTTCCGCCGCCAGCTTGGCCGAGATGTGATTGAGGGAGGCGAGGAGTGCGTCGGGCCAGCGTTCCTGGTTGGCTTCCTTGAACGATTGCAAGGCGCGGCGATGTTTGGCCGCGGGCATCTGCTCCAGAATGGGGCCGACTTTTGCGCTTTCCTGGATCCAGAGGGCGCCGGCGGACAACTCGCCCTCGATAGGCGGCACATCGGCGGCCTGGCGTATTTCATCGCGCACAAAGACGGCCTCCAGCGCCACAGACGGCTGCGTGCGTTGATGGGTGGCAATCTCCGCGTTCAGCGCTTGAATAACTTCTTTGGCGGCGGCATTTTTATCGCTCAGATCGGACAGGCTCTTGAGAATCTCATGGGCGACGTTCAAACGGGCCTTTAATCCTTTGGCAGTGCGGAATTCCGCCAGCAACCGGTCCTGCAGCGAAACTTCCTTCGCTTGATAAATAAGCGGCTCGGACTTCTTGAGCGGCACCTGGAAATGGCCGTTTTTCTTCAATTCGCGCTTGGCGGCTTCCCACCATTTCTTCCAGTCGTCCTCGATGACTTCCGGCACCAGCGCCTGCTGGATTTGATCCACAGTGGCGCGGCCGCCGAAGCTTTGCAGCACCAATTTGATCAAGTCCAGATGGTTCAGGGCGGCCATCTGGCGCAGGGACTCGACGTCCGAAACCTTACGGGCGTAGATGTGATCGCTGGAAATGGCCTTGAGGGACTCGGCGGCGAAGGCCAGGTCCATGGCGTGAGCGGGCTTGGATTGGAAATCAATGACGAAGCGGGAGAAAACAGTGTCCACGGTTGTGATCTTGCCGAATCCCCAACTACGATGATAACAGTAGCCGCTTTCCGTCAGGGCCACCAAGGCATCCACGTTTTGACGGGTCAGCTTCCCTGCGGCGGCCAGTTTTTCAAATTCTTCTTTCATGGATATATTCTCGCGTCCCATAACAATCCGACCATTATTAAGTCGTGAATTGCGAAAGTCCAAGAGAAATTGCCGTGCGCGTGATGAGGCGGCACGGAGAAGGCGGCGAATACGTCGAGAAACTGCTGGAAAATGAGCTGGCCGGAGCCGGGATGACACCGCCGGACCGGGGCTTGTGCCAGGAGTTGGTCTATGGGATGGTGCGCTGGCAAACGACCCTGGACTGGCTGGTGGCCCGCAAAACCGGGGACCGGCCGCAACATTCGGTCTTGCGCCTTTTGCTGCACCTCGGGCTTTACCAACTGTTTTGGCTGCAACGCATCCCCAACCACGCCGCGGTCCATGAAACGGTTGAATTGTGCAAGCGGCTGGGTTTTGGCGCGAAGGCGGGGTTTCTCAATGCCGTCCTGCGCGGTTACACCCGCGAACGCGAGGCCACGGTCCGTCAACTGGCGGATTTGAAGCAAACCGACCCGGCGCTGGGGTATTCCCACCCCGTCTGGCTGGTCGAACGATGGCAGGCCCGATGGGGCGCCGCCAAGACCGCCCAACTGCTGGAATGGAACAATACTCCTCCGTCTGTTTATGCCCGGCTCAACCTTCTAAAGACAGATTTTGCCGGCTTGGCGGAGGCATGGCAGCAGGAAGGAGTGGACTTCCTGGCGCGGCAATGGGATTGGACCGGCGGCAACATGGTTTTCGAATTGAAATCGCATCCTCCCCTGCCCCAATGCAAAAGTTTCCAGCGCGGCTTCTTTTACGTGCAAGACCCCGGCACGCTCCTGGCGGTGAATGAACTGGACGCCAAGCCCAGCGAGAGCATTCTCGACCTTTGCGCGGCACCCGGAGGAAAGACCGCTTACATCGCCCAGCTTATGCAGAATCGCGGACGCATTGCGGCCCGGGACAACCAGCCGGAGCGGCTCAAATTGGTGCGGGAAAATTGCCTTCGCCTCGGCATTACGTGCGTGGACTTCGAGGATTCCGGCCCGCCGCAGCCGTTCGACCGGATTTTGGTGGATGCACCCTGCTCCAACACGGGCGTGATGCGCCGCCGGGTCGATTTGCGCTGGAGGATCAACTCCGGGGAAATTGACCGGCTGCGGCAGGAGCAGCAGGCGCTGCTGGAAGAAGCGGCCTCACAACTGGAGGCCGGCGGAACGCTCGTTTACAGCACGTGCAGCCTTGAACCGGAGGAAAATGAAACCGTGGCGCGCGAATTTCTGGAGCGGCACGCCGACTTCAAGCTGGAACTGGAGCGCCAATTGCTGCCCTTCGCCGACGGCGTTGATGGCGCTTACGTGGCGCGAATGCGCAAATCGGGTTGACTCCGCCGCGCCTTTTGGAAGATTGATGCAAGTTGTATGGCGAAAATCCAACGTGCCCTGCTCTCCGTTTTCGACAAAACCGGCCTGATTCCTTTTGCCCAAGCCCTGGCGGGTGCGGGAATTGAAATCATCTCGACCGGCGGCACAGCCAAAGCGCTGCGAGAACAGGGCGTTGCAGTCAGCGATTTAAGCGCCTACACCGGGTTCCCGGAGATGCTAGATGGGCGGGTCAAAACGCTGCATCCAAAAATCCACGGCGGCCTGCTCTATGTGCGCGGCAACGAGGAACATGAGGCGGCCGCCCGCAAACATGACATCAAACCGATCGACCTGGTGGTGGTGAATCTCTATCCTTTCGCGCGGACGATCTCCCGGCCCGACGTCACTTTGGCCGAGGCCATCGAGAATATTGATATTGGCGGGCCTGCCATGCTGCGTAGCGCGGCCAAAAACCATGAGAGCGTGACCGTGGTCATGGACCCGGCCGATTACGCCGAGGTCGCCGGCCAGATTGCGGCCACAGGCCAGACCACGCCGGAATTACGGCGGCGGCTGGCTGCGGCAGTCTTTGCCGGCACCGCGGCTTACGACGCCCAGATCGCTGGTTATCTCTCGAAGACATTTGCCCTCCCCGGCGCCGGCTCCCCCGCGACGCCGCCCAAGGCCGGCGATCCCTGGCCGACGAACATCCAGTTGAGCCTGGGCCTCGCGCAAACGTTGCGCTATGGCGAGAATCCTCATCAATGCGCCGCCCTCTACGGCCGCTTCGGGGATTATTTCCAGCAACTGCACGGCCGGGAACTGTCTTACAACAATATCCTTGACTTGACAGCAGCCGCCGCCCTGGCCGCTGAATTCGCCGGAGCCGCCCCAACTCTGGCCATCCTCAAGCACTCCAATCCCTGCGGGGCGGCCCAGGGCAATACGCTCCGGGAAGCCTGGGAGAAGGCCTTTGCCACCGACAAACAGGCGCCTTTCGGCGGGATTATCGTCGTCAATCAGCCGCTGGATTTAGGCTGCGCCGAAGCTGTGGCCGAGATTTTCAGCGAGGTCATTGTCGCGCCCGATTTTGCGGCGGAGGCGCTCGACTTGTTGCGGCGCAAGAAGAACCTGCGCCTGATGAAGGCGCTGAAGTGGCCGGGCGGCGGCGCTTCGGCTGAAGTGCGCGATGTTGGGGCGGAATCGTTCCTGGTCCAGGAACGCGACACCAAGGTCGTTTCCGCCGCGGAGTGGAAGGTGGTGACCAAACGCCAGCCGTCGGAGGAGGAGCGGCAGGCCATGCTGTTCGGCTGGACGATTGTCAAACATGTCAAGTCGAATGCCATCGTCTATGCGGCCTCCGACCGCACGCTGGGCATCGGCGCCGGCCAGATGAGCCGGGTGGACGCCAGCAAAATCGCCGTTTGGAAAGCCCGCGAGTCCAATCTCTCACTGCGCGGCAGCGCCGTGTGCAGCGATGCTTTTTTCCCATTTGCCGACGGATTGGCCGCCGCGGCCGAGGCCGGAGCGACCACCGCCATTCAACCGGGCGGCTCGATGCGCGATGCCGAAGTCATTGCGGCGGCCGATGAGCACAACATGGCCATGGTTTTCACGGGCACCCGTCATTTTCGCCATTGATCAGCGGTTCAACCAGTAGATGGCCGCCACCTGGCCCAGGCACAATGCTCCCAGCGCGATCCACGTCAGCCATTCCCGCAACGCCGCGCTGGACTGCTGGATGGGGCTGAAGCTGAAGCGGAGGTTCACGCCACCCAGGGTAATCACGTCGCCATTGCGCAAGAGGGCGCGCGGCATTGGCGTGCCGTTGACGCTGGCCAGCGCTCCGGGTTCGACTTCGAGGACCAGGCCCTCCTGCCGCCACTGAATTTTGCAGTGGGACGGCCAAACCCCGGCTTCCTCCAGAGTCATGTCCGATTGCCCGGAACGACCGAGGGTAATGGGCAGGCTGGAACTGTCAAATTTTGTGCCGGTTCTCCTGCCGGAGAGGATTTGGAGTTGGACCATTTACCAAAGGCGGCGCTTGACCACAATCTTGTCGCCGGGGTAAACGGGCAGGTCCAATCTCGGATCTTCCAGGGCTTTGACACAGTTGACGACCTTGCAAGTGCCATCGACCCGATAGAGCCTGACGTTCCTGCGGTTGGCGAAGGGATTGAAACCGCCCACGGCGGCAATGGCGCGGGTCACCGTGATCTGGCCGGTGTACTGGATCCGGCCGCCGCCTGCTCCATTGACTTCGCCATCCACATAAAAAAAGCGCACCACCGGCGTAACCGTCACGCTCAAGTGTGTGTAATAGGCGGGAACATAATCCTTTTGGATGATCCTCTCCAGCTCGCCGGGCGTCTTTCCATCGGCCAGAACGTCTCCAATAAAATCAAGATGAATGGTGCCATCACCTTTGATTTCAGTCTGAACGAAGGGCATGGGGGAGGGGGTGCCGGAGAAATCGACTCTGACGCTGTCACCCACCCGCAGTGGGTCAAAGCGCATGTCATGCACCTCATTAGTGGCATCGGCTGACTGGCCCGACGCCAGATAGCGGTCCTTTTTGGGACCTGGACTTGAGCAACCCGCCAAGAGGGTGCCGATGAGGACCAACGCAAAAAGAGACGACGAACTCCAAACACCATCGCGTAACAATCTCATAATGTGGAAACGACCGGGAACCCGGATCAATACTTCTGCTTGATGTCAATTTTGGCTTCTTTGGCCGCATCACTCAATTGCACAACCGTCCGGTCTTTATGTTGAGAACCATATTCGTAATACCCGCTGTAGTAGTAGTAGTTTTCATCCTGGCTCATGTTGATATTGTTCAGCACAATGCCGACGAGGTTGCCGCCAACCTTGAGAATCATCTGTTTGGCCCGGAGGGTCATTGGCTGGGGATATCGGCGGTATTGAATCACCTGCAAAATCATATCCATTTCACTGGCCAGAATGGAAGCATCGCTCACCCCGAGCAAGGGCGGAGAGTCGAAAAAGATGAATTCGTAACGGCGCTTCAACTCCTGGATGGTCTCCTTCATCTGGGCGGACCCCAGAATGCTCATCGAACTGCTGGGCAGTTTGCCGCTGGGAATAAAGTCGAAGTTGGGGAGCTTGGTTTTCTGAATGACTTCGTCCAGCGTGCGCTGCTTGAGGAGGAAATCGGTCAAACCCACGTTGTTGGGCAGACGCAGCATTTTGTGGATGGCAGGACGCCGCAGGTCGGAATCGACCACAAGGACGCGCTGTCCGTTTTGGGCAAAGATGACCGCCAGATTAAAGAGCGTGGTGGTTTTGCCTTCGCCCGCGCCGCCGCTGAGCGCGGAAATGGTGTTCCAGCTTTCATTCTTGCGCGAAAACAGAATGTTGGTACGCAACACCCGGTAAGCTTCGGCATGCGGCGTTTCCCCGCCGTCTTCCATGATGTTGCCGACGTTCTGCGGAATGACGCCCAGCACGGGCGCCTGCAGGGCGCGTTCCACGTCATCAATTGTCTTGACGCTCGTATCCAGGTATTCGATGAAGAACGCAAGGCTGACGCCCACCACGAGGCCAACCAGAACCCCGAACGGAATAATGACGAAGGTCTTGGGACTGACCGGACGCAGCACGGGTCTGGCGGGATCGCGCACGATCACGGTGTTGAGAGGCTGGCCCACCTCGGCCACTTCCTTCTGAATCATTCGATTCAACTCTTCGTTGTTGCGCCTCAGGTCTTCGATATCGCGCTTCAAGGTGAAATACGGCTGGTTCCTGCGGGCCAACTCGTTCCTTCTGACTTCCAAATCCGATTTCAGGCGCTGCATTATTTCCATGTTTTGCCGGTCGATCTCCACCCGCTCCTTCAATCCGATGATGATGCCGGTCAACTTGGTGTCATAATCATGCCGCGCCTGGTCGTACTGCAGTTGCGCGGTCACGTATTCCGTGTTTTTGGGGCCGTAATCGTTGGTGACGGCGGACAATCTGTCCTTGGCCGCGTTCAGCCGCATGGCCAGTGAACTCAGTTCCGAGTCAGCCTGGTGGGCGAAGGCGGTGTTGATCGCCTCCCCCAGTTCATTGGTCGGGATGGAGGCGATGCCGGCCAGAATATTGCTGTATTCGAGGTAATCAGCCAGGGCGCTCGTTTCCTCGTGCTGATATTCGCGGAGTTGCTCGGTTTCGATGGTGGCACCAGCCACCGGACTCTCTTCGTCCAGGTCGGAAATCTGCAACGTAGCCCGCAGCTCGTTCAAATTGGTCACCATGGTGCCCAGCTTCGCTTCCTTGAGGCTCAACTCCTGTTGCAATGCGCTTATGCCGCTGTAGCGGTCGCTCTTCCACTTTTCCAGTCGCGAATCGCGGTAAGCCTCGACTATGGCGTTGGCGATGTCGGCAGCCAGCTTGTAGTCGGAATTCTTGACGGAAATTTCGACCAAACTGGTCATGCGCGTCTGTTCGACCGATACTTTGGAGGCCAAAGTACCGTAGGTTTTGTCCAGCGTCCAAGGCGGATCACCCACCTGCGCAGCCAGCTTTTCGTCCAAATGCAGCGCGGTAATGACATTGGTCAGTATCGACCAGGACTCGATGATTTTGAACTGGGTGGTAAGGAAGTAAGGATCTGAACCAATGCCGCTGAGGTGCCCCCCGCCTTCGGTTACGGGAATTTCAGGGGTATCCTTTTGCACCTCAATGCGAGCGGTGCTGGAGTACTGCTTCGGCAGCCAGAACGTCAACAGGATGCTGGTCACAGCGCACAGCAGAAAAACCATGAGGATGAGGCTGCGCCGCAGACGGATGACGCGCCAATAATCCAGAAAATGCAGTTTCAGCTCGGGAACTTCGTTCGTTGTCGCGACATCCATAGATTCAAAAAAAGAAAGCCAGACCGTACATCAAGCATATACGTTCCAGCTTTCTGCGCCAAACGTCAAATCTTATCTTCTTAAATTAATAGCTGGCGCGGACGCCAACGTAAACCACATCCCGGGTGTAACCGCGGGCATTCAAATTGGGGGAATTCAACTTGCTGTAGGCGTACCCGGTTTCCCCGGACAGCCAGGGCGTGAAATGATACGCAAAATCCAGGTTCGCCGTATAATAATCTTCACCAAATCCATTATATGAACCCGTGGCGCCGTTAAAAGTCGAATATTGGGCCTGAAACATGGCCGAGGCGGTGAAGCGCGAGGTGACCCGGTGGCTGACATTCAAATAAACGGCGGTTGACTCCTCGTCCAGCACGGGCGTGGTGCCGGCCGTGCCCGCGACGTCCGTCGCATTATGCGTTTCCTTCAACCCGAATTGCGCCGTGCTTTGCGGCATGTACTGATACGTCAGGCTCGCATCGACATACGGCGAGAGCGAGTTATAAACAGCGTTGTAATAATCGACATATTCCCCGCCCACCCGGATGGAACCATTCAGTGTCGGCGTGAAGCTTTCGTCGGCCCCGATATAGATATACTGCGAATCGGAGTTGCGGCTATTGGCGCGGTACCCCGGGGTAGCCACGCCATTGACGACGCCTGGATAAATAAGATATTCATGACTGGTGTAGCCGACATTCTCGTATTGATAACCGAGCACGCCGGTAGTTTCCGGCAATGCTTTCCAACGCAGATCCACAGCAGCCGTTTGATCCATCCGGTCCAGCAGCGCCTGATAGCTCGCATACGGTCCCTGCCCCGGCAACAGAAACTCGTCTCCTTCAGCCTGCTGATACCAGTAAACCGTGTTGGCATAACCGACATGCACGTCAAACAGCCGGGTCAACTGCGCCGTAAAATCAAGATTCCCGGTGTTGCGAACATTGCTGCCGGCCACGCGCAACGGCGTGGACACCACCGTCGGATCAATGGTCCCGGGGTCCTGCGCGCTGACGAGGGATTCGTTGGCCGTCATTTTGTACCGCTCGCTGAACTCATGGTCCATTTTAGCGTTGAACGCGTGGGTCTGGTACGTGGTGCCCTCGCGGTCCTGATACCAATCCACGTCATAAACATAACTGGCGCTCAACAGAGTGTCCTCGACGGAGTGGTTGTAATAGATGCCCGGACTCGCCTCAATGCCAAAACTGTCCCGCGCATGCACCTCGCCTATCGTGCCGTTGGGGAGAAGCCCCGGATAATTCTTCGGCAGCGTCAGATAATTGTCATCGTAAAACCCGCGCACCAAGCCCGTAAATGACCAGGGTTTTGACGCTTCCGTATAACTCAACCCGGGGGCGTATTGGGCATGGGCGGCTGCCGCACCAAGTGCAACCAATCCTGCAGAGACACAGATTCTTTTCATAAGTACTTTGATTTATCCTCCATGACGCCAGTGCATCATCTCTCCGTTGTTTGTGAAATTTCGTTCAACCAATGCGATTTCTAAGTGCAACGCACAAAATTGTCAAAGGAATATTTCTTTTTTTTCATCATTTTTTCTCCGGCGTCAGGGTCGCGTTTTGGTGTCCTGCCAGCGCACTTTGTCGCTCAGGAACAATTGATCGGGCAGGAATCCTTTCGGCGCTTTTCTTAACGGAAAACCAGTCGGCACTTCGCCATGCTCGGAGCATTGCAGCAGAAAATGGCCCCAGCTCTTTTCATTGGCTTTTATTTGTGTCAGAAACCGTTCATCCGTAGTCACTTGCGTGAGGAATAACGCGTGAACCGGCTTGAGGGCGTTGACCTTGAAAAACTCGTTTTCGTCATCCAGCGGAAGCCAAACGCAGGAACGCCCGCCGTACCAGGCCACTCCGGCCGGGATGTCGCTCGTCATCATTTCGTTGGTTTGCAACAGGCGGGCCGTGCGTTGAATGTGCAGAGGGGAATAAGGCGAACTCACCGCCAGGTCGCGGGGCGCCAACAGCGTCAGTAAAAGCGGCGCGCACATGACGGCGACGAAACCCGTCGCGGCCAACCCGCGCACGTCCAGCAGCGGCAGGTCGAGCTGGTCGAGCAGCGTATGGAACATCGCTGCGCCGTAGATGAAGACCAGCGGCGCCAGCAGCACGAGCAGGTTCTCTGAATTGATCCGCGGCGCATCGCTGCTCACATGGGTCTGCCCCAATGCCTGCACCACAAAAAGCAGGATCAGCGACCCGACCAGAAACCAGCGCAGGCGCGTCAAGCCCGCGTTTCGGAATGGAATGAGCAGTCCGGCCAGGAAAAACGCCGAAATCCAATTCCCCCCTAATCGCGGCGCTTCGTTCAGGCAAAACTCCCGCGCATTGGTAAAAAACTTGTTGACAACATCCGCGGGCGCCAGGCGCATTATCTCGCCGCGCGGATCGGCGGATCGCTCCAGGGTGTTGTCCGGAAGGGACGTCGTCTCCTGCACCACGGCATAATCCGCCGTGCCAAAGCAATGACCGCTGAGGCTGATATTGCGCGCCAGCCACGGGGCCATGACGGCCAGGAACGACGCGGCAATCGCCAGGCACAGTTTGCCTCTGCCGCGAGTCACGCTCAGCCAGACGAACAGGATCACGGGCACGATCATCCAGGCAAAAGCATAGCGGGTCAGCCCACCCACCCCGGCCAGCGCCCCGGTCAACAGCGCCAGGAAAATCGATTTGCCGCCCGCCCCTGCCGTCGCCGCTCTGTCCAGGCTCTCGATGGTCGTCATGCATAGGACAACCCCCAACAAAACCAATATCAGCCAGAGCGTCGATAAACCCGACACACTGAATCGCCAGAACAATTCCGTTCCGGCAAAAAGAGCGGCTGAGAGCCAGGCGACACTTGAATCGAAGAGCCGCCGTGCCAGGAAAAAGAGAGCAACGACCGCCGCAAAAAATAGCGCCTGGTTGAAGAAGCCGATCCACTCCTCCGGTTCGTAAGACCAGAATTGTTTGGCGGCAAAGTGAAACGGCAGCGCCTTCATCAGCCCGGCCAGCAAAAACGGATACGCCGGGGCGTTGCTCAAATCCGGCACCCGTTGGGCCAGAACTTTCGAGGATTGGCCAGGCTCCGCCGCGCTTGCCAATAAATAAAGCGTCAGCGGTCGGATCGAATCCGTTGTGTACCCTTTCCCCTGGGAGAGGTTGCGGGCCAGTTGCGCATTTTCCATGGCTTCTTCCGATGACCAAACCTGACCCTCGTACTCCATCAAATCGTAAAGCGACGCCAAGGCGATGAAAGCCAGCAGCGCCACGGCCAACTTCACCAGCCGCGCCCCGGCTCCTTCTTCCCAATGATGAATCCACTCTTGCAGCGGCATTATATGCCCTCCAGGTGGTAAAGGTGCAATTTCCGGTGCAGCGTCCGCCGGCTCATGCCAAGTTTTCCGGCGGCCAGCGTGCGGTTGCTGTCGCATTCCTTCAGGGCGCGGACGATCAAATGCTTCTCCGCCTCCGCCACGGTCAAGTCCGCCTGCGCCGGGACACGCGCCGGATGGCCCGCCCTGGCCTCGCCTTCGCGGATGGTCGCCGGAAGGTCCCGCAGGCCGACGCGCTCGCCTCGCGAAAGCACCACGGCGCTTTCCACCGCGGTGCGCAATTCGCGCACGTTGCCCGGCCAGGGATACGTCATCAACGCTTCGAACGCCTCGGGGGTGAAATCGTTCACCTTTTTATTATTCTCGACAGCGAATTCCTTCAAAAAGGCCCTGGCCAGCAGCGGCAAATCCTCCTTGCGCTCGCGGAGCGGCGGCAGCTTGATCTCCACCACGCGCAGCCGGAAATACAGGTCCTCGCGGAATTTTTCCTGCCTGACCTGCTCTTCCAGGTTCTTGTTGGTCGCGGTGATCAGCCGGACATCGGCCATCAACGTCTTGTTCGATCCGACGCGTTCGAAAGTGCGTTCGCCGAGGAACCGGAGCAATTTGACCTGCAAGGTGGGATCGATCTCCCCGATTTCATCCAGGAACAAGGTTCCACCCTGGGCCTGTTCGAAGCGACCAATGCGCTTTTCGTGCGCGCCCGTGAAGGCGCCTTTCTCATGCCCGAACAACTCGCTCTCCAGCAGGGTCGCCGGCAGGGCCGCGCAATGCACAGTAACCATCGGCAACTTGGCGCGCGGACTCAGTTGATGAATCGCCTTGGCAACCAATTCTTTGCCCGTGCCACTTTCTCCCAGCAGCAACACCGTGGCCCGGGACGTCGCCACCTGGCGGACAACATCAAACACGTCCCGCATGGCCGGCGATTGCCCAACGATGTTTTCCAGGCCGAATTTGCTCTGCAATTGCTGCCGCATGGCCACGTTTTCCACCTCGAGATTCTGCTGGCGCAATGCGCGGGCAATCCGCATCTCCAATTCATCAATCTGCATGCGGCCCTTGGCGATGTAATCATCCGCGCCGTGCTTCATCGCATCCACCGCCAGTTCCTCCGAGCCGTAGGCCGTCATCAGGATGCAAATGGGCGGCTTGGGCAACGACTTGGCCCGTGCGATCAATTTCATCCCGTCTTCCATCGGCAGCCGGAAATCTGTCAGCAACACGGCAAAGTCCTCCTCCTCCAACAACCCCATCGCCGCCTTGGCGTCCTCGGCCACCCACACTTCATAATGGTCCTCCAACGCCGCCCGCAACCCTTCGCGTGTCGGCTTTTCATCATCGACGATCAACAGCTTCGGCTTGGAAGTTTCGTCAGTGTTCATTTTCAGTGGCCTGTGAGTTCCCGCGCATTTGCGAAGTGTCCGATTCCGCTTGTGAACTGGCCAGCAATTTCGGTTCGCGTTCGTGCAGCGGCAGGTTGATGCGAAAAGTCGTGCCCTGCCCCACGTCGCTCTCCACTTCAATGTGCCCGCCATGCTGGCGCACGATGCGTTGCACAATCATCAGCCCCAACCCGGTGCCTTTTTTCTTCGTCGTGAAAAACGGCTCAAAGATGTGGCTGATCTGATCCGGGGCTATGCCGCCCCCGGTGTCCGCAATGCTGACCCAGATGGCGTCGGGCGTGTGGCCCGTCTGCACGGTGAGCGTGCCGTCGCGCGTCATGGCCTGCATGGCGTTCTTGATCAAGTTCATCAACACCTGCTTCATCTGGCCCGGGTCCAATGACGTCAACGGCAGGCGCCGCGCCAGTTTCTCTTTGACGTTCAACCCGCGGTTTTCCAATTCCGGCCGCAACAATTCCAGCGTCTCCCGCGCCACGTCATTGATCGAGGCCGGCGCCAATTGCGGCTGCGATGGCCGGATGGCTTGGAGGAATTGCGTCACGATGTAATCCAAACGGGAAATCTCGCCCTTGGCCACCTCAAGGTAATGCTCCAGCTTCTCCGCCACCTCCCCGGCTTCGCCTTGCAGTTTCGCGTCGCGCCGCGAAAACCTTCCCGGCGCGGCCGCCGCCGCGGCTGTCCTGAGTCGTGTGACCTGGCGGGCCATTAATTGCAGGTGAATATGCAGGGCGTTGAGCGGGTTGCCGATTTCATGAGCCACGCTGGCCGCCAAAAGCGTCAGGGAATGAATGCGCTCGTTCTCGATGGCCTCGAAGGTCTTCTGCCGCGCTTCCGTCGCGTCGTTCAGGATCAAGGCCATGCCGGAACCGCCTTTGGCCTCGCCGTCGAGCGGCGCGGCGTAAAGGCGCAGGAACCGGGCGCGTGGGTAAGCCACCTCGAACTCGTGGCGCGTGGTCTGTTGCCGGCCATCGGGTCCGAGGGCGGACAAACTCTTCCAATCCAATTCAGGCAACAACTCCTGGATGGGCCGTCCGTCCACCTCTTCCGGGAGCCAATTGAGCATCCGGGCCACAGCCTGATTCAGATAAACGATGCGTCCCCGCTCATCCACCACCACCACGCCGTCCTCGATGGCATTGAACAACGTCTCCAGGAACTGCCGTTCGCGGGCCAGTCGTTGGACAACCGATTGCACCCCCTCGGCATCGAGACGTCCGATTCTGCCCAGGACTTTATCGAGAAAAGTCGATATAACCGCAGCCATAATTGTCCGCAATAAACGATGATGATTGCCCGCCAGCGCGCCACCGCCGCGACATTTTGACGCACCCACAATAGGCGGGCAATCCCGCTGAGGCAAGCTTTTGAGGAACTTGCGGATTGTAACCGCAAATGCTTGCGGGGCAGGTGCTTTGACAATTTACCCTGAAAAACCGTAAAAATGCCAATTCCAACACACCCACAACACAGACTATGTCCTTAATGGTCAACGAGTTAGAGCGTTTAAAGAAATAATGTAGCCATTCGGAGCGAGGATTTTTGGGTTTTGGCGAGGCTTTGGCAAAGGAGCCGCTGCGGCCTGTGACTGAGCCGAAACGAAGCCAAAAACCAAAAAGACCGCTCTTCCAGTACAAGATGCCGAATGGCTACAGTATTTCTTAAACCGCTCTCGATGGCAACACGATCCGCAACAGAGGCGTAACGCGTTTCGGGTATCAGTCAGGTCGCGGCATCCTGGCGATCGCTAAACCTTGTCCGGGTGAAGGACGGTCAGGCCTGGAACGCGCTGAAAATCGCCCGTGTTCCGCGTGATAACGACGGCCTGGGCGGTGTCGGCACTGGCGGCGATCAGGGCATCGGGAATTTTGATGCGGACTAATTTCCGAATTTGAATCGCCCGTTCGATCACCGCGTTCGAAACGGCAATTTCTTCAAACTCATTCAACAACCGGCGGATGGCTTCCTCTTCCTTTTCACTGAGATTGGGAAAACCGAGGACTTCAATCCGGGTAATTGCCGAATAGACAACCGAAATTTCCGACCGCTTCCGGGCCTCTTGCAAAACACGCACCCCGTGCGGCAGCCCGGCCAGCGCGTCAATCACGACGTTGCTGTCCAGCAGCCAGCGCATCAATCACGACCCCACTCGGCGCGAACCTCGCGTTGCCAGGCGGCGCTGTCCAGATTTGGCCGGCGGAGAACACCCAAAGACGCTTCAACTGCGTCCCAGTTGGTGCGATGCGGCGTTTCCGGCAGCAGCGTGACCAATGCGCGGCCCCGCTCCGGCAGTTGGGCGCCGTGCGACGGAACTACCCTGCCGTCCGCGATCTCAGCTTCAATGGTCACGTATGTCATGCAAACACAATGCACCTCAAATCGTTTTAAATCAAGCGTGGATGTGCCTTTGGGAACAAGCGAGTTCCCCCCAAACCGCAGGCCCGCCGCTGGCAAATGCCTTGGGGCGACCGCAGCAGCTTGCAGCGGGACGCGGCACGGTGGCGAAAATGGGCCTTGGCTGAAGGGTGGTTTTCTGCCATAATCTTGCCCGCTCCACAAAACGAAGGGAAAAAGAAGATGAATGCGGAAACTTCAAAGGCTGGCACAACCATCTGGGCATTTGATTTAGGTAAAGGCTCCATCGGCGAGGCCGTGCGGCTAAACCACGGATTCCCACACGCAGATTCATTGCTGATTCCGGCAGATTTAGCCCGTCGCGGCCCGGCGTCTGTTTCCGGCACGCCTGCCAATCGTTACCGGGCAATGAAAACTCGCGAGGCACATCACGAGCGCGAGCGATGGCTAGAAAGAGTGTGGGCAAAGGCGGGATTTACTCCGTTGGCGGCACGCATAGTTTGGAGAAATCCAAAAACCAGAAAATGGGAATTGAAGCACAAGGCCGATTACCGACTCGAACGAGAGTTTGCACCAAGCATCGGCGAAAAAACCAACGATGGGTCTCCGTCTGATAAGGCAGGAGCGGAGATTTGTTACACTTCCTGCCTGCTCCGCATCCGTTTGTTGCAAGGCGATAATGCCCTTGCTGATTGGCAAATTTACAAAGCGTTACGGGCAGCTTTGCAAAATCGCGGTTATGGTCGTGTCCCATGGGCAACGAAGGAAGCGCGCAGGCAAGGCAGAACACCGGAAGAGCTACAACA
Organism: Limisphaerales bacterium; assembly: GCA_052325505.1. Taxonomy (GTDB): domain Bacteria; phylum Verrucomicrobiota; class Verrucomicrobiia; order Limisphaerales; family Palsa-1400; genus DASRLE01. Next base: position 35,495 of record JBKQUS010000044.1, read on the forward strand.
GGAAGAAGAGAAAAAACTCCAAACGGCTGAACAATGGAAAAAAAGTTACACGATGATCGGTGAAAATTACAGAGATGACAAACGCGCCAAAGACCCGACGATTCCCAACCAGGTGGAATTTTGGGAATAACAGCGGCGTTGAAACGTGCTATGCAGTGGTTTCAACGCCGCCTAATCAGTTAAGACTTCACCCCCCGGAGAAGTCGCACCAAATCATACCGGATCAGGCACTTCCGTCAAGCCCATTATAGCGGACTTCTCCGGGGGGTGAAGTCAAAACACCAACAACGACACCGGCGTGGTCATCCTAATTATAGCGGACTTCTCCGGGGGGTGAAGTCAAAACTCTGTCCTAGGCGCCAAGTTAGCCACAGTCATTATAGCGGACTTTGGGCCTGCGCGAAAAAGCGGACACAGGTAAAGAGAGACATTGAAAGCCAAAGCAACTATGAATGCACCTGTGATCCAATCCAAGAACAACCGGAAGAAGTTTGACAAGACCTTTAAACAACA
>JBKQUS010000045.1:0-17953 GCA_052325505.1 Limisphaerales bacterium
ATGGTCGCGTTTCACAACTTCTGCCGAGTTCATTCCGCCCACAAGCAGACGCCAGCACAGGCGAGCGGATTAACCGATCACGCTTGGTCAATCGCGGAATTGCTGTCGGCAACAATCTAATGGCCCATTACCCCGGCATCGGTACCAATGCATTCGCGCTTTGCGGGAATCTCGCTGGCGTCTATTTCGAGGGGAATTTCCCCCGCGGCGTTGATTATTTTGCGTTCACAAGTGACAACAACGTCATAGCTTACTATTTGCCGGGCACCACTGGTTGGGGCTCCTCCATTTCCGAGCATCCGTCTGTGACAACATTGTTGTGGAACCCGCTGATCCAAGCCAGTGGCACGAACTTCGGAGTCCAGAGCGGTCAATTTGGATTCAACATCACCGGCACAAACAATTTTACCGTCCTCGTGGAAGCCTGCACGAATTTGGCCAGCCCTGTTTGGATCCCGATTCAGACCCTCACGCTTGCCAACGGTTCAGCTTACTTCATCGATCAAGAGTGGACAAATTATCCCGCCCGCTACTACGCCCTCGGCCTGCCCTGACCTCGGGAAGTAAGAATTAAGAAACTGATTTCTCCATTCTGCCTTCACCCTTCCGCCTTTTTTATGGACTCGTTGGCACCATCCATATAACCTCGTTTAAACGCATTGGAACGAAATGAAGATAGCGATGCCTTTTGGAATCCTGCTGCTGGCCGCCGGCTGCGCGACACGCGTCGAAAATGCCGGGCTTCCCGGCCCTACGGCTTCCCAACCTGCGGCTCATCAACCGGCAACTCCAAGCCAGGCCGCCTCTGACAAAAGAGTGGTGATGGACCCGGCCCTCGAACATGCCATCCATGTGGTTCGCATCAAATCGGCGACCGGTCCTGCGGGATACCTGAGAATCCAATTGAACGTTGAAAACCTGACTGATTCTCCCAGGCAATTCAGTTATCGCATTGAGTGGGTGGACCAGTATGGCCAGGATTTGCCCCTCGCCGCCCTGGCATGGCTGCCTTGGACCCTGCTCAGCCACGAAACCTCGATGCTCGCTGCCACCGCCCCAACACCCGCCGCCAAAGATTTTCGCGTCACTTTTTCCGCGAACTAACCCATCTTGCGCAATTCGTCCCGGACTTGCGCCGCCTTCTCATAATCCTCGTTCTTGACTGCCTCATCGAGGGCCGACTCCAGCTTCTCTCTCGCAGTCAAAGGGCGTTTGTGTTGAATCTCCTGCAGCCACATCTCGAGTGATTGGATTTCCCCGCTTTGCTCCGCCAGGTCCTGCCGCTCGTGGTCGCGGTAAAACTGCCGAATTTCCTCCAAGCCGGCTTCCACCAGCCGGATGACCTGATCATAACGATTGGTTTTGAGGGCTGAAGCCCCTCTGGCCCGGATGCGCATCATCAGGCACTGGGGGCGGAATTGCTGCAACGACCAAGCCAGTTCCTCCGAAGCGGCGTATTTCTCCACGAACGCAAACACCTTCAGGTTCCGGTCCGTGTCCTCGATCACCGCGTCGTAATCCTCCAATTGAAACAAACAAATGTAACGGTGGTGATACTGGATGAACTCCTGCTGCAGCCGTCCGCAGTCATCGGCGGTCAGGCGGAACTCCTTGTCATCATTGCCATGCTCGCGTTTGAACTTGTCCAGTTGGTCTAGGTAATACTCCAGCAGCGATTCGCGGCCAAAAGGCCGTTTGCCATCCGGGCGCCCTTTCGCGTTCATTTGCAGCAACCCCAGATCGACCCTCAATTGAATCTTCTCGATGCCATCCTTCCCCTGAAATCTTCTGACAACAACCTGTCCGGGCTGATAATCCCATTGGTCCAGCAGGGCAGAAATATCGAAACTCATGCCCTAAATATGGACGCCGTTGCCTGCCAAGTCAACGCACTTGCGTTTGCGTACTGACAGGCTTTTTCTCTCCCCGCACCAGGCGGGGAGAGAGTTGGAAAGAGGGGCAACGTTTGCAGATTCGTGCTTGGACATTGCTCATTCTCCCGGCAACCTTGGCCCATGTCGGCCTTGGCCCATGTCGCTGTTCACCGGAGTCAGTTCCCGGAAAACGTCCAGCGCGATTTGCTTCAGTCCTTGCGCGCCCGTCGCATCGATCCGAAGTTCCATTACCTCACTTATAATCAGGCGCAGCAATGGCTGGCCCTGCACGAAGCCTTCTCTCCATCGCGCGTCGATCCGGAGTGCGCCGCCGTTTATGACCACGCTTTCCGGGCGGCCGCGGGCGCTCTGCGTTCATCACGCGTGCGTGTGATCGGACTGGGCTGCGGCGGGGGGCAAAAGGACGCCCGCCTTCTCGGTTTAATGACGGGGCAGGGGAGGGAGTTAACCTACACGCCCTGCGACATTAGCCTGCCTCTCGTCTTGACAGCCTCCGTTGCCGCCCAAGCCGCCGTGCCGGGAATACCTTGTCATCTGCTGGTCTGCGATCTTGGTTGCGCGGACGATCTGCCCCAAGTGCTTCACCGTGAGGAAGACGTTCCATCCGTTCACCTGATCACTTTCTTCGGCATGATTCCGAATTTTGAACCGGAAATCATCCTGCCCCGGCTGTCCGCATTGCTTCGTCCCGGCGATTTCATGCTGCTCAGCGCGAATCTGGCCCCCGGTCCCGACTACGCCGCGGGAGTGCAACAAGTTTTGCCCGGCTACGACAACCCGCAAACCCGCGACTGGCTGTTGACCTTTCTGCTTGATTTGGGCGTTGATCGTGAGGATGGATTCATCCGGTTTTCCATTGAAGATCCCCCGACCGGCTTGAAGCGGATCGTCGCGGATTTTCACTTCGTCAGGCTGCGAAAGCTTTCGATTTATGGCGAGCGGTTCGAGTTCCGCGTGGGAGACATAGTCCGGCTTTTCTTCTCCTACCGTTACACGCCGGGCTTGGTTGCCTCTGTCTTGTCAGGATTTAATCTGTCAATCCTCGGCCAATGGATCACCGCTTCCGGGGAGGAGGGCGTTTTCCTTTGCGGCCGGTCGGGGGAGCCTGGAAGACCTTCAGGGCCTCCAGCACGGCCCTGATGCGCGGCACTTCGTGGGTTCGGAACAAATCCGTCTTTCCCAGCGCGGCCAGCACCGCGAAAAACGGTTCTGCGCAACGCACCTCCTCGCCAAAATATTCAAAGGCGTGCGGCAAGGCGTGGCACACTGGAAAACCCAGCGCCCTCAAGCGAAACGTCTGCAAGAACGTCATCATTTGATGCCGCACCCGCACCGCGCCGTCCTGCAAATTCCGGTAATAGAAACCGAGTCCTGGATCGATCAAAATCTTCTTAAGTCCCTCCCTGGCCGCCAGCTCCGTTTGACGCAGAAAAAAATCCTCCATCGCCGGCATTACATTCTCCAAATCAATATCACCCGCCTCCCGCACGTTACGCCCCTGCACATAACAAATGATTACCCCGGCGGAGTGTTCCGCCGCCAGGGCGAAGATCTCCGCCGCATCCTCTCTCCCGGTCAAATTGATTACCTTCGCCCCCGCCTCCAAATTCGCCCGCGCCACTGCCTTTTCATACGTTTCCACCGACACAATCAACTGGGCCGCCGCAAGTGCCTTGACCACGGGCAGCAATTTCCTTTGCTGGGCGTCCGCCGCCAGGCGTCGGGCATGGGCCAGCGTCGATTCTGCCCCCACATCGATCATTGCTGCCCCTTGCGCGCTCAGAATTTTTCCTCGTTGCACGGCCGCTTCCGCCGTCAGACACACGCTTTCCCGATACCACGAATCCGGCGAAAGGTTGACCACTCCCATGATCGCCGGTTCCGAATTAAAGGCAAAAAACCGGGTCCCGAGGGAGAACTCGCGCACCCTGGCCGCCGCCGCGGCGCGATGTTCCTCCAGCAACCCCGCCAAATTCTCCAAGGACAGCATAAGACCGCAAAACTAGGCCAAAACCTCCCCAAGGAAAACTCTTATTCGAATTGAGAATAAAAAATTCCGGCAGTTTTCGATTGACAACGGGACGGGACTGTGGCGTGATGAACGGCTATATTGGGCTAACGTGCATGGCTAATAAATCGCGAAGAAGCGGCGTCGCAGCGGGTTCGGGCAACACGACGAGATATGATGCCCATCAAAACGTGTTGGCCAGGGCTTATGGCCCGCAAGCCGATTTGCGCCGGGAACTGGCCGACTCAAAGGCCGCGGTGGCGGAACGGACGGAAATCCTTAACATCTTTGCCGATTGCGGCGACCCGCAGCGCGCCTGGCTGCTGCTGGAGGATTATTTCGAGAAACTCTCCCTCTCGCGCAAGGATTTCACCAGCCAGGATTGGTGGAGCAAGGTCATTTCCGCCCAGGGCAAGAAGCGCCTGGAGGAAACGGCCATACTTTTTCTCCGGGCCAACCGCCCTGTGCCCGCCGAGTTGCAGCCCCACGCCAATTTACGGCGTTTTGCCGAAATTGAGCACCGCGAAAGGGAACAGCGCCTGGTCCTGCAGCTTGAACACTGGCTCTTCCCCTCTGCCCCGGCACATCTCGACACCCCGCGAGCCACCCTGCGGGTGGTGTGCGAACCAAAGCCGGTCAGCGAGGGTTCGGCCTTGCATGGGTTGTCGGTCGGCTTTTGCGTCTCGCGCCTCCGCACCGGCGAGAAGGCCAAGACGCTGGCTGAACTGGCCGATCTGACGACGCGCGCCGCGCACGAGCAGGAACTGTTTTCATTTGCCGATTGGGAGTTCATTGAATGGCTGGCCCAAACTCGCGCCGACCCCGGCGGGCTTCGGCAATCATTGGTCTTGACAGGATTGGAATTGTTGCAATGGCTGGTGCGTTGGGGTGACAAGGGCCGGCTGCAAATCGCCGGGACCCGGGACACCGTCGTGTTCCACGGACATTTGGCCGAACTGGAACCGCGCCTGGAAACCATCAACGGCGAATTATTCTTTACTCATCAACTGGCCCTGCCCGGAGGCGAAAAGCAACCCTTTGCCGGCGCTCAATTCTTCGCCGGCCGGCCTTCCGTGGTTCTGGTCGGTCGCGTCTTCTATCTGCTGCGGAGCGCGCCGCCGGACGATTTGCTCAACTCCTGGGCGCAACAGAGAGCGCTGCCGGTCAGCAAATTGAGCCACCGCCTTTTGACCCAGTTGCGCAAGACCCAATCGTGCCACGGCATGGATTGGGAACAACTCTGCGTCGTGCATCGGGCCTTGCCGCGGTTCACCTTCGAGTTGGTGGATGACAGTGTGCGCCTGCGCCTGTTGGCGCGGTGCGAGGCCGAGCAGCGCCCCTGGCATTGGAACGGTTCGGAGTGGGAATGCGATGCGCCGAGGGTCGAAAGGGACGGGAAGCCCAGGATTCTGGACGATCCGCGCCTGGACAATGCCATCCGATGGCTGAAGCGCCTGGATTGGTTCACCCCGGAACCGGGCGTTTGGGTGGGCGACGCCAATGATAATTTTCTCGGCGCTCTTGCCGCGGCCTGGCCGGAACGGCCTCAAGAGGCCGAATACCTCGGCAACCCGGCCTTTCACCGCCTGTTCCTCGCTTCCCGTCCTTTGCGTCCCCGGCTCGCCGTCAAGGGCAGCGGCATCGATTGGTTTTCCGTTTCCGCCGAATGGGAAGCCGAAGGCGTCAAACTCACCGCGGCGGATTTGCAGCGCCTGCAATCGGCCACCGGCCGATTCTTGAAATTGCCCGATGCCGGCTGGCTTGAACTCGACACCGCCGCCGTCCAGGCCGCGCACGAGGCCTTCGCCGATCTTGGTGTGGACGGACTGGCCCCTGTGCCGCAACGGCTGGGATTGGAACAGGCCGCCCATCTGGATCAAGATAGTCTGCGGCGTTTTGGCGATTCCCCGGCCGCCAGGGCCCTCCGCCAAAGTCTGGCGGAATTCAGCGGCATTCCCTCCATGCCTCTTCCCGAAAAAATCAACGCTGAACTGCGCCCCTATCAGAGCGCCGGCTTCGATTTCCTTTGCCATCTCAGCCGCCACAAGCTCGGTGGAATCCTGGCCGACGACATGGGCTTGGGCAAGACGCTGCAAACCCTCGTCTGGCTCGCCTGGCTCAAGGCAAACAACCGCCCCAACCGGCCGGCGCTGGTGATTTGTCCCGCCTCGGTTGTCCACAATTGGCAGCGCGAGGCCAACCGGTTCACTCCTTCGCTCAGCGTCCTTATCCTGGAAAGCGGCGCGGCCCGCCACAATTTGCGCCGGCTGATTCCGGAACATGATTTAATCGTGACCAATTACGCCCTCTTGCGGCGCGACTTGGAAGCCCTGCAAAAGTTTTCCTTCCGCGTCGTCATTTTGGACGAAGCCCAATTCATCAAAAACCCCGACGCCCAAGTGACCCATTCGGTCAAGCAATTGCAGGCCGATTACCATCTGGCGCTGACCGGAACGCCATTGGAGAACCGGCTGCTGGACCTTTGGAGCATCGTTGATTTCGTCCAGCCAGGCTACCTGGGCAGCGAAATGAAGTTCCGCGAAAAATACGAGCCGCACGGCGAAAACCCGGCCGACGAACAGCGAATCGCGCGGCGGCGGCTCTCCGCCAAATTGCGTCCGCTGCTCTTGCGCCGCATGAAACGGGAAGTGGCGAAAGATTTGCCCGAGCGCATCGAGCAACGGCGCGATTGTGAACTGGACGAGGACCAGCGCAAGCTTTACCTGGCCGAATTGCGCCGCAGCCGCGAGCAGGTCATGAACGTCGTGGCTGAACGCGGCATGAAGAGAAGCACTATTCACGTCCTGGCGGCCCTGACCCGGTTGCGCCAGATCTGCTGTCATCCGCGGTTGGTGGGCAACGATTCCGCCTCCGGCAAAACCGAGACCCTTTTTGAATTGCTCGAACCGCTCATGGCGGAGGGTCAGAAGGTCCTGCTCTTCAGCCAGTTCGTTCAAATGCTGAAAATTCTGGAAAGGGAATGCGCCGCCCGACAGATGCCCACCCACATCCTCACCGGCGAGACGAAGGATCGGCAGGAAGTCACCCAGGCCTTTCAAGATGATCCCAATGGCGCGGTTTTTCTCCTCAGCCTCCGCGCCGCCGGTACAGGCTTGAACCTGACCACCGCCAGTTACGTCATCTTGTATGATCCATGGTGGAACCCGGCGGTGGAAGCCCAGGCCATCGACCGTTCCCACCGTATTGGCCAGACTGCCACCGTCAACGCCTACCGCTTGATCGCCCCCGGCACTGTGGAGGAGAAGATTTGGGAATTGCAGCAAAGCAAGGCGCAAACCATTGCCGATGTGCTGGGCGAGCAGGGCTTCGCCAGAAACTTGTCCCGGACGGACCTGGATTACCTGTTTGCCGAGGACTGATTCTTATTGGTTGTTTTTTAGCCTGCTTCAATCATCCTAAAAGACCTTTATCCATTTATGAAGAGCCTGTCAACAATCCCAAGCCTGAAAACCAGCGCCCCTCGCAACCGCTTGGTCGGTGACATGCCTGCGGTTGGCATCCGGCCGGCCATCGATGGCCGTCTCAAAGGCATTCGCGAATCATTGGAGAAAACCACCATGGACATGGCGAAAGGCGTTGCCAGGCTCATCGAATCCTCCGTGCGCCATTCCAACGGGCTGCCCGTCAAATGTGTGATTGCCGAGCGCTGTATTGGCGGCGTGGCCGAAGCCGCGATGGCTGCCGAAAAATTCCGCCGCGAAGGCGTGGGCCTTTCGCTGACGGTCTCGCCCTGCTGGTGTTACGGCTCGGAAACCATGGACATGGATTCCGCCATCCCGAAGGCCATTTGGGGGTTTAACGGCACGGAACGGCCGGGAGCGGTTTATCTCGCGGCGGCCAGCGCCGCGCACACGCAAAAGGGCTTGCCCGCTTTCACCATTTACGGACGCGACGTACACGACATCGGGGACACGATGATCCCCGGGGACGTGTCCGCCAGGATCCTCAGCTTCGTCAAAGCCGGTCTTGCTGTCGCCACCATGCGCGGCAAGTCCTATCTCTCGATTGGCGCCGTCTCCATGGGCATTGCCGGCTCCATTGTGAATCAGGATTTCTTTGAAGACTGGCTGGGCATGCGCGTTGAGTGCGCCGACATGACAGAGTTGGTGCGCCGCATTGAGGAGAAGATTTATGACCCGGAGGAGTTCAAGCGCGCCCTGGCATGGGTCAAAAAGAATTGCATCGAGGGTGGGGACCGCAGCAAAACGCCGCACACCCGCAAGCGCAAGGACTGGGAATGGGAGTTCGTCGTCAAGTGCGCCATGATTGTGCGCGACCTCATGATCGGCAACCCGCGTCTCGCCAGGCTTGGCTTCGGCGAGGAGGCGCTGGGACACAACGCCATTCTCTCCGGCTTCCAGGGCCAAAGACAATGGACCGACCACTTTCCCAACGGCGATTTCCTGGAGGCAATCCTGAATTCGTCCTTCGATTGGAACGGCATCCGCGAACCGTTCCTCGTGGCGACGGAGAATGATTCCCTCAACGGGCTTGGCATGTTGCTAGGTCATCTCTTGACCGGCACAGCCCAGATTTTTGCCGACGTCCGCACCTATTGGAGCCCAAATGCGGTCCGGCGCGTGACCGGGCGAAATTTGACGGGCGCGGCGGCGAACGGGTTGTTGCACTTGATCAACTCCGGCGCGGCGGCCCTGGATGGCTGCGGCAGGCAGACGCGCGACGGCCAGGCGGTGATGAAGCCATTCTGGGAAATCACGCCGCAGGAAGTGCGGGCCTGTCTGGAAGCAACGTCCTGGCCGCCCGCGATATACGAGTATTTTCGCGGTGGCGGCTTTTCCAGCGCCTACGGCACGCGCGCCAACATGCCGGCCACCATGTTCCGCATCAATCTCGTCAAGGGGCTTGGCCCGGCCCTGCAAATCGCGGAAGGCCAGTTCGTCGATTTGCCAAAGGAGATTTATTCAGTGCTCGAGGCGCGGACCGATCCCACCTGGCCCACCCACTGGTTCGCCCCAAACCTGACGGGCAGGGGAGTTTTCCGCGACGTCTATTCCGTGATGAACGCTTGGGGCGCGAACCATGGCGCCATCAGCTACGGCCACATTGGCGCGGAACTCATCACCCTGGCCGCCATGCTGCGCATCCCGGTTTACATGCACAACGTGGCTGAGGAGGAAATCTTCCGGCCAGGCGCCTGGACGCCATTCGGCACCGCCGATTTGGAAGGCGCGGATTTCCGTGCCTGCGCGAATTTCGGCCCGTTGTATCGCAAAGTATAAATTACATTCCGTTCCAAAATTATCTTATGCCAAACCTGGAACCAACCAATGCCGCCTCGGCCCGCAATGGGGCAGGGGAGTCCAGCCCCTCCAAGACAAGCCTTTTCACTATGCCGGATGGCAGAAATCTGATTTTCACTTTCATCCTGGTCAGCTCCCTCTTTTTCCTCTGGGGTGTTTGCAACGGCATGATTGACGTGATGGACAAGCATTTTCAGACGGAATTGGGTTTGAGCAAATCACAATCCGCTTGGGTGCAATTCGCGCATTACCTGGGATACTTTCTGATGTCGCTGCCTGCGGGCATGCTGGCCAGCAAATTCGGCTACAAATGGGGTATCATCGCCGGTTTGCTGATGGTGGCGGTGGGTGGATTCTGGTTTCTCCCGGCCACGCACTTCAATACGCTGGCTCGCGCCGGCAGCCTTTCCCCGACAACGGCGTTCGTCGGATACCTCGCCGGCGTTTGCGCCATCGCCGCCGGGTTGACCTTCCTGGAAACGGTGGCCAACCCCTACACGACCGTGCTGGGGCCGACACAATACGCCGCCACCCGCATCAATCTGGCCCAATCCTGCAACGGTGTCGGCTGGATTTTCGGCCCGATCATCGGCGGCATCTTTTTCTATTCAAAAGACGCCAGCGGACGCTCCACCGGCAACGAAACACTCTATATTCCTTACGTCATCGCCGCCGTCGTGGTTCTGGTGCTCGCGGTGGTGTTTTACTTTGCTTACATCCCGGACATCAAAACCGAGGATGATTACCATCTGGATGATGCCACTCCCAGCGCGTCGCATTCAATCTGGACGCATCCGCACTTCGCCATGGCGGTGGCGGCCCAGTTCTTCTACGTAGCGGCCCAGGCGGGCATCTTCAGCTTTTTCATCAATTATATGACATCGGAGGTTCCGCCCATCCCGGCCTCTTGGAATTCGGGCCTGATGAGCGGCTGGTTTGAAACGGCTAAAAGCGGCGGCCTGTCGTTGACCGACAAGGGAGCGGCCAACCTCGCTTCCCTCGGTTTCGTATGTTTCCTGATTGGCCGGTTCACCGGCGCCGGTCTGCTTAAAAAATTCTCCGCCCACAAGGTTCTGGGCCTTTACGGAGTTATGAATGTCATTGCCTGCCTGCTGATCTTCCTCAAGCTGGGCTGGTGGTCCGTCGCCTGCGTGTTTCTCAGCTACTTTTTCATGTCCATCATGTTTCCGACCATTTTCGCCCTCGGCATATACGGGCTGGGCGCACGGGCCAAGAAAGCCGCCGGCTTCATCGTCATGGCCATCATGGGCGGCGCGATCCTGCCGAAGCTAATGGGCGCGGTCGCGGATAAATACGACATGTCACGCGGATTTATCGTGCCGCTCTTCTGTTTCGCATTCGTGGCCTTCTACGGCTATAGCTGGCCCAAATTGAGCAAGTCCGAAGGCCTGCATCTAGCGAAAAACGCCGCCGGACACTAAAAAGAATGTCCAATGTCGAAGCACGAATGCCCAAGGAATGACCGAATGACAAATGACAGCCGGCAGCGGGTTTTCGTCATTGAATCATTTGGGAATTGATTGGTCATTAGGATTTCGTCATTAGTCATTCTTGCAAGTATCATCCCGCCATAGTCCGCACACAGCAGCGCTGCCCCCATCCGTCCTTGATGTCATTGATTGGTCAAGTGAGAAATTCTCAATGACAAATTTTCAATCCAGACTCAGCGCTTTGGTTGCCCCTTCTGCCCGCAGCCTTTCACTTCCCAACCAGCGCTTCCTTGAATCCCGGCAGCCAGTCATGTTTCTCAACGTCATACGCTTTGAAAATCACCCCGAAGTCGAAGTAGCACCAACTAAAGCCATTCGCCTCGAACCCTTTCCGCACGCTCCTCGTCCACATCACCCGGCTTTGTTTGTCGGCCACGGCAATGGACCCGAACTCGCCAAATGTGACTGGCCGCTTGTTTCTCGCCGACCAGTCTTTGACGAGCTTGAGATCAGTGTCCACAACAGCCAGTTCCTCCGCAGTGCCTGACCATGTCTTCCCCAGCCATTTGTCAGATCCCGCCACCCAATGCGCCCCCTGATGGGTGAACTGGTAGGGCAGGTAGTACCTCACGCTCACGATCACATTCCGTTCCCTATCCGGAATGACCAGTTTTTCAATTGACCCATGGAATGCGTAATCAGCCGCGTCAATAATCAGGGTTCTGTCTTTGTCCCCGGCCCTGACCACCGCGAGGATTTCAGGAACCAAAGCATTCCACTTGTCGGACGTGAGATTGTCGTGCGGCTCGTTCAAGACCTCGAAGAACAGTTTCTCGTGGCTGTAACCGATGTAATGCGCGGTCAATTGCCTCCAGATGAAGAAAAACAATTTCCGCAATTCTTCATCCTCCGGTTTTTCATACAGCTTGTTGAAGTGGTGAATGGTGATGATGACAGCCAGCTTCCTCTTCAGACACCAACCCACTATCGTGTCCACGCGCCGCAAAAATTTGGCGTCGATCAGGCCCGAAGTTGTTCCGCTCACATGGGCCGGCCAGCAAATCGGGAGCCTGACAGAATCAAACCCCGCATCGGCCAAGGCTTGGATATAGGATTCCTCAATTGTCAGCCCCCATTCTCCTTCTTTCGGAGCCTCCAGGGCGTTGCCCAAATTCATCCCTCGCCCGATGTTCCGGTTTCGAGCGAACGCTTTTGATGCATCAATGTCGTTGCCGGAATTGTCTGCGGCGGTTGCCGGGAGAAGCAGCAAAAACATCAGCAACCCGGCGTGAAACAACTTCATTTTCATTCCGGGATTATCTCTATACCGAAGAGGAGCGGGTGACAACTCGTCATTATCCCGCCAGAGCCTCCGCCATTGTGCGCGTGATCGTGATCTGATTAAACGCACTGCCTGTCTTCACTGCGGCACGGAAAGCTCTTCCAGCTTCGCGCCTTCACGCTGTAGGACGACGGCTTCGACCCGCGGCACATACATCTGCGTTTCTGCGGGCAGATGTCCGGCAATCTCGTCGTAACTCCGCGTTTTGTAGCGATCCAACAGCTTCTGCATGGTGCCTTCTCCGGCGTCGTAAGCGGCCAGGGCCAGGCGCCAGTCCTGGAATCGATCGAAAAGATACTTCAGGTATCGGGCTGAAGCGGTTGCGCTGGCTTCGGTCTGAAATCGCTGATCGCGCGGCCACAAGGACAGCCCAAACCGTTTGGCAGTGTCGGGCATCAATTGAAACAGTCCCGCCGCTCCCGCCGGACTCTCTGCGCGGCGGTCAAAGGATGATTCCACTTCCGCCACCCAGACCAGTTCCGGCGGAACTTTTTGAGCGGCAAAAATCGGCTTCAACTGCGGCACATACTCCTTGGCGGCGGCGGACCACGGATGGCCGGAGACTTTTCTCACCCAAATCTCTCGTTCCACTTTCGGCGACGGATTTGCGCGCGGTGGCGTTGGCTGGTTGGTTTCAACTTTGGGCGCCGGAATGGTGATGCTGATTTCATCGGCAACATCGAGGTAATCCATTTGCGCCGCAAGCCACGCGGCGTAAGGCCGGGTTGCTTCGCGGCTTTGCAGCAACGGCAGCAGTATGTGCGCGGGTTGTCTGAGCGCCGCCAAATCCACCACGTACTCGCCTTGAAAGCGCTTTTGGATTTCGCGGAGAAATTGCTGCACCGCCGGATCGTCCACTTTGGGCAGCGCGTTGAGAACATTGGTGTCGAGATTGGACTGCGCCCACTGTTGTGCGTCCTGCATCAACTCCGGCAAGTTAACCGTGTTGTCATCGGCCCGGGCGATCAACGTGCTCGCCATCAGCAATGCGCAACTTAAGCGTGTTTTCATATACATCCTTTTGTTTACATCTAGTTTGCCGCTTAGCCGTAACAATTCAGTTGGAAAAGCGCCACCGATTGGGAACTGTGAACCAATGGTCGGGCGAGGGCGGATTCGTTATCAGCTACTACGTCCGGCAAGGCAGCTTCATCAATTTCGTGGCGGTGCGACAGCAGCCCGGCTGGACCGAGCCGTCCTGGTCCGTGCCGAGCAACGTCGATGAAATGTTGGCGGCGTTTCCCAACGTGGGCGTGAAGCTGCGCACGATGATGGCGGCAGCTACATCCTGCTCGAAATGGGGGCAGTTCACCGGAGAGCACGCTCCGCGCTGGACCAAGGGCCGCGTAACTCTGCTGGGCGATTCCGCGCACGCCATGCTCGCGACTTTCGGGCAGGGCGCCAATATGGCTTTCGAGGACGCCTACGTGCTGGCGCGCTGGCTCCATGCGAGCGCCGACGACCCGGATGCCGCGCTCGCCGGCTACGAAGCGGTGCGCAAACCGCGGGCGACGCGGATCCAGCAGCTATCGCGCACCGAAGTCCACTTTAAGAAGGTGCATTCGAATTGGGACCGCATACGCCGTGAATTCGCATTCGTGACGCGGCATGGTTCTACGACAAGCGGGGTCTATCGTTGGATCTTCGGCTACGATCCGGTAACGCAATGGCGGGGCGCATAAGTCCGCCGCCCGCGCAACCTTCCGCCTCGCAACAATAAAAGGCCCCTGTTAAGCGCCGCGATGTGAACAAAGAGTCTGCGATCCGCCGACCGGCCAGTTCACAGCGTCTTTTGTTTGTCGCCGCATTCGCTGCACGTGTAGGGCACCCGGACCTGTCCCGGCGCTGCCAGGACACGATTGGGCGCCCCGCACTTCCCGCATCTGGCTTCGATGCGGGTCTGGCCCTGCTTGATGGTGACGGTTTTCCGCTCCAGTGCTTCTTTCACCAGACGTTCGGTTTCGTCGCGCATCGCTTGCTTTGACATTTTGCACTTTCTCGCATTATGCAGGGAGTGTCCTACATGCGGTCGCGGGCCTCCGCAACGGACTTCTTGGGGCTCGGTCGTCGGTATCGGGCCGTCCGAGTTCCAAATCGGGGAACGCTACCGCGGTGCCTTTCCCGCCGTGTAGCGCGCTTGCGCTGCGTCGATGGCGGTTTGTACCAGCGCGCGGTTTTCGTCCTTGTTCGGGGCGTTGCGGTCGTAGCTCGCCTGACGCAGGAAATTGCTGCGGTTGAGTTTAGGCCGTACTTCCTCGGCGATCAGCTGCAGGCTCCGTTGCGTCGCCTGCCAGTTGGCCCAGTCCTGAGCAAACACCAGCACGCCGCCAAATCCGCCGGTGATCTCCAGCATGTGCTCGATCTTCGCAACCGCATCGTCGGGCGTGCCGATGATGGCGCGTTCGTTGTCCACCATCCAACTCGCCGGGTCGGCAAGCCCGCGCGGCGGCGGGTTCGGCGCCGGCACGATGTCGTTGGCGTAACCGATCCACTTCTCGATGCCGTAGGCCACATCCTTGCGCGCTTGTTCGCGGCTTTCCGCCAGATGAATCTGCAGTGAAAATTGCCAGCGCGAGCGATCGGCGGCGTGGCCGTGCCGGGCGCAGGTCTCCTCATAGATTTTCCAGTTCCCAAGGTGATGCTTGAGTGAAGCATCGTCGACGCCGGTCAAGACAAGAAGACTGGCGCCGTGGCGTCCGGCCGCAAGCGCGCCCGCCGGCGAGCGGATCGCGGCGACCGCAAGCTCCATCGTCGGCTTTGAATAGCAGCCGACCGACAGGCGCGCCTCGTTGAGTTCGAACCATGCGGTTTTTTTGCTTACGGTCTCGCCGCGCAGCAGCGCGACGATGCAATCGAGCGCCTCATCCATGCGCGGGCGTGAATCGACGGGCGCAATGCCGAACATCCGGCCGTCGGACGGCAGCGCGCCCGGCCCGACGCCAAACATGACGCGGCCGCGTGTCATGTGATCGAGCTGCGCCATGGTTTCGGCCACCACGAACGGGTGATGGTAGGGCAGGGATTTGACGCCGGTGCCGAGCCGGATGTGCTTGGTGCGCTCCGCCGCCGCCGCAATGAAGACTTCGGGCGCGGCGATGATCTCGAAGCCGCCGGAATGATGCTCGCCGATCCAGGCCTCGTCGAAGCCGAGCTGGTCGAGATACGTCACAAGCTGCAAGTCGCGCTCGATCGCATAAGTGGGATCGAGATCGGGCGCATGGAACGGCCCCATGAACATGCCAAAGCGCAGCGCGCGGCGGGGCGTTGCGGCGGTTTCCGAGTTGCTCATGTTTTCGTCCTTCGCGGACCGGCAGCCGTTACTCCGTCGGCGCCAGTTTGGCTTCGCTCGCCACCTTGCCCCACAGCGCGCGTTCGCTGGCGAAGAATTTGGCTGCATCGGCCCGGCTCGTCGGCGAAAGATCCATGCCGAGCGCCTTGGTCCTGTCGATGAACGCAGGCTCGTTCATGCAGTCGACCACGTCGCGGTTGATCTTGTCGGCAAGCGCATCGGGCGTCTTCGGCGGTGCGACGAGGCCAAAGAATGTCACCGCGCGATAGCCGGGCACGCCTGCTTCGGACAATGTCGGCACGTCAGGCAGACCGGGGACGCGCTTGGTCGAGCCGACGGCGACAATTTTTTCCTTGCCGGCTTTGTGCAGCGGCAGCGAGGTCGCCAGCATGTCGAACATCATGTTGACGTTGCCGCCGAGCACGTCGGCGACGGCGGGGCTCAGGCCCTTGTAGGGTACCTGCAGCAGTTTGACCTTGGCGAGCATCTCGAACTCGATGGTGGCGAACTGGCCGAGCGAGCCGATGCCCGGCGTCGCTGAGGTGAGCGCGCCCGGCTTGGCCTTGGCGTCGGCGATCACCTGCGCGACATCGGACGCATCAAAACGCGGGCTCACCACCAGCACGTAGGGCGAGGTCGCCACCACGGCGATCGGCGTCCATTTGGCCACGTCGTAGCGCATGGTCTTATACATAAAGACATTGGTGGCCAGCGGGCCGGGTGAGGCGAACAACAGCGTGTAGCCATCCGGCGCTGCGCGGTAGACCTCTTCAGCCCCAACGTTGCCGCCGGCGCCGCCGACATTCTCGACGATGACCGATTGCTTCCACTTTTCGCCGAGCCGCTGCGCCAAGACGCGCGCCAACAGATCGGTACCGCCGCCGGGCGGGTAGGGGACGATCATCTTCACGGTGCGGGTAGGAAACGCGGATTGCGCGCGGCTCGAGCCCGATATCGGCACGAGGATCAGCGTTGCTATGAGCAAGCCGATGGCAGATTGGACGCCTCGCATCGTCGACACTCCGAAAAATCCGGCTCGCGCGCCGCATCGATCACTGCTGCGTTTTGATGCGGCAGGTCAAGCCCCTTGCGGGCTTCGGGGCACGTCGGATTTTTGGGGGCACGAACGCTAGACGATATTGGGCCGATACGGCGACGGAGCCGTCGCCGGCATCGCATTGATAGTGGTGTTGGCTGGTCCGCCTAACCTTCGACCAGGGCCGAGGTTTCCGGGACGAGCGAGGCCTCGTGATGCAAAGCCGCCGTGACAGCCAGAGCTTCGAGGATTCTTCGAATGAGGTCTCCGCCCACGGCATCTCTGATTTCCTGCAGAGGAATGCCGGCCGCGGTCGCGTCGTGCCTGCATTGTAGTGCCAGCCGCACCGAGGCGGCGAGCCTTTCGACGGCGGGTAGCGGTGCTATGTGCTTGCCCAACCATTCGTTCAAGAAGTGGCGCGCTCGATCACTCATTTTACTCTCCACGCAACGCTAGCAACACACACACTCAAGAGGAAACTCGGAGACAGCGGCCAAATTGGGGAGGCGCAGGCCGAACCAACAGTGACGCGATGCGTGTTCGGTACCCGGATGCGCAATCCCCCGCCGGTGCGGACTGCGTTCGCACAGTTGCGCGTCGCGAGCGCCACCAATAACGCCGGAGGGACATTGAGTTGCCACAGTGACCGGCGACGTTCCCGCTGGGACGGCGAATTTCGCAAGAGCTTGATTCGATTGCGCTGCGCGGCGTTACGTGGCGGGGGACGGCCATGCTTGCTGTGGCTGATTATCGGCGATTTGCGGACGAGTGCAGACGACTTGCGGCGGCGCTGACGAAGCCGGCCGACAAGCGCGCCATGGAGCTCATGGCGAACGGTTGGGACAAAACCGCGGACCAATGCGTAGCAAAGCTGGTCGGCGATCTGGTCGAGGCGATGTGTGAGCCGCGACAGCCGACGCCTGTGCCGTAGTCGCGCACTGAGCTGCTGCAGTCCGGGACGGCTCGGTCGCCCGGGCACGTCGGATTGCGCTGCCACTGCTGACAAGCCCGCACCGCGGATGTAGACAGGTGGAAAACCCGGTGGAGGATTTGCGTGCTCGCCCGCGACGAGACAATCGACACAACACCCTCGCCCGACTATGTGGCCCGCGCCCGCGCGCTGGTGCCCGCGATCGAGGCCGCGGCAAGTCGCATCGAGGCCGAGCGGCGCATCGTGCCGGATGTCGTGGCGGCGCTGCACGAAGCCGGCATCTTTCACATGCTGTTGCCGCCCTCGCTCGGCGGCGGTGGCGCCGACATTGCGGCGTTCAACGAGGTGATCCAGACCATCGCGGCGGCTGACGCCAGCACCGGGTGGTGCGTCGGTCAGCAGGTCGCCTCGACACAAGCCGCGGGCTATGTCGATCCGAAGATCGCCCGCGAGATTTTTGGCCCGCCGCACGGCGCGGTGGCCTGGGGTCCGCCGGCGGGCGCCAAGGCGGTGGTTACAGACGGCGGCTACCGCGTCACGGGGCGCTGGCGGTTCGCCAGCGGCAGCGGCCATTGCGCGTGGATCGGCGGCCACTCGGCGGTGATCGAGCGCGACGGCAAACCGCGGCTCGACGACAAGGGGCGGCCGGTCATGCGCACCATGCTGTTCCGCAACGAGCAGGCGAAATGGACCGACATCTGGCACACGGTCGGCCTGCG
>JBKQUS010000046.1:0-11821 GCA_052325505.1 Limisphaerales bacterium
AATACCGAGGGGAGTTCGCTGAGTTTGCAAAGACTTTCATCATTCCCGAAAATCGTCGATTTTATCAATGTTTACGGGCCCCAAATGGCACTTTTTGTGTTGAGAACTTAACAAAGTAATACTAGAAGCATGGCCCCCCCCACAGGAATTACGAGAATGCAGACAGCGGCTGGGATATACTCTGACTCATGCATCTGGTCTGGATTGAGGATCATCAGAATTAGGTATCCGCCCACAACCATAATTATTGAAGTGACAAATATAACCCAGAACCAGCGAACTCTTTTCATTTCTTCCTTTCGCATCCGCCACAATCGCGGCCCTGACCGTCGTGATCGGCGATTCAACAGGAGGGATTGCAAGCATCATATTGACTCACCTTAACTTCATCGCTGCCCATCCGTCAACCCGGGCTTTGTGGTGGGCCGGGGCGTTGCGGGCGGCTGGACAATCGGGGTCAATGATAGCGCCCGGCAATCTCCCGGCCAGCCGGGCATTCAATCGGAATGACGGCGGTTGACCCGCACGCCGGGCAACATTTGATGTCCGAAGTCAGACACCAAATAGTGTAGATCAATCCGGGAATCAGGAAAAAACACCAAAGAACAAGCGCGATTGCCAGCGACCCCCTCCCGCTGGCCTCTTAAAGCCGTCAGTTCCTAGCATTGTTGCATTGTGGGCTGACGATGTTGGACGGGGAGCGGCATTGTCCTGCCATGGGGCGAAAGTTGCGATTGCAAAATCTCTGCGTCAGGCTCAGGCTCCCCGCTGTGCCGCTTGTCGTGCGGCTTCGCGTTCGGGGTGCTCAAAGGCGTCGACGAATTGATCCAATTCTTGGTTCGTTATGCCAAGAGTCAGGCCTGTTTCACGCCATTGGGAGAGGGTGCGCTCAATCCGGCTCAAAATCTCGTTCGCCCGCACCCGTGAAATCCGGAAATAGGGCAGGACTGCTTCATTTTGTTTGTGCTGGCGCTTTGGCCGCGCCTTGCCACAATGACGACGCAACGGAGCCACCATGCACAACAATACCGCGCCAGAGGAGCAAGAGTCTTGCAGCTTCGCGCAGGTTTCGTTCGGTCTTCGCATTTTGGTCCTGATCACCTTCCTCTTCATGGGTTTGAAGATCATGCGTTACGGCTATCTGCCAGCCGGCGACGTTCGCCGCGATGCGGCCCAGGCGATTTCCGGCAGGCCATTCACGGATGTTCTCGTTCTTGTTCCGGAATATAAGATGGACCACAACGCCGGCTGGGATTGGTTGCTTCGCCAATTGCACGCCAAGGCAGGCATGACGGAAGACGGGCTGGTCACCTTTTCCGTTGTGGCGCTTTTGTTCTGGCTGCTCAGCGCCGCGCTGCCGTGGCTGCGTTGTCCCGAATCCTGGCTGGCGGCGTTGCTGGCCTTCAGCCTGGCCATGCCCGGCATGATCATTCGATTCACGCAGGGCCGACCCTTTCTGCTGGTGGAAGGAGTGTTGATTGCCCTGCTCCTGGCTTGGCGCAAAGGGGGAAATCCCTCGTGGACGAAGATCATTCTGACCTGCGCGGGAATCGCCCTGGCGGTGTGGCTGCACGGGACATGGTTTTTATGGGTGCTCCTGCCGGCTGCGTTTTTTTTGGCCGGGCATTGGCGCGCCGGGATTTCCCTGACCCTTTGTTGGGTGTCGGGGACATTGCTGGGCGCGCTGTTGACGGGCAGGCCGTTCGAGTTTTTGCGCCAGTCCATTTTGATCGCCCTCACCGTTTCGCGGGAACACGCGCCGGAATCATTCACGGTGGGCGAGGTGCAATCCAGCGCCGGCGTCTTTGTTGCGCTGCTGGTCCTGGCCCTCATGTTCATCTGGCGCCGGGGCAGAAGCGACCAACTCTTCCGCTCGCCGCTGTTCTGGATGATGGCAGTCTGCTGGCTTCTTGGGTTGAGCGCGAACCGCTTCTGGGATGATTGGGGCCTGCCCGCCGCCCTGGTCTGGCTGGCCCTGCAATTCGAGGAGGTGATCGTGGCGTCCTGGGCGGCGCTGCCTGGGAGGCGCGTCATCGTCGGCCTCCTGCTGGCACTGGCCCTTTTCCGCGTCAGCACCAGCGACCTGGATGGCCGTTACACCAACAGCCTGCGCGAACCGATGGTTGATGCCTCCATCCCCTCCCTGAAAGGCTGGATGCCGGACAAGGGCGGCATTTTCTACTCGGCGGACATGGTATTTTTCTACAATACGTTTTACAAGAATCCCGAGGGCGACTGGCGTTACATCGCCGGATTCGAGCCTGCCTGGATGCCGCCGGAAGACTTGAAAATCTTTCGCAACATCCAGTGGAATCAATTCGCCTGGGACGCCTATGAACCGTGGGTGCGCAAGATGCGGTCCCAGGACCGGCTGGAAATCTCCAGCGGCGTGCGGCCCTACCTGCCTCCTTTGGAGTGGGTCAACGCCAGCGGCGGCATCTGGATCGGGCGATTGCCTCGAAGCCAGCCGGGCAAAAAGTGAATGCCGCGATGGACAGCGCCAATGATCAAGCCGGCTCCGCCTTGGGAAAGGACATTTCGGCCGGTGCCTTCAAAAATTATCTGGTCTGGCTTTTTTTGCTGGGATTGATCATCCGGGCGGGCTTCCTGGTCGAGCACGCGCGCACGCCCTCGTTTGGCGTGCCGACGCTGGACCAGACCTATTATGACAGCGTGGCGCGGATGCTCCTGGCGGGCGAGGACCTTCATTTGCTGCATGGATTCAGGCCGCTGCTCTACCCGATGTTCGTGGCGGTTTGCTATAAATTGGGCGGATCGCATGGAATCGATCTGGCCGTGGTGGCGCAGCATCTTCTCGGAGTATTGACAGGCGTGCTCGTGGCTTTGCTGGGGGCGCGGCTGTTTCGGCACCGGCTCAGCGGCCTGACGGGCGGCGTGCTGTACCTGCTCGCCCCCGTGCCGCTCTACTTCGAGGGCGAGTTGCTGGTGGAATCCAGTTATGTGTTTCTGGTTTGTCTGGTGCTGCTGCTCGTTCTGCGCAGCAGCGAAGCCGCGGGATGGAAAAGCGCCGTGCTCTGGCTGCTGTGCGGCGGCCTGACGGTGCTGACCGCGCAGGTGCGTCCGAACATTCTTGTTTTCATGGCGGTCTATCCGCTTCTGGCGAGTTGGCATTGGTGGCGCTCGCGCCGCGCCGCCGCCCTGCTGCCCTTGTTGGGGTTGATCGGCGGCATGGCCATGGGCATTCCGTGGGGGTTCGTCAACAAGCTGCAATCGGGCCATTTCCAGGTTGTTCCCGCCACGGGCGGCGTCAATTTTTACCTGGGCAACAGGCGCGCGGCCGACGGCATCAAGATGGAGCTGGACCGGCATGTCAATTATAACGAGCGTTATGAGGACCCGGTGGAAGTCTGGGCGCGCGAGGGATACGAGGCGGCCATGCGCGCGCAGGGCCGCCAGCCCGACTCCAATCCCAGGGCCATCTCCCAATACTGGACCCGGCGCGGCATCGACGAAATCAAGGCCGACCCGGCCTCCTGGCTGCGCTTGATGGCCAAAAAATGCTGGTTGACGCTGTGGAACGCCGAAATCCCCACCTTGAAATCCTTCGCCTTCCTGCAAAAAGATTTTGTCTGGTTGCGCCTGCTGCCGGTGCGCTGGGTGGTCTTGCTCATGCTGGCGCCCGCCGGAATCTGGGCCGCGGCCAGATGGGGCAATCGCGACGCGCTTTTTGTTCTGCTGTTTTTTGCCGCCATCTACTCCGCGGCCAACATCGCGTTCTTCATCGTCGATCGCTACCGTTATCCGGTCTGGCCGGCCATGGCGGCCATCGCGGGCGGCGGCTTGCTCGCGTTCATCGAAACGATCCTCACCCGACGTTGGCGCAGGACAATTTGCCTTGCTGGCAGCATGGCTGTGATGGCCTCCATTTCCCTGCCCAACTGGTATGGGGCGCAACTTCCATCCTTCGCGCTCGACTACAGGTTGCGTTCGATTGCGTGGTACGAGAAAGGACATTTCCAGGAAGCCCTGCAGGACATTGACCGCTGCATCGCGCTGGACCCCCAGGACGTGACGGCGCTGCATCACCGCGGCAATGTGTTGCTGGCGCTGAACCGATTGGAGGACTCGAGGCGGGACTACGAGCGGACGTTAAAAATGATTCCGGAGGATGCAGGCGTATGGAACAACTACGGGGTGGCGCTGGAAGGATTGGCCCGGACGAACGAGGCGCTCCAGGCCTACCGCCGCGCCATGGAATGCAAGCCGCCCAGCGAAAGCGCATTTCTCGGATTTGCGTTCCTCCAAATCAAATCAGGTCACGCCGAGGACGCTGCGAGCGCGTTGGACCAGCTTGACAAACTGGAGCAGCATCCGAACGCGGTGGCGCTGGCCCTTCGCTCAGTCCTGGCGCGGGAGCGTGGTGATGCCGCGCAGGCCGGCGCGCTTGAACAACAAGCCCGCGCTCTGGACCCGGCTGCGGCGGAGTGGGCCATTAAACGCGCCTTCAACAAGGGCGGACGAAAATGACAAACGAAGAAGCCTTCGGGAGGGACATTCCGGCTGAGGTCTTCAAAAAGTGCCTGCTGTATCTTTTTGTGTTGGGACTGATCGTGCGGGTGTGTTTCATGCTCGCACACGCGCGGACGCCGTCGTTTGGCGTGTTGACGCTGGATCAGAAGTATTACGATTCCGTGGCCAGAATGCTCCTGGCGGGGGAGGATCTTCATCAGCTTCGCGGTTACAAGCCGCTGCTCTACCCGATGTTTTTGGCAAGTGTCTACAAAGTGGGCGGCGCGCACGGAATCGATCTGGCGGTCGCGGCGCAGCATCTTCTCGGAGTATTGACAGGCGTGCTGGCGGCTTTGCTGGGGGCGCGGCTTTTCCGGCACCGGCTGGGCGGCCTGGCGGGCGGGGCGTTGTATCTGCTTGCGCCCGTGCCGCTGTGCTTCGAAGGCGAGTTGTTGAGCGAATCCAGTTACACATTCTTGAGTTGTCTGGGGCTGCTGCTCCTCCTCCACGCAGCCGATGCCGCCGGATGGAAGGCCGTCCTGCTCTGGCTGCTGTGCGGCGCCTGGACGGTCCTCACCGCACAGGCGCGCCCGAACATTTTCGTCTTCATGGCGGTGTATCCGCTCTTTGCAATCTGGCGCTGGTGGCGCTTGCGGCAATGCGCCGCGCTGCTGCCTTTATTGGGGTTGATCGGCGGGGTGGTCATGGGCATTCCCTGGGGTTTTGTCAACAAGATTGAATCCGGCCATTTCCAGGTCATATCCTCCGCCGGCGGCGTGAACCTTTATCTGGGCAACAAACGCGGGGCGGACGGAATGATGGGAACACTGGACCGCCCCGTCAGTTACAACGAGTATCGTGAGGATCCAATCGAAGTGTGGGCGCGCGAGGATTATGCGGCGGCCATGCGCGCCCAGGGCCGCCAGCCTGACACAAGCCCCGGAGCCATCTCACATTACTGGACGCAGCGGACCCTGGGCGAAATCAAGGCGGCCCCGGCCGCCTGGCTCCGCTTGATGGCCAAAAAATGCTGGCTGATGTCGTGGAACACCGAAGTGCCCACCATGAAATCTTTCGCCTTTTTCCAAACGGAATATCCGTGGCTCGGGCTGTTGCCGGTGCGATGGGTCGTGTTGCTCATGCTGGCCCCCGCCGGAATCTGGGCCGCCGCCAAATGGGGCAGCCGCGACGCGCTTTTTATTCTGCTTTTTTTCGCTTTTTTACACTTCGCGGTCAACTTCGCCTTTTTCATCTGCGATCGCTACCGTTATCCCATCTGGCCGGTCATGGCTGCCATCGCCGGCGGCGGCTTGCTGGCCTTCGTCGAATCGATCTGCCGGCGGCGGTGGCGCGGAGCGGTTTGCCTCGCGGCCAGCATGGCTGTGATGGCCTCGATTTCCCTGCCCAACTGGTTCGGGGCAAAGCTTCCGTCCTTTGCGCTTGATTATCGCCTGCGTTCGATTGCCTGGTACGAAAAGGGCCATTTCCCCGAAGCCTTGAGCGACATTGACCAGAGCCTCGCGTTGGATCCCGGCGACGTGACCGCCATGCAGCAACGCGGCAATGTATTGCTGGCGCTGAACCGATTGGAAGACGCCGCGCAGGATTACGAGCGGACATTGAAAATCATTCCCGGCGATGCCGGTGTTTGGAACAACTATGGTGTGGCGCTCGAAGGATTGGGTCGGACAGCGGAAGCGCTCCAGGCGTTTCGTCGCGCCGTGGAATGCCATCCGCCCAGCGAAAGCGCCTTTCTTGGAATGGCGTTCCTGCAAATCAGATCGGGCCGTCTCGATGATGCCGCAGGGACATTGGACCAGCTTGAGAAACTGGAAAAGCGTCCGAATGCGGTGGCGCTGGCCATTCGCTCGGTCCTGGCGCGGGGGCGAGGCGACGCCGCGCAGGCCGGGGCGCTTGAACAACAAGCCCGTGCCCTGGATCCCGCCGCGGCTATCTGGGCCATCGACCGCGCCAGCAACAAGGGCCAAAGCAAATGACAAAGGATGTTTCGGCCGGGGTTTTCAAAGATTGTTTGGTCTATCTCTTTGTGTTGGGGTTGATCGTGCGGACCTGCTTCATGGTCGGGCACGTGCACACGCCGTCGTTTGGCGTGCCGACATTGGACCAGAAGTATTACGACACTGCGGCCCGAATGCTCCTGGACGGCGAAGATTTGCATCTTCTTCATGGTTTAAGGCCTTCGCTTTATCCAATGATCCTGGCGGGATTCTACAAGCTAGGCGGCCTGCATGGAATCGATCTCGCGGTGGCGGCGCAGCATTTTCTCGGGGTGTTGACGGGAGTGCTTGTCGCTTTGTTGGGAGCGCGGCTCTTCCGGCATCGGCTCAGCGGCCTGGCGGGCGGAGCGCTCTACTTGCTCGCGCCCATACCGCTTTGTTTCGAGGGGGAGTTGCTGGTGGAATCCAGCTACGTGTTTTTGATCTGTCTGATGCTGCTGATCCTGCTCCGCGCAGCCGAAGCCACGGGATGGAAAGCCGGCCTGTTGTGGCTGCTCTGCGGCGGGTTGACGGCGCTGGCCGCGCAGGAGCGGTCCAACATTATGGTCTTCATGGTGGTGTATCCGCTTTTGGCGGGCTGGCATTGGTGGCGGTCGCGGCAGCGTGGCGCGTTGTTGCCTTTGTTGGGATTGATTGGCGGGGTGGCCATGGCCGTTCCCTGGGGTTTTGTCAACAAGCTGCAATCAGGCAACTTCATGGTCATGCCGTCCGAAGGCGGGGTGAACCTTTACCTGGGCAACCAGCGCGCGACCGACGGGATAACGACGGGATTGAACCGTTTTGTCAATTACAACGAGCGCTATGATGATCCAGGCGAAGTATGGGCGCGCGAGGAATACGCAGCGGCCATGCGCGCACAGGGCCGCCAGCCCGACTCGAATCCCATGGCGGTCTCCAGATACTGGAGCGGACGGGCCATCGAAGAAATCAAGGCCGACCCGCCCGCCTGGCTCCGGTTGATGGCCAAAAAATGCTGGTTGATGCTGTGGAATGCCGAGGTGCCCAACAACAAATCCTTCGCCTTTGAGCAAACGGAATATAAATTTCTGTGCCTCCTGCCGGTGCGCTGGGTCGTCCTGCTCATGCTGACTCCCGCAGGTATTTGGGTCGCCGCCAAACGGGGCAATCGCAACGCCCTCTTCGTCCTGCTGCTTTTTGCTCTTCTTTACTCGGCGGTCAACGTGGCCTTCTTCGTCATCGACCGCTACCGTTATCCGATCTGGCCGGTCATGGCGGCCATTGCGGGCGGCGGCTTGCTGGCCTTCGTCGAGATGATCCGCACGCGCTGCTGGCGCGGAGCGCTTTGGCTTGCGGCCGTCATGGCTTTGATGGCCGCGATTTCCCTGCCCAACTGGTTCGGGGCAAAACTTCCGTCCTTTGCGCTCGATTATTGCCTGCGGTCGATCGCGTGGTACGAAAAGGGGAATTACCCGGAAGCTTTGAGCGACGTTGATCACTGTCTGTCGTTGAGGCCCGGGGACACCGCGGCGCTGCATCAACGCGGCAACGTTTTGCTGGCCCTCAACCGGTTCGACGAAGCCAGGCAGGATTACGAACGCACGCTGAAAATCATTTCAGAGGACGGGGGAATATGGAACAATTACGGGGTCGCGCTGGACGGGCTGGGCCGGACAAATGAGGCGCTGCAAGCCTACCGCCGCGCCATGGACTGCAAACCGCCCAGCGAAAGCGCCTTTCTCGGGTTTGCCTTTGAGCAAATCCGATTCGGCCGTTTTGACGAGGCCGCGAATGCATTGGAACAGTTTGAGAAACTGGAGAAGCGTCCGAATGCGGTAGCGCTGGCCATCCGCTCGGTCCTGGCGCGGGAGCGCGGAGACAATGCCCAAGCGGCGCTACTGGAACAGCAAGCCCGCGCGCTGGACGCGAGCGCGGCGGATTGGGCCATAAACCGGGCCACTGGCACGCGAGCCAAGAAATGATGGAGGATTTCTGGAAGTAATCGGGACACTCACCTCCGATTACAACAGAAGAGATGTGCGTTATCTCTATTTGAATAGTTTCCTCCGGGCCTTTTCCATCTCGCCGGCCTGTTAAACGATATCGCCGATGTTGGGATAATTGTTCTCAACCAGAGCGTCGCAAGCGCTTTTACAGTTCAGATCAGCGCAAGCCTGACAGGCTAAACACCGCCCGCCAGCCACCTTTGTCATTTTTCTGGAACCGACCCGTTCACGACCTTTCGCAACACAGCATAAGATGGTTTCCTGCCGGCGAACATCCAGTCGCCGTTCTTGCATTCCAGGAATAAATAGGGCTGGCCGTTGATTTGCCGGATTTGACAGGCCTCCGCCGTCTTGTCACCCAAGTGCATCACGACGCCTTTGGTCCAACGATACCAGTTGTAAGACGTTTTCCCTTCCGCATGAAACGTGATGCCTTTGAAAACGAATTCGCCTCCCTTCCACGCCTGGTTCGCGGGATTGAAATCCTCCGGATTCTCCACATAATCCACCGTTGCCCAAGTGCCGAGCACTTCCGGATCATTGACAAACGGCAGATCAATATTGTCCGTGCGGCCCACTTGCACCGTGAATTGCGTGTCGCCCAAAGCACCCTGCCACTGGCCGCCGCCGATGTAATGCATGATAAACTGTCCGTCGGCGCTGGCCGGCCATCGCCGATCGGGCTGGCCTCCGTTGGTGTATTTGAAATGGCGCAGGCCTTTGTAACTGACAGTGAATGGCGTTGCGCTGTCACGAGGTTCGGCCACGGTAACCTGCAAGCTGTCATAACCAGCACCGGCGGCCTGCAATTGGAGTCCGACTTCACGCTGGATGGTTTGCGCGATGATCCGGGGCGGGTCAGGATTCTGCATGGCATGCGCGAACAATGTAACGAGCGTCAACAAGGTCACGCCATTGACCAACACCACCACCGTCCAAGCCAACCGCCGCCGCTGCCGCCGCCAGACCGGCAGAAACAGCTCAGCGAGAATCACCAGCGCGATGATGATTAGAACAGTTCGTGCGGTCCAATAATCATTCAGCCAGTCGGCGAACCCGGTTGGGGGAAAACCCGCGAATGGATGGTAACCCGGTGGATAGTGTGCCGCATTATTCTTGACCTTCGGCAGCACAAAAACATTGGAGCAAAACCAAATGAACAGCATTGGCAGCACTGCGAGGACAGAGGGAACATAGACTTTCCACGCCGGAGTTTTGGTCGCAGCCGGTGTCGAGGCAATTGTCTCCACCATCGTCTTTACTTCACTGGCCTGCTGGTAACGAAGCTCCGGTTTCTTCTCCAAAGCGCGCAATACGACTTCATCCAACCGCACATCAATGGAAACCTTCTTCGATGGCGGCTGGAGCTGTTTGCCCGGCAGTTCGCCGGTGAGCATTTCGTAAAACACCACGCCAAGCGAATAGATGTCTGCGCGGCTGTCCACGCGCTGCGGATTGGATTTTTGTTCGGGCGCGCTGTAACCCGGCGTGCCGAGGGCGCTCTGCGTGGCGTTGTCCGGCGCAGCGGCGGCGCTGGAGCTTTCGCCGTTGCCGTTGCCGAGCATTTTGGCAATGCCGAAGTCAGCAACTTTCACGCGCCCGGTTTTGTCGAGCAGGATGTTTTCCGGCTTGATGTCCCGATGCACAATGCCGCGCTCATGGGCAAATTGCAGCGCGTCGCACAACGACGGCACGATGGCCAGCGCCTCTTCCGGCGTGAATTTGCGGGCGCGCAGCAGATGGCGCAGATTCATGCCGTCCACAAATTCCATGAGCAGAAAATAAAATCCCCCCGCCTGCCCGAAGTCGTATATGGTGACGATGTTCGGATGATTCAACGCAGCGAGGGCCTGCGCCTCACGGGCGAAACGCCCGGCGAATTTTGCATCGTTCACCCGCTCCGGCGCGACGAGTTTGAGCGCCACGAAACGGTTCAACGATTTCTGCCGCGCCTTGTAAACCACGCCCATGCCGCCGCGTCCCAGACATTCGAGGATTTCAAGCTGCGGGAAATGCGGGGCGATCTGTTCGCGCGGCAGCGGCGGTTGTGCGGCAGCCGCATCATCGGTGAAAACGGTTTCCGTGTTCAGGTTCAAGGCCATGACGCATTTCGGGCAAAGCCCTTTGGGGGCATCGGCTGGCAGCGGGGTTCCGCACTGCGGACACTTAGGCGATGATTCGTTGCTCATACCCAATAATGAACGGTTGGCAGACGATTGTTACACGATGGGTCATTTTATTTGCCGGCCAGCGCGGCGGCGAGATGGCGAAGCTCCGCATCCAGATCAGTCTTGTCGGCCAGCGTTTGCGAAATCTCCTCGCGATAGATTTCACGGAATCGTTTCCGCAACCGATGCACCGCCACGCGCGCCGCGCCATCGTTAACCCCGATTTGTTTCGCCACCGCCGCATAATCAATCGCCCCGCGCTCCGCCATAAGACAATCTTTGAGCGCTGCAAAGTCACCAGGTTTTCCAGCCGCCACAAATTCCGTCTCCAGACGGTTCAACGTCAAGTCCAGCAGAGTCAAGGCCCACTGCCGGTCAAATGTCTCATCCGCCGCCAGCGTTGCCGGTTTGTCGGCGGCATAGCGGCTTTCAGCAAACGCGGTGTCGAACTGCACCTGCGCCAGTCCGCCACCGCGACGTTGCGCGGAAGCGCGTCGCCATTCATTGCTCATAAAATGTTTCAGGGCGGCAATCAGGAACATCCGCAGCTTGCCTTTCCCGCGGTCAGCGGAATCGAGCCAGTGTTTTTCGAGCAGGCGGCAGAAGAATTCCTGGGTCAAATCCTGCGCGTCGTGCGGGGATTGACCGCAACGACGGACATAGGCGTAGAGCGGATACCAGTAGGCCTGGCAGATGGCTTCCAATGCGGCTGCGGATTCGGGGGAGGCTCGCTGTGTCGCCGCCAGCACGACCGACCAGCGCGTGTTGGGAAAGACACGCGGTGCATCGCTGGGTGAAATCTGGCTGCTCATGCGGACATCGTATGCAGATAAATTACCGGAAACGAGGTCGTTGTTACAAACACGGGTCTGAAAGTCAGAATGCTCCCACTCCACTCCGGCGTCACGAAAAACAGGCGGGGTGACAAGCAAAGGGGACGGGGACGGCGCGCTCCCGGGCTGTGGCAAGTAGTGCTTAACCACAGAGCACAGACCACAAAGAAGTGGACAGGTCAGGGAAAAGACAGCCAACGACAACCAAGAAGAGGGTGATGTTGTTTTTTGGCACGAATTAGCACGATAGGGCTATCCACTTTGCTACTACACCACTACTGCTGGTGTAGAGGAGGTGTTCCTTGGATGATCGTTTCGTAAGTTACTGGTCCGACCCGGACTGCCTGTTCCAAGAGTCGGAAGAAGAG
>JBKQUS010000047.1:0-11300 GCA_052325505.1 Limisphaerales bacterium
AGAGCCTTGAGGCGGTAGCCAAAGCTTTGCCGACCTCGGCGTGGCGGAAAGTAACTTGGCGGGAAGGGACCCGGGGGCCGCAATGTTCTCGCTTTGCCCAAGTTCAGGTTTGGGCCGCACACGGTTGGAAGGCACAGGCGCATCCCGAACGGGTGGCAGAGTGGTTGCTGATCGAATGGCCCGCCGAGGCCAAAGGACCGACGGACTATTGGCTGGGGTTCTTGGGAACCCAACCCGTCCGACTGGCCCGATCCGTGAGTCTGGCCCGGGGGCGCTGGCGCGTGGAACAAGATTACCGCGAACTCAAAGATGAATTGGGCTTGGATCATTACGAGGGACGCCACTGGCTGGGCTGGTATCACCATGTCACGCTGGTCACGCTGGCCTATGCCTTTCTGCGAACCGAACAGGAACACAGTAAAAAAAACTTCTGGTGCGACGTTGCCCATGACACGGAAGCGGCTGCAAGCCGCGCTGATTCGGCTGGCGGGCCGATGTCCGTGGTGTCTGAGCACCTTTGAAGACACATCCTAACTTAACCTAGTATTACTAAGTGACTATTGAACTCAGGGAGAAGGCGAAACTACTTGGAAAAACGGCTGACAAATTCCTGAACGGCAGGACTGTAAGGGACGCCCTTTGGAAATTCTTAAAGCCGTCAGTTCGTAGCATTGTTGCATTGTGGGCTGACGATGCTGGACGGGGATGGGCCATATCCTGACATGGCGCGAAAGCTTCGTTTGCAATATCCGGGAGCCATCTTTCACCTGATGAGCCACGAGAAACTCTTTCCGCGAATTCAAGCGCGACGAGAAGACATTCTTTCGCGGGTTTGTCTCCTGCGGTTATTCCAGATGGAGTTTACGATTGCACTATACCGTTCCTACGGATCTTTGGTGTTTTTGGGCGCATGACTACAAATATGGCACTCCTACCGAGTGTCCGGCCGCTGCTTTTGGTGCAGTTCCATACTGGAACCGGTATTACGCCTTCGTGTAAACCTCCGCGCCTTTGTCGAGGAACTCTTTTGACTTTTCTTCCATCCCGCGCTTGAGGGCCTCTTCAGCGGCGATGCCCTGTTCCTCCGCGTATTTGCGCACGTCTTCGGTGATTTTCATGCTGCAGAAATGCGGGCCGCACATGGAGCAGAAATGCGCCGTCTTGGCCCCCTCCTGCGGCAGGGTCTCATCGTGAAATTCGCGCGCCGTCGGCGGATCGAGCGACAGGTTGAACTGATCTTCCCAGCGAAATTCAAAGCGCGCCCGGCTCAAGGCGTTGTCGCGATATTGCGCGCCGGGATGGCCCTTGGCCAGGTCGGCGGCGTGGGCCGCGATTTTGTAGGCGATCACGCCGTCCTTGACGTCCTTCTTGTTGGGCAAACCCAGGTGTTCCTTGGGCGTGACGTAACAGAGCATCGCGCAACCATGCCAGCCGATCATCGCCGCGCCAATCGCGCTGGTGATGTGATCGTAGCCGGGTGCAATGTCGGTGGTCAGCGGGCCGAGCGTGTAAAAAGGCGCCTCATGACACCATTCCAGTTGTTTGGTCATGTTTTCCTGTATCATGTGCATCGGGACGTGGCCCGGCCCCTCGTTCATCACCTGGACGCCGAAAGCCCAGGCGCGCTTGGTCAGATCGCCTTGTGCCTTGAGTTCGGCGAATTGCGCCTCATCGTTGGCGTCGGCAATCGAGCCGGGGCGCAGGCCGTCGCCGATGGAAAAGCTCACGTCGTAAGCCGCCATGATTTCGCAAATGTCATCCCAATGGGTGTAGGTGAAATTCTCCTGGTGATGGGCCAGGCACCACTTGGCCAGGATCGACCCGCCGCGGCTGACAATGCCGGTGACGCGCTGGGCCGTTAGCGGGATAAAGCGCAGCAGGACGCCGGCGTGGATGGTGAAATAATCGACGCCTTGCTCGCATTGTTCGATCAAGGTGTCGCGATAAATCTCCCAAGTCAGCTCCTCCGCTTTGCCGCCGACTTTTTCCAAGGCCTGGTAAATCGGCACAGTGCCGATCGGCACGGGCGAATTGCGCAGAATCCATTCGCGCGTGGCGTGAATGTTCTTGCCGGTGGACAAATCCATCACGGTGTCGGCCCCCCATTTGATCGCCCATCGCATTTTTTCGACCTCCTCCTCGATGCTCGAAGCCACGGCGGAATTGCCGATGTTGGCATTGATCTTCACCAAAAAATTCCGCCCGATGATCATCGGCTCCAGTTCAGGATGATTGATGTTGCAGGGGATGATGGCCCGCCCGCGCGCCACTTCATCGCGCACGAACTCCGGGGTGATGCGTGCCGGAATCGCCGCGCCGAACGAATGGCCCGGATGCTGCCGCCACAACTCGCCGCCGCCCGGCGTTTCCTCGCGCCCCATGTTCTCGCGAATGGCGATAAACTCCATTTCCGGCGTGATGATGCCCTGCCGGGCATAATGCATTTGCGTGACCACCTTCCCGGCCCTGGCCCGCAAAGGACTCAGCCGCGCCCGGCCTGACATGGTCTGGCCATCGCCCGGCGTTTCAGAGCGCCTTCCTTCGCCGGCCTCGACGTCCCCCCGCCGCGCGATCCAATCCCGGCGCAGGGCGGGCAGTCCCTCCTGCACCGTTCCGGCGAACGCCTCGTCGCCCCACGGGCCGCTGCAATCATAGACCCGGACCGATTCGTTGGCACCGCTGCGGCCCTGGTGCGTTTGGGTTGGGTTAAGGGCGATCTCGCGGAATGGAACGCGAATATTCGGATGCTGTTTGCCGGGCACAAAAACCTTTTTGGAATTGGGCAGCGCCTCGCTGCTGTGAGGTTCGAAAGAATCTTTCGTCGCGATCATAATCAATTTGGCACGCAATTTGGGCGGAGGGAAACGCAGGGCAGGCTGCTTCCCTTCGCCAGCATTACCTGGATCAGGTTCAACGGGTCTTTTGCATTCGCAAAACTCTCAGCCTTCCGGCTCCCCGCACAAAGGCAAAACTACGTCCAACACCCCGCATCGTCAAGCCGTCGGGAACCCTGCGCATCATGCGGAACGGAGCCTTCCACCGTCGCTTTTCTTTCCAGTCTCGATTATTGACAAAAACAAGTCGCGTTTAAAAGTCATATTGCGTTGCACCGCAATAGTTTGCAACAATGTCACAATCATATGCGGGTGTTGTTTTTGTAATTTTATTCGTCGGAAAGCTTTACACTCCGGGGGAATTGGCGGCGGTGACAGCCGCCAATGCCTGAGTCATAACATGCTGTGCCACAGTAAGTTAACACATGGTCTGTCGTTTCCCATGAGTGATGGCTTGCAATTTGCTGGAGAAAACATGCGTGATTGTTACTAATCATTTCGCTTTTTAGAATTAGATTTTATGAAAGCAACAAAACTGATGTTGGCGCTCACCGTCTCGGGATTCATTGGTGTGGCCAGCGTGGCACATGCCGTAATCGTTTTCCCTGTTTCACCTGACACCTACGTGTTCGAGGCGGCCCCAGGTTACACCACTGCTTTCAACGGCAGCACCATCACGATTGCGGAGTTTCCAGCCGGCCCATATCCTTGGGAGCCTGCTTGGGATTCTGTTATTGGATTTGATTTTATTGATACCGATCTGAATCCCACGACGTATAGCGGCGACCTCGTCCCATACAATGTCGTCACTTCTTACGATGCGACTGGCTGGGTCGGAGATTTTCAAGTGAATGTAGCGCCTGAAGTGACATTTGAAGCCACAGGATCTTCCTTGGATTTGATCGATGCCAGTCTGCCTTCGATTAGTCTGGATCCTCCCGGAACCTGGACCAATGTGCCCGATGCATCCAGCACTTTTCCGTTGCTGCTGGGCGTCATGGCCGCGCTGGTGGGGCTGCATCATTGCAATCGCCCGCGGTTGGTCCCGGCACGGGTCCGGCGTTGAACCCGGACACAGTGCTGGAGGAGCGTTGGAGGGTTCCAGTCGCCGGCGATTTTCATTGCCCTTTGGGTGAGCACGCGCGCAAAATGGCCATGGATCGCATGAGAAGACTAAAAAATGCCGTTGGGTTCATTCTGGCGGGATTGTTCATCCTGTTCAGCGCCGTTGCCCATGCCGGGACCATGGTAACAACCATGAGGAAGGAATCTTCCAATCCCTCAAACATCCCATTGGTAATTTTTGTCCTGGCCGCGATCATGGTCTATCTGTGCAATCGTCCGCGGGTTGCGGCCGTTGTGCGTGCCCGCCGTCGAAGCGGTTCATCCCGCCACGCGTCTCATTGAGCGTCACAAATCCTTTCCGTTTTCATCTGCCGCATCGGCAAGCCTGGCTGATTGGCCTGCTTTTGGTGGCGGCGACTTTTCTGGCTTACCAACCGGTCTGGCACGCCGGGTTCATCTGGGATGACGATGAACTGCTGACGAACAATCCCGTCGTCAAGAGCGCGGATGGCTTGTGGCGTTCTTGGTTCACGGCGAGCACTTTGGATTACTACCCGATGACATTCAGCCTGTGGTGGTTGGAATGGCAGGTCTGGGCGGACAATGCGCTGGGTTACCATTTGGTCAATATCCTCCTGCATGCCCTGAGTGCGATTCTGCTCTGGCGTGTGTTCCTGCGACTGAATCTTCCCGGAGCGCCGCTGGCCGCCGCCGTTTTCGCTTTGCACCCGGTCAATGTCGAGTCGGTGGCCTGGATCTCAGAGGGCAAGAACACGCTGGCCATGTTTTTTTATGCCGGGGCGCTTCTGGCCTGGCTGAAATTCGAGGACGGGGGCGGGCGGCGTTGGTATGGGCTGGCCCTGGCCGCCTTTGGGCTGGCGCTGTTCAGCAAAACCGCCATGGCGCCGTTGCCGCTGGTTCTGTTGGGCATCGCCTGGTGGCGGCGAGGGCGGGTGGGTTGGAACGATGTCGTGCGCGCCGTTCCTTTTTTCGTGATGGCGGCAGCCGTGTCCGCGGTAACGGTCTGGTTCCATCTTCATCGGGCAATGGGCAACGACGTTGTGCGGACGGATGGATTCTGGTCGCGTTTGGCCGGGGCCGGCTGGGCCGTTTGGTTTTATCTCTACAAGGCGGTGCTGCCGCTGAACCTGATCTTTGTCTATCCGCGCTGGCAGATTGACGCCCGGAACGCGTTGACTTACCTCCCGCTGGTCTTGTTGGTGGCGGCGTTCGCCTCGTGCTGGGTCTGGTGGCGGGGTTGGGGACGCAGCCTGTTCTTCGGCTTGGGCTATTTTGTCGTCATGCTTCTGCCCGTCCTTGGATTTATCAACATCTACTTCATGCGCTACTCGTTGGTGGCTGATCACTGGCAGTATTTTGCCATTCTCGGCCCCATTGCCCTGGCGGCGGCTGTGATCCGGCGGCCGCTTGTGGCCGTGCCGCTCCTGCTCGCGCTGGCCACGCTGACCTGGCTTCAATGCCGGATTTATTCGGACAATGAATCGCTCTGGCGGTCAACCATCGCGCGCAATCCCGGCTGCACCATGGCCCGAAATAATTTGAGCAGGGCGCTTCTGGACAAAGGCCAGACGGACGAAGCCATGTCGCTTTGCCAATCGGTGCTGGCCATCAGCCCCAATGATGCGACGGCCCAATTCAATTTGGGCGACTGTTTGCAGCACAAGGGGCGGCTGGGTGAAGCCATTGTTCATTTTCAAAAGGCGCGGGAATTGCAACCGTCCCTGTCGGGCATCCCCTATGCCATCGGCGAGGCGTATTTGAAGACGGGCCAAATGGATGACGCCATTCAATACTTCCAAAAGGCCATCGAACTGCAGCCGGACTATCCTGTCGCTTTTTGCAACCTGGGCTACGCCCTGCTCCAGGAGGGGCGCCGGACGGAGGCCCAGGCCGCTTATGAAAAGGCGCTCGCCCTGGACCCGCAATACGCCCTGGCCCACAATGACCTCGGAAACATCCTTCTGCAATCGGGCCGGATGGACGAGGCCATGGTGCATTTCCAACGGGCGGCGGAATTCCAGCCGGATTTCGCCGAGGCCCATTTTAACGTGGCGGAAATCTTCCTGGCCCGGGGCCGTCTGGACGACGCGATCAGTCAATATGAAAAGGCGCTCGAGATCCGCCCCCAACTTGCCGAGGCCGATTACAAGCTCGGCAATATATTCGCCCAACAAGGCCGCGAAGCCGAAGCAGTCTCTTATTACCTGAGCGCCTTGAACACCCAGTCGAACCACGCGCCGGCCTGCAACAATCTGGCCTGGCTGCTGGCGGCCGGCTCCGACCCCTCCCTGCGCGACGGGCTTAAGGCTATCCAGTGGGCGCAACGGGCCGATCAACTGGCCGGGGGAAGGAACCCCGTTTACTTGGGGACGCTGGCGGCGGCCTATGCGAAAGCGGGGAAATTTGACGAAGCAGTCAAGACGATTGAACGGGCGCTGCCCCTGGCGGCGGAAAACACCGCCCTTTCCAGCGCGCTTGAA
Source organism: Limisphaerales bacterium (assembly GCA_052325505.1). Taxonomy (GTDB): domain Bacteria; phylum Verrucomicrobiota; class Verrucomicrobiia; order Limisphaerales; family Palsa-1400; genus DASRLE01. Next base: position 6,401 of record JBKQUS010000047.1, read on the forward strand.
AAACAAAAGGCGCTTTACCAGGCCGGAACGCCGTCGCGTGAGCCGCCGCGGCATTGAGGCATCCTGATCCTTGCTTTACCGCGCCTTGCGTTTGTAGAGAATCATGGTGCAACGCACCACGTCCTGACTGGCCAGCGGCTCGTGCCAACGGCCTTGCTCGTCGTCGAAGAGGCAGCCGCCAACGATTTCGTAATTTTCGGCCAGCAGTTTTCCGAGGAAATCACCGTAGTCGGGCGGGGTGCCGGGCTGGGTCATCCAGCTTGACCGGGAGCGCACAAGCACGATGGCCGCAGGGGACCGTTGTTGGAGATCGTGAATCACTTCGGCTTGGTAGCCTTTGGCCAGCGGGGTGGGATATATGAAGGGATAGGCAATATCGAAGCGCGTGGAGCTGAAGCGGTGCGCGTAACTCAGAATCTGAGGCTCCGATCCCGCCACGTAAACAAGGTCGCCGGGTGCGGTGTGCTGCTTCAATTGCGCCGCAACCGCAGGTGATATGAGAAACGTCTTCCAAGGGCCTAATCTGTCCGCCGCGAATTGTTCCCGGCTGCGGATCATCCAGGCGGCATCCGGCGCGCACACCGCCAGCACGACAAGGCCGGCGAACACCGCGTTCAGCCGGTCCGGGTTTTGGCCGGCCTTTACCGCAACCCAGCCGGCAAAACCGCGCACCCCCACGGCGGCAAGCAGCGCCCAGAACGGCATGATGGCAATGTAATATTGCCCATAATAGCTGCCGGCGGCGCCCAGCCACGCGCCCAGAAAAAGGCCGGCCCAGAACCACACCCGCCTTTCCGGTTTGAAGATCAACAGACAGGGCGCCAGAAAGAGAATCCACCAAAAGCCCCAAAATTCACCCAGCCGCCGCCACAGATTGGCCGTTCTGAAAAAAGCCGACGCGGCGTAGTAGCGATTGAACTCAACGGTGCATTCCCAGAGTCGCTTGCCGCCGTCGCGCAACAGGAACGGCACAAGCACACCGGCGGCGGCCACGATTCCTCCCGCCAGCGCCGCCAGCCAATGCCCCGCCAGGACGCGCAGACCCTTGCCGCCGCGCCATTCCTCGAAGGACCACACGACAAAGACGAACGCCAGCAGCGGAAAGGTCGTGTACTTGTAGCAGAGGGTGAGCGCGGCGAAGACGCCGGCCGCCAGCCAATGCCCCGCTCCTCCGCCGCAGTGCCGGCCATGAACGTAAATGGCGATCGTCGCCATCAACGGCAGGAGCATGAACATCTCGGTATTGGCGATGCATTGGTCCAGTTCGGGCAGGAGGATCATGGGGGTCATCAACCACATGGCCGGCAGGGCCATGCCCGGGCCGAATTCGCGGCGGGCAGCGTATCCGAGCAGCATGGTGGCCAGCGCCGCAAACACCCCCGCCACGATGCGCGGAAACCAAAACACGTCGGGCGCCAGAAGACCCGCCAGCGCGTAGCTGTAGGCGACCATCGGGGGTTTTTGCAGGAAGCAATGCTCGTACGGCAATTTGCCGCTAAGCAGCAGTTGCGCGGCATAGGCGTATTCGCCTTCGTCGCGGATGAGGGGGGCATTGAAATTGTTCCATCGCAGCAGGACGAACAGGATGGCGAGACCAAGAACGCCCAGCCACAAAGCGGGTTTGAAACTTTTGCAGGTGTCGTCGCGGACGCCGGTCCTCACGGGGCGAGTGTCAGCGCATCCGGGCCGGATTTCGAGTTAAAAAACCGGCTAATACGATGCTTCAACACGATAGAATCTTTCAGCCGAGTAAGCGTTCGTATCAACCCATACTGCGGCTGAATTGGACGGCGTGATCGTGGCTGCGGTCTGAAATGGGCCTAGGATGTTTGTCGCCATCAGAACATTATAGGAGCGTCGAGCCGTGCAGGACCAGGACAGCGTCAGCGGCGGGTCGGAAGCTGCAATTGCAAACGGCGGTTCGGGGCCGATCAGGTCAATCCAGGTGGTCGAGGTGCGGTACTGGTTGCCGGCCACGCCGGTCACGACGGCGTAAAAGGGATGCGAGCCGATGCCGAGGTTCGTGCCGGCAACGGAAAAATATGCCGGGGCCTGGTTGCTCACGACTCCCAGCAACCCCCCTGTGCTGAATAATTCGACGGTCTTCACATTATTGGTGTTGACTGTTACGGAAAACTGGAGGGTCGCCCCGGCGTCGGTGTTGGCGCCGCCCACCAGCGTGTTGAGGCTGGCGCTGAGGCCGCTGTTTTGAATCCGCACCTGCCGGGAAACCCGGGTCTGGGTGCGCACACTGGTTCCCTCATAGGCGACCGCCGTCAATTCGTGATAACCATCCTGCAGTTGGGTGGTGTCCAGCGTCCAGTTGACCGGCAGGGACAGCGCGCCGGATGTCACGTAGAGATGATTGCGCGGTTCGAGGTCGGAAAGATTGTCCTGCAAAAGGCTTGTCGCAGGGGCCATGACCTCGAGGTTGGAGGAGGCGTTTAACGTCACTTGAATCGCGGCGGCGGCCCAGCCGGGCGATTGCGCGTAAAGATCAAAGTCGGCGAATCCGTAAGAGGATTCGTCATCAAAGTCGTCCGGATAGACGCCGCTTGACGTTAGCAACGCCGGCGTGTTCCAGATGCCATTGTATAACACCTGGAGAAACTGGCCGATGGAGGCGCCGCTGGTCGTGTTTGTCACTGCCAGGGTCACGTTGTTTCCGTTGGTTTCCTCCACCACCAGTTGCAGCCAGTCGCCAACGGAAGGCGCGTTGCTGACCAGCAGGTTGTGCCAGCCGGTGGCGATGCTGTCAAGAAAAACGGGCAGGGCCGGCGTTAGAAACGTGGCGGGCGGCGCGGCGGCGTTGGTGGTGCCCGCGCTCAAGCTGACGCCCGCGCCGGGCAACGCGGCATTCGTCGACTGCAATTCGATCCGGTCGCCATAGGCCGTGGCTCTGACCAGTGTGTTGCTGCTGGCCGAATTCAAAACGTCCGCCAACCCGGAGGCGGCCGAGGCGAGGGTGGCCTGGCCCGGCACGACATAGCTGTTGGAGAAACCGTTGAGCGTGACCGACAGCACGTCGCCGGCGGCAGGGGGAAGGTTCGTGATGGTTGCAAACCAGGTGCCGTCAACAAACAAATCCACGTGGTTGAGCGGAAGGTTGGCGGCGGCGGCGGAAAATTCGAGTTGCAGGTTCGTCGCGCCTGAGAGCACGGCGCCGGCGGGCGGTTGATTCCAAATCCCTTCGCCGCGGAGCGCGAAGGGCGCGGACAACGGTTCGCCGACCATCACGCCCTGATACGGATTCTGGATGCTTTGGTAGTAGGCCTCGGCCAGACAGAAACCGCGGGCCTGATAGAAGTAATCGAGCGGGTTGGGAAACTTTTGCAGATAATTGCAGGGTTCCACCACGGTGCCGTAACTGCCGGAGGCCCCCGCATCCAGAAACGCCAGCAACGGTGTCTGGCCGCTGTTAACCAGCAGATAGCCGCCAAAGGAAGTCAGGTTGTCGGCAATCGCGCCCGGAACATACGCATTGGTGGGCAGGTCAAAATCCGTCAGCCCGGTTTCAAGACCGAGCAGGTTGGTGAAACTGGTCGAGTCGCTGGTGGTGCGGACCGTCGGGTGGCCGCCATGAATGCGCGTCTCGAAAACGGCGTTGTCGAATTCGTAAAAGCGCACGTTTCGCGCCGTGTCGGCGGTCTTCTCCAGATAGACGGGTTGCGCGGGAAACGAACTGTCGCCGGCCACGCCCCGGTCCAGAATGAGTTCGGCGCCGGCCAGCCCGTTGCTGTCCGTCAGCATGACCGCCAAAAACGAATTGGTGGCGGCGGTGTCCGGCGCACCCTCGGCAAACGGCAGTTCGCTGAAGGCGTAGCTGTTGAACGAATCATCCGGCAGCGAACAGCTTACGGGCAGGCCGGGAGGCGGGACCGTGTCCGGCTTGAAACCGTAAAACAGGGCCGAAGTGGTGCCGTTTATCCCGTTGGTCCCAACCACATAGTAAGGCAAATCCATCGACAGCAGCACAAACTCAATCTGGTTGGTGAGGCCGCGTTCAGACAACATGGCCAGCAACGGGGCGCAAAGCTCATTTTGGAATTCATCTTCGACGCAATAGACCGAACCGCCAGACCATTGGTTGGTCAGGCGCAACACGTTTTGCGGCGGGACACAGCGTTGCTCACAGTAGGCGTTGGCCAGTTGAATGGAATTGGTGCTGTTTTGATTGACGACCACCACAACGTTCAAGCCGCTGCCCCCCGCCCAGAGATTTGTGGCGGAACAGGCCGCTGCCAGGATGGATAGAAATGCGAAACGCAGGCCCATTTTTGCGTGTAAATTAGCACATATCAACGCTCCACTCAAGAAGGGTCGCGTGGCGGCTCGTCTCAGTTTTTGGACACTTGCCAAAATCTAGCCAAAGATATTTGAAATTTGGGCGTCGCGGCGCTCCGCCCTCCCGGGTGGGGCGAGCGCCGCGAGCCCCTGAATATCTGAGAGATAATTTGACGACATTTTCACGCTTAGAGCGTTTTAAGAAATAGTGTAGCCATTCGGAGCGAGGGTTTTTGGGTTTTGGCGAGGCTTTGGCGAAGGATCATGCCCGCAGCGGCCTGTGACTGAGCCAAAACGAAGCCCAAACCCAAAAAGACCGCTCCTCCAGTTCATGATGCCGAATGGCTGCAGTATTTCTTAAACCGCTCTAAGAATCTAGAGAGGCCAAACCTCAATCCACGGGGAAAAATGCCGAATGCCGAAGTCGTAATGACCGGTAAATACCCACAACGACGAATGCTGGAAGCCGCGCCAGCGGGCCATCCCGGCAGAGTGGGCCTGCGCGAAAAAACGGACACAGGTAAAGAGAGACATTGAAAGCCAAAGCAACTATGAATGCACCTGTGATCCAATCCAAGAACAACCGGAAGAAGTTTGACAAGACCTTTAAACAACA
>JBKQUS010000048.1:0-39833 GCA_052325505.1 Limisphaerales bacterium
ACATTGGCCCACTGGTTCCAACTTCCAGCCAATATTCGTTCCAGCTGCTGTTTTTAGGTTACAATGCCAGTGTAACTGCCACTCCAGAAACGATTCTTCTGGACAATCTTCAAATAACGGTGGTCCCGAACACCAATCTCGCGCAGGATTGTGCGCTGCCCACGAATTTCGAATGGACGTCGACGGGCCCGCTCGCCACGCCACAGAACGGGTGGATCGCGCTCAAGGACTTCAGCTGCGTCAATTACAACGGTGAGTTCATTGTCTATATGTCAACGGTCAACAGCTCAGGGAATTACGGCGGGGGCATGATGACCTTCACCAATTGGTCTCAGATGGCCACCGCCACTCAGTACGCGTTGCCCCTGGCGACCGTTGCGCCGACGCTGATCTATTTCGCCCCGAAGAACATCTGGGTTCTCATGTACGAGTGGGGCCCGTGGAGTTTCAGTTACCTCACCTCGACCAATCCCACCAACCCGAATGGCTGGTCGCGCCCATACGAACTCTATGAGGGAAGTTCAATCGACGAAACGGTAATCTGCGACAGCACCAACGCCTGTCTCTTCTTCGCGGATGACAACGGCAGCATCTACCGGGCAACGATGCCGATCGGCGACTTCCCGGGCACGTTCACCAATGCGACAACTATAATGACCGACAGCGAGTTTAACCTGTTCGAGGCCGTGCAGGTTTACACGGTGCAGGCAGCGACCCCCCAATACCTCATGATCGTCGAGGCGATCAGCACCACAGGCAACAGGTATTTCCGGTCCTTTACCGCGACCAATCTCATGGGTTCGTGGACCCCGCTGGCCGCGATCCAGAGAGATCCCTTCGCCGGCGAGGCCAACGTCACTTTCACCAACGGCGACGCTTGGACGGCCGACTTCAGCAGCGGTGATGTGGTTCGCAACAATCCCGACCAGACGCAGACCATCAACCCGTGCAATATGCAATTTCTCTACCAAGGGGATGTCCCCACGTCAGGTCTTTCCTACAACCTGATCCCCTGGCAACCGGCGTTGCTCACGTTGACCAACGTTGTTACCAATGTAGCTCTCCATCCGGTCATCAGTTCGGTTTTGGTTTCTGGCGGCGGCCTGGTGTTTGCCGGCAATTCCGGCAACTCGAACGCAGCTTATGAGACATTTTATCTGCTTGCTTCAACCAACCTCGCCACGCCACTTACCAACTGGAATCGGGTTTTGACAAATCAATTTAATGCAGCCGGCGGTTTCAATTTCACCAACGCGATGAACAACAATTCGCCGTGCTGTTTTTATCTGCTCGAAATTCCATGAGTTTGTGGCAAAGAATTTGACCTGCAAATGCGCGGATAATTTGCGACGGGTTTGGAAGTCCGATCTCCAAAACGGGAGTCTAAACACTAAAGGCCGCTTTTGTAGAGTTAACATGGGTCAAGCCCGCACCTGACCAAGAGGAAGTGCCTCAGGGTGAGAGGAGGAGACGGGAGAATCGCTGCGAGCCGTTGGTGGCGGAATCGGAGGCGGCAACGGGCAAGATGTTGCCGGAACAAACCGGTCAACATCGATTGACGAAGGGCTTCTTGTGCGATTCGAGGATCTTGTGCTTTAAGAAAGTCCAGGATTTCCTTGCCGTACGCCTCGGCCTCCCGTAAGACTCTGCGCTGCCATGAGTATTTGTGCTCACTGGCCCAAATTCACCAAGAGTGCTATTCTACCCACCACGAGGTACTCTTATATGAACTTAACCAGTTAGCACATTTTGCGGGACGCTCTGGAAGTAAAATCAAACCCAACAAAAGCAACATGAAACTCACAGTCAAAACCATGGCCTGGGTTGCCGCATTGAGCGGCTTCGTCATGGCAGCCAACGCGCAAACCGTTGTCTGGTCAAACAATTTCGATTCTTATCCGCTGAGCCCCTTTGGCAGCACGTATAACGACGCGTCTGGTGGCAACGTGACCGCAACCATCGTGTCTCCCGGCGCGGGGGGCGCCGGCCAGGCCTTGCAACTGAGCGGCAATATAACAAACGGGGTCACTGAAAACGCCGGCGTCAACTCCCCACTCTATACAGCCAGCAACAATACCGACGCCGATCTCTCCGACTACACCCTCTCCTTCGATCTGGCAATCACCCATGGAGCCAACTCGGGAGTCGGGGTAACGCTCAACATCTTTGGGGGAGCCGCGCAGGCCAACGGTTCGAGTTATGCTGTGCCCATCAGTGAAAACACCGTCGGAGGCGGGTTCCAGCATTATTCGGTCAATATGGGCACATTACCCACCGGGTATGAGATTGGCGCACTGGTTCCAACCTCCAGCCAGTATCAGTTCCAGCTTCTGTTTCTAGGTTACAATGCCAGCGTCACCGCCACCCCCGAAACAATTGAATTGGACAATCTTCAGATCACGGTGGTCCCAAGCACCTTTGCGAACCCACCACCGTCCGGCACGAACACAGGACCGTTCTATGTCAATCCGCCCATCTACGCGGATTATCCCGATCCCGACATCATTCGTGTCAGCAACGACTTTTACTTCAGCACGACCACGTTTATTGATGTGCCGGGATTGACGATTCTGCATTCGCAGGACCTGGTGCATTGGGAAATTGTCACGCGTCTTGTTCCACAACTGACTGGCAGCCCGGACTACAACATCACCAACGGCGTCCAAGATTATCGCAACGGTATTTTTGCATCCAGCCTGCGGTATTACAACGGAACGTTCTATTGCGTGGAGACGCCGAATGGCCAAAACACCATCATTTTTTATTCCACAAACATTGCCGGGCCATGGCAGTCCAATCTGCTCAGCTACAGCGCTTTTGACCCGGGGTTGTACATCGAGAACGGCGTGGGCTACATCGCCACGGCTGGCGGCTGGCAAAGCAATACCACGTTTCTGACCTTGAATTCCAGTTTTTCCGAAGTTGTCGCATCCACCACCATAACTAATGGCTTGGGGCTTGAAGGCTCTCATGTGGTCAAGGTGAACGGTTATTATTACATTTTCAATTCGCAGCCGGCGACCGGGTCGCTCTACGTTTCGCGCGCAACGAGCCTTTTTGGCCCTTACACATTCATGTACTCGTTGAATAACAACACAGGCGGGCACCAAGGCGCCATTGTGGACATGCCGGACGGCAGTTATTATGGATTTGTCATGCAGGACTGCGGCGCCATCGGCCGCATGACTTACATCAGTCCTATTTTCTGGTCGAACGGCTGGCCGGTCTGGGGCACTTCGAGTGCGCCCAGGCAGGTTCCGGCCATCGCGCCCATCCCGATTGCGGGAAAACCAGCCTACACGATACCCACCTCGGGTGATTTCTCCTCTCCGACACTTGGCCTGCAATGGCAGTGGAATCACAATCCGGACAACACGCGCTGGTCGTTGACCGCGCAACCGGGTTGCCTCCGACTCATGCCGACGGGAGCAACGAACTTCTGGTACGCGCGGAACACCCTCATCCAAAAAGGCCAGGGGCCGTGGAGCGGCGCCGAGGTCAAATTCGATTTGAGCCATCTCCAGCCCGGCGACATTTGCGGTTTTGGCACCCTTGGAAAGACCAATGGCAACATTTCCGTCACCTGCGGCAGCCCCGGCAGCTTCACTTTGAGCATGAACGTCATCGTGCCCATCGACACCACAGATACCAATTTGGTGGACACAACCCTCGCCACCGCACCATTTACAGGAACGATGATCTATCTCCGCACGGGCCTGGATTTCATTCAGAACTTGGGAACTTTGCTCTACAGCGCCGACGCCATAACCTGGACGCAACTGGGCGGCCGATTCAACCTCGCCTACGACTGGGCCACGGGAACATTCCAAGGCGAGCAATTCGCGATCTTCTGTTATAATCCAAGCCCCGGCACGGGGTACCTTGACGTGGATTGGTTCAGATTCACGCCCCCTCCTTTCATTAACCGCATCATCCAGAGTCCGAATTCCAGCATGACACTGTATGTTGCGAACACTCCCGGCTCCACGAACATCGTCCAGGCAACCACCAACCTGGATGCCTGGCAGAACATTTTCACCAATCTGGCCGATGGAAATGGTTTCTGGCAATTCACCGATACCAACACAAGCCTGCTACCCGCCCGGTTTTACCGTTCTTACACTCCCTGAAAAACATCAAGTCGCCGCAAAAACGTTTGCCTTCGGACAATGATCTTGCTGACAACATTGTCCATTGCCGCAAGGTCTCCTGCGCCCAAGATTGCCGCTGCCGTCAATTAAAGTTTTTTCTTGTCACCTGAAAGTTGAAAATCGAATATCCCGTTGCGGTCTGCCATGCAATTTGTAATACACCAGCCGTAATGGGTGGCCATTTATGACCCAAGTCCGCAAACTATGATCCGCCAACAATCTACGCAAAAAGTCCCCGTCAACGCGGGCCGCCGGGAGCAACGCTGGCGGACGCCGGCGGTGTGTCTGGTGCTGGCCACGATCACGTTTGCCGTTTTCGGGCAAACGGCGGGTTTCGGGTTCGTCAATTACGATGACGATAAGTATGTGTATGAAAATCCGGTCGTGGCCCAAGGTCTGACGTTTAAGGGGATTGTCTGGGCGTTCACCCGGACCCATTCCGCCAATTGGCACCCGCTGACCTGGCTTTCCCATATGCTGGATTGCCAGTTATACGGCCTGCATCCCGGCGGCCATCATCTCACCAACGTCCTGCTCCACATTGCGGCGGTGATTGCTCTTTTTCTGGTTCTGCGGCAGATGACCGGCGCTCTGTGGCGTAGCGCCTTTGTCGCGGCTGTCTTTGCCATCCATCCCTTGCGGGTGGAATCGGTGGCGTGGGTGGCCGAACACAAGGACGTGCTCAGCGGATTGCTCTTCATGCTGACCATGGGGGCTTATGTCCGCTATGCGCGCCGTCCGTGGTCGCCTGCCCGCTACGGCCTTGTCGTGCTTCTGTTTGCAATGGGCCTGATGTGCAAGCCGATGCTGGTCACGCTGCCCTTGGTGCTGCTGCTGCTGGACTATTGGCCGTTGCAACGGGTGGAACCCCTAAAGCTTTCGGGGTTGCTGCTGGAAAAGTTGCCCTTGCTGGCGCTTTCCTCCGCCGCCTGCGTGGCAACGCTGTTGGCGCAAAACAGACCCATGCAATCGAACCAATTATATTCGCTGCCTCTGCGCTGTGCCAACGCGCTGGTGAGCTGCATGGTCTATCTTGGCCAGATGGTCTGGCCAGCGGGACTGGCCGTGTTCTATCCTTTTCCACACGACGGCCTGCCGTCATGGGAGGTGGCGCTGGCCGGGATGCTGCTGGCCGGCCTTTCCGCGGTCGCATGGGTGTGGCGGCGGAAGCAGCCAGGGATGCTGGTTGGGTGGCTCTGGTATTTGGTGATGCTGCTGCCGGTGGTGGGAATCATCCAAGTCGGTGATCAGGCCCATGACGATCGATATACATACCTGCCGCAGATTGGCATTTATGTGGCGGTGACATGGCTGGCGGCTGAGTGGGGCGCGAAATGGCACGCGGGCCGGCTTGCATTTGGGAGCATTATGACCGCCGTGCTCGCAGTATTCGTTGTCTGCGCCTGGATACAGACCGGGTATTGGAAAAACAGCGATGAACTGTGGACCCATGCTCTCGGCTACACCACACGCAACTACCGGGCCCACTGCAACCTCGGCAACGCTCTTTGCGATGAGGGAAGAGTGGACGAAGCGATCACCCATTATCAAGAGGCGCTGCAAATCCAGCCCAACCAAGCGGAATTCCACAACAACCTCGGAACCGCCTTCCGGCAAGAGGGAAGAGTGGACGAGGCGATCACGCAATACCAGGAGGCGCTGCAAATCCAGCCCAACGAGGCGGAAATGCGCTACAACCTCGGCAACGCTCTTCTGCAAAAGGGAAGAGTGGATGAAGCGATCGCCGATTACCAAAAGGTGCTGCAAATCAAACCAGACTACGCGGAGGCCCACAACAACCTTGCCATCGCTCTTTTCCAAAAGGGCAGAGTGGACGACGCCATTACCCATTATGAACAGGCACTGCAAATCCAGCCTGGCTTCGCGGAAGGCCACCACAACCTAGGCCTCATTCTTTCCCGAAAGGGAAGAGCGGATGAAGCGATCACTCATTTCCAACAGGCTCTGCAAATCAAACCCGATTATGTGGATGCCCACATCAACCTCGGCAATGCCCTTCTGCAAAAGGGCAAAGTGGGCGAAGCGATCTCCCATTTTCAGCAGGCGCTGCAACTTAAACCAGCCGATCCAAGCATCCAGAGTAATCTGGCCTGGCTTCTGGCCACTTCTTCGGAGGCGTCGCTGCGCAACGGCAACAGGGCGGTCGAACTGGCACGGCAGGCCAATGGGCTGACCGGCGGAGAAAATCCGGTCGTTCTCCACACCCTCGCCGCCGCCTTTGCCGAGGCTGGGCGGTTTCCCGAAGCGGTGGAAACGGCGCAGCACGCCTTGCGCCTGGCCGGAGCGCAATCCAGCACTGTGCTGGCCGGGCAACTTCAAATTGAGTTGAAACTCTACCAGGCAGGCAGCCCATTCCATAGCCCTGAACAGACACATTAAGGCATCGCACAACCCGGGGCTTTCCTGGCGTAACAGACTGAGCAATGAGCGAAAAACTCTCGCGGTCAATAGTCCCAGTACTCGCCAGCATAGTATTGCGTTCTGATTTGGAATGCCGGCTGTATAGCGACATGACCATCGGCAAAGGCTAAATTAACGCCGGTGAGTCTATTGTTAAAGTAATGCCCCATGTTCGTCGCGGCAGGAGGCACAGTCAGAATCGAAGTCTGGTTCAACGGACTGGGATTGATTATAGTTTCGCCATAGAGAAGGTCGCTCATGAATGGAACACGTGATACGCATAAATCAGTGCTCTTATAGGGCCACCCGTAGATTCCGGCGGTGGTTAGATAGGGAGCCTCTTGATATCTTGCATTCGGCGGATCGAAATTGGGGTAAAACCCGCTGCTTGTCTGCCCGCCCACTCGTTTAACCCACCAATTTTGAGTCATCTGGACTTCAGCGGTGAAGCCGGCGTTAGCCAGGCCCAACTGGAGGTCGGTGATGGTGATTAGCGGGCGGTGGTAATGCAGTTGGAAGTCCAGGGCCACGGACTGATATTCGTTGGGACGAACCGGGCAGAACCACATCGGAACGGTCAGGCCATAAGGCGCCAAACCGGTGAGAAGGTTCGAACTGACGTCCCATGCCCATCCTCCAAACCCCGTGCCTGAACCAAATCCGGGCAAATACGCATTAAATTCGTTGGCATACATATTGACAGCCACCGTCCATTGCTTGTAGTTGGAAGTGCAGTTGGTGACCTTGGTTCCGTATTTTGCTTTGGCCAGGGAGGGCAGCAGCATGGCCGCCAGGATGGCGATAATGGCGATCACAACCAGCAGTTCGATCAACGTGAACCCTCCGTGACGATGGTGCTTCAGTCGGAGGTTTGAATGTGCAAAGGGGCCCATATTGTGTTTTGTTTTGCTTTTGTGAAATTACCATTGGCGGCGGTCTTTTGATATAAGTAGCAATACCTATAAAAGACGTTGTCCGCGTGAATTTTCCATTGCTACCACGGGCCATGACATCCTTCTCGGGACCGCCCGACTCCGCAATTCGGCTCTGGCCTGCAACGATGACCTGGCGAATGCCTGTGCATCAAACTGGCGTTTCTGGTGATGCTCCGCCGCAAGTTTATGGCTCAGTGCAAGAGACCGCTTTCCAATCCCGAAGGGAATGAGCCATTTAGCCCAGGGTGGGCCCAACTCCACAGGTCTCTTCTGGGTGACGGCATTTAATGTCCAAAAACCCGAAGGTGTTGAATATCAATCCCTTAGGAATTCTATTCAGGTTTTTCTCCGACATCGCCCGAAGCCTGACATTTCGAACTGTTTTAGCGGATCCGGATCGGTGCGGCCATTATTGGTATGAGTATTTTTACTCATTTCATGCGCATAGCTGCTTATAGACGCATTTCCAGAACATGTTATTCTCGCTCCAATGCACGATTTCGCCAATGGTCAAAGTTGCTTCATCGTGTCGAACATATTAACAACCGCAGCACCAATCATATGAAAAAAATACTTCTAACAATGGCCGTGTTGAGTGGCTTCACTGCCTCATCGATTGCGCAAACCACCGTCGTCGTCTGGGGCGATAACTTCGATTCCGATCCACTGGGCTCGTATGGCCAGGTGGGATGGAGTTATGACAGTTATGGTGGCAGCCCGGCATCCAACATCTCCACTGATAATCCACAGGGGACAAACACTCAGAATTGGGCAATCACATTCACCTCTGTCCAAGGATTTAACGATGGGATACAAACGCCCTGGATGGCGCCCAACGGCCTCAACACCAGCCCTAACCTGGCAGATTACAGCCTCGAATTCGACTTGGCAGTCCAAGGCGCTTCTCTGAATACCCTGGGAGGATATGTTGGTCCTGCGTTTTACATCTTTGATAACTGGGCTGAACCATATTGGGGCGGAGATGGTTCATGTACCAATATTAGTGTTAATGCTTTTCCGAACGCGGGGGCGGGATACCAGCATTTTTCGCTTCCTCTCTCTTCATTTGTAGCAGAGGCAGGCAGCAGCGACTTTATGCCTATTCCGGCGAATGGCCAGATGGCCTTTGGCGTTAGCTTCTACCTGGATTCTCACGTCACTAACACTACCGCAAACGAAGAGATTGATATTGCGAATCTCCAACTGATGACGACTCCAGCCCCGCAACCACTCCCGAACCCGACACTGGCCGTTCAGCCCGCCACACCGGGGTTGAGAATCTTTGCCATGGACGCCGCCGCAACATATAATGAGGAAGGAATCGGAACGGTGGACGGGAACCAGTCTTGGATTAATGCGGCTCATTATCCGGTTACCTATTCGATTAATTTTAAGGACTTCAATACCGTTCCCGGTTATACGTTCTTCACAGAGATGGCAGGTGACAATACGCAGGCGATGGGCCGGTATATCTTTTATTGGGCTCCCAATGGATTTCAGTGGTCAATTACGGCTGAGACAAATGGGTTTACGTGCAGTCTTGATTACAAGATCAACCAGCCAAGTCAAGGGGTTGGCAATTATGGAAATACTGCAAGTAGTACAAACTTGACCTATTGGACCACCGGCAGCACCACCGGTGTCGGCACTTGGACAATGGGTTTCTACGACAACCTGCACGGCTATGTGAATTCGCCGGACGGCATGAGCAATAACTTCACCTTGCCGACGACGAATTCAGATGGTTCATCTTGGATCAGCTACTTCGAGAATCCGATGGTCATAACATTTGGAACAGCCCCGAATAGCCCAGCGGGTTACGGTCAATTCTTGGACCTTGCTTCAATTGCCATTACGAATATTCTTGATGGAAATGAGTATGATAACTTCACAGTGGATGCCAGCCTTAATACGAATCTCTGGGATCCGAGCTTTTCCAACAACGGCACAAACGCCGTTGTTCTAGTCCCGGGCGCCCCCGGCACGACGCCTTCATACTGGGCGGAGTGGCCTAAGGCAGTTACGAATGGCGGTCTGAATTACGGACTGGAAACAAAAGCTCACCTGACCGATGCCAATTGGGTCTTAACGACGTACTGGAATGGCACCACAAGCGTATTACCCCCGACATTGATGGGAGCGTCCAATTTATGGACTTTGATCCCTAATACGTGTCTGCCGACCGCGGACGGGGGAACGAATGAGAATGGCACGGACCTTTCGTCATCGGCGTTCTTCATGCTGCAGAACCCCCCGACAGCGCAGTGATTAGCGCAGCAACGTGGTTTTAGTTGAGGGTTGGGCGCAAACAGCGAAAGCATAGCCGCCGCGTGGATTGGTTAGCCACGCGGCGGTTTTTTACACATGAAGCTGAAATTCAACGCGACCACTGCCGCCGTCCTCTGCACACTTGGATTCTGCATCACCAGCGCGCTTGCATGGCGGTCTGACAACGGCGACGGCACATTCACCAAGCTCAGTCGATTCCCGGCTTGCATGTGGATGATTACTGCTAATAAACTTTCAAATCGTCTTTACCTATGAGAAAATTGATTATCGCCAGTATGGTCGTCATTATGAGCTTTGCGTCCGCGCAAACCAGCTCAACTTCCGGGGCATCAAACCCTTTATCAGGAGGCAACGCCCCTCCCGCGACTCCGATTTTGCAAATTGACGCGGGCAAGGTGACCGGCAAAGTCAGCCCCGAGCTTTACGGTTTGATGACGGAGGAGATCAATTTTTCCTACGAGGGCGGACTCTACGCCGAATTGATCCGCAATCGCACGTTCAAGTCGAACATGCAGAATCCGGCTTTCTGGAACGTCGTCGGCGAGGCGGCAATGGCGATTGACACGAACCAGCCTCTCAACGCCGCGTTGAACGTGAGTTTGAAAGTGGACACGAGCAAGGCATCGAAAGCTTCGCCCGTCGGGATCGCCAACGGCGGCTTCTGGGGTATTCCCGTCAAGCCAAACACGACACATCGCACCTCATTTTACGCGCGCGGCAAGAAATTTTCCGGCCCGCTGAATCTCTCGCTGGAAAGCGCCGACGGCAAAACGGTGTTCGCCAAGGCTACGATTTCAAAAATTTCCGGCAAATGGAAGAAGTATGAGGCCATTTTGAAAACCGGAAGCGTTCAACCCTCGAAAGAGAACCGTTTCGTCGTCACGACTACCAAGCCCGGCAACGTATGGTTCCAGAATGTTTCCCTCTTTCTGCCGACCTGGGACAATCGTCTGAATGGCACCCGCCCGGACATCATGCGATGGCTTGCGGACATGCAGCCGAAGTTTTTGCGTTTTCCCGGTGGCAATTATGTTGAAGGCAATACCATCGCCGAGCGGTTCAACTGGAAGGAGACCATCGGCGATGTTTCGCAACGTCCCGGACACCGCAGCCCGTGGAGTTATTGGTCCACCGATGGCTTCGGTTTGCTGGAGTTTTTGGAATGGTGCGAAGATTTGCGGATGGAGCCGGTGCTGGCGGTTTACGCGGGTTACTCGCTACGCCAACAACATATTGACCCGGGCACAAATCTCGAGTCCTTCGTGCAAGATGCGCTGGACGAAATTGAATACGTGACTGGCGACGCGAACACGAAATGGGGCGCGCAACGAGTCAAAGACGGCCATGCCGAGCCGTTCCGCTTGCGTTATGTCGAAATCGGCAACGAAGATTTCTTCGACCGCTCCCGCAGCTACGACGGACGCTTCGCACAATTCTACGACGCCATCAAGGCAAAATATCCGAACTTGCAAGTCATCGCCACGACGCCGGTGACAAACCGCGTGCCGGATCTGCTGGACGAACATTACTATCGTTCCCAAGAAGATATGCAGGCGCACGCGCTCGACTACGACAAGTATTCGCGCACGAACAAGACAAAGATCTTTGTCGGTGAATGGGCCACGCGTGTCGGCTCGCCCACCCCCAACATGGCCGGGGCACTCGGCGACGCCGCCTGGATGACCGGCATGGAGCGCAATTCCGACGTCGTTCTGATATCCTGCTATGCGCCGCTTTTCGTCAACGTCAGCGAACTCACCGGGGGGAATCGCTCAATGCAATGGGCGACGGATTTGATCGGCTACGACGCGCTGACCAGCTACGCCTCGCCTGCTTATTACGCCCAGCAGATGTTCAGCACAATGCGCGGTGATGAAATCCTCGCGACTGATTCGCAGAACATTCCGACGCGCGAATGGCAGCCGCGGGCGCGACGCGGTGTTACCCCGCCGCCACAGCAAATCCGGCAAGTTTTTTCCTGCGCCACGCGTGACAGCAAGAGCGGGATCATTTACCTCAAGGTTGTGAACGAAGCCGGTACGGCGTGGAGCATTAATATTCAAATTACCGGCGGGCCGCAGATTGAATCCGAAGGCGAAGCGGTTGTTTTGGCAGCGGGCAGCCCGGATGATACAAATTCCCTCGAACAGCCTGAAAAAGTCGTTCCACACACGGAAAAGGCCAACTTGAGCGCCAATTTCACGCGCGAATTTCCACCATACTCCATCACCGTCTTGAAATTAAGAACCAAATAGTGGTGGCAAACCTTTAATGCACGCAAAACATGAAAATTAAAACGGTCTGTTTCCTTACGTTAATGGCGGGCAGCGGTATCGCCTTTGCCCAAACCAATTCGACCCCCGCCACCAATGAGCCTGCGGACGACTGGAAACCTGCGACATCCAACCAGCAGGGAAAGCAGCATCCCCAGGTCAACTCCGAACGCCGCGTTCGCGCCCGCGTTATCGCGCCCGATGCTCAAAGTGTTAAACTCGATCTTGGCGGTGTGAAGTATCCTTTGACCAAGGGCGATGACGGCGCGTGGATGGGCGTCTCGCAACCGCAGGACGAAGGGTTCCACTACTACCAACTCGTTATCGACGGTGCCCAAGTTCCGGACCCTGGCAGTCTGTACTTCTACGGCGCCAGCCGCTGGGGCAGCGGCATCGAAATCCCCGCCAAGGACCAGGATTTTTACGCCGTCAAGAACGTGCCTCATGGCGAGCTCCGTGAGGTTCTTTACTTCGCCAATAGCACCAACTCAACCCGCCGCTGCTTCGTTTACACCCCGCCTGATTATGACAAAGATCCCAATAAGCGGTACCCGGTGCTCTATTTGCAGCACGGTGCGGGCGAAGATGAAACAGGTTGGGGCAACCAAGGTCACGCCAACCTCATCATGGACAACCTGATTGCCGATGGCAAAGCCAAGGCTTTCATCATCGTGATGGAAAACGGCGGCGGTATTGGCGGTCCTCGCCGGGGCGGAGCTTCTACAAACGCGGCTGCCACCGCTGCAACGAACGGCGCGCCGGCTGGCGTCGTCGGCCCCGGCGGACGCGTGTTCAATTTCAGCGCTTTCGAGCACATCCTTATTTATGACCTGATCCCCTACGTTGATGCCAACTACCGCACCCTTTCCGATCAGCCCCATCGGGCCATGGCCGGCCTCTCCATGGGCGGCATGCAAACGCGAGTGATCACGATGGCCAACCTTGACAAGTTTTCCCACATCGGCATCTTCAGTGGCGGCAGCATCTCTCCGACGAATATCACCGATATGGCCGCTTTCAAGGAGAAGGTGAAGGTGGTGTTTTGCAGCTTTGGTGGCCGCGAACGTGGCGCCGCCAAGGCCAAAGCCGATGCGGACGCGCTCAAGCAAGCTGGCGTAAACAGCTTGTACTACGAATCCCCGTTGACGGCTCACGAATGGCAGTCCTGGCGGCGCAGCCTGTATCAATTCGCGCCGTTGCTGTTCCAGGATTAACGCTGAGATTTCCAGGCGCCCGATGACAATCAAATCATCACGAACCCCGCCATTGGCTTCATTGAAACTGCCTGCGCAACAGATTTTCCGCTGAACATCGTTATAGTAGAGTCATGAGACTGAATGCATTTTCCACGGTTGCCTGTCCAACAACATGCCCAATGCCACGGTCGCTCAAGTCACTGGCGCACAAGAATTGTTTCTTCAAGCGGTTTGCCATTAAGGACAAATCTCCTGAGACGGATGAATACCGTATAAACGAAATAAACGTAGATCCGTGGGCGCTGGCTCCGCACGGTGTGAGGCTTGCCAATGCCACAGGCAAGCCTTAGGTTTCACCGGACTGCCGAACAGCCATGATAGAAAGAGGCAAAAGCAATTCACAGGACGACCTAGCAAGAATAAAGGGTTCCGCCCACGACATGGCTTCCTGGCAACATGCGCAAGAATACATGCGCCTAGGCTGGTATGCCCCCGCTCTGGCCAGCTACCGCAAACTGCTCCAAAAGTACCCGGGCGTGCCGAAGTTGTGGGCTGAATTAGGCATCGCGGCGTCGAGCGATCTGGATTTTGCGCAGGCTTGCCAGGCCTTTCAACGCGCGGCGGAACTTTCCTCAGCCGATGCCGCCTTGCTGGTTGCCATCGGCCTGCAAAACTTTCGCCTGCGCCGCCTGGATCAGGCCCGCGCCTGCCTCCAGCGCGCGGTGGGGGTGGACCCCTCGTCGGTTGACGCCCGCCTGCGTCTGGCAAAGGTGTTGGAGCAAAGCCGCCGCCTGCAGGAAGCATGGGAATGTGTCGAGACCGGCCTGACCCGGCAACCGAAAGACGGCCGGCTGCTGTATTTTAAGGCATTTTTGCTGCATGGCAAAGGACTCACCGCGGAAACAGAGACTGCCTTGCGAGACTTGTTGAGAGATCCAGTGCTGCCGTTGGACGTACAAGCCGACGCCAATTATTTGCTGGCCGCTGTGCTGGACACGTTTGGACATTACGCCGAGGCATTGATCTGTCTGGGTAAGGCCAAGACGCTGCGGTGCAAGACGGCGAACACGCCTGCGATCGAGCAGGCTTTGGAAAAGGCGGGCCAGATGCGGCGCAAGTTGCTTGCGGCGTTGAATCCGGAGACGCTGCGGCGCTGGCGCGAGGAGGCCGCCTGCTCCCCATGCCCGCATCCATTGGCGCTTTTGGGCGGCCATCCCCGTAGCGGCACGACCCTTGTGGAACAGATACTCGGCGCTCATCCGGATATTCTTGTATTTGACGAACCCCCGGCCTTTGCGAAGCAGTTGTTGGTTCCCCTTAACCCGCCGCCGCCGGCCCCGGGGTTGACTCTCAAATCACTGGACAGCCTCACGGCTGCCGGACGCGCCCAATTGATCGACCGTTATTTCAAAAGCCTCCTGTACGAGACGCAGGAAAATCCGGGTGCCAAGCTGTTGTTGGACAAAAACCCCTTCACCACAATGTCGCTTCATCTTTGGCTCCGTCTTTTTCCTTTGTCGAAAGTCGTCATCGCCTTGCGCGATCCGCGGGACATCATCATTAGTTGCTACTTCCAGAACATCCGCAGGGACCAGGAAATCGTCACCTTTGCGAGCTTGGAGCGTACCGCCAGGTACTATTCCGACTTGATGGACGTTTGGTTGCGCCTGAGAGAGTTGGGCGGCTTCGAATGGATTGAAACACGCTACGAGGACGTGGTCGGTAATTTGGAAGCGGAGGGACGGCGGGTGACAAATTTCCTGGGGTTGCCGTGGCACGAAGCCCAGGCGATGTATTATGAAACGGCGCGCCGCAAATGCGTCTATTCGCCTACTTACAATGAAGTGACGAAGCCGGTTTACACTCGAGCCGTGAAGCGTTGGGAACATTACGCCGATGCGCTCGCTCCGCTTCAGGCGGGTCTGGCGAAGTACTGTCAGGCATTCGGTTATTGCTGAGGGGGTATGCTTTTGGGCATCCGTTCCCGATCCTCCTCGATGAATACATTAGTGCGAGGTCATGCGATGCCCACGAAGGCGTCGGAAATGAAGGAAGTGAAAAAATGCCAATAAAAACGGGCCTAAAACAAGGGTTTCAGGCCCGGAAATTGGTTGTGGGGGCGGGATTTGAGAACTACGACCTTCAGGTTATGAGCCTAACGAGCTACCAAGGCTGCTTCACTCCACTGCCAGTCCCGGAATTGCGGTGGTCGCCTTAAACCGCCATTGTGGCAGGCGTTGTAGCCTCCGAACCATGTTTGTGGGCGTCAAAACGTCTCAACGGCATGGCTGATCTTCGCGTCAATGGAGTTCGTTCTGCCATTGCTCAACAAGATTGCCGGGGCAGACAACGAGACAGCGCATCAGGCCGCCACGAATCAAAAGCTCCTTCATGAACAGGCCGGCCACGATCGTCTTGCCCAGGCTAGGGTCGTCCTCAAGAAAAAAACGGAGCGGTGTCGGCGGAAGTTCAAAAGGAGAATTCTGCGCGAGTTCAAAATGAGACAGTTCGAAGAGAGTAATTCCCCAAGATTTCAGGCCAGTTATTTTGCGGCGGAAGTGGTGGCTGTGTTACGGCCCAGAATTGGCGTAGCGGATGATGGATCAGGGTGACTGTTGCGCGTTTTGTTGGGGCAATGGGCCAACTGCGGCCCAAAAAGTCGATTTGGAAATCGGCACTGACGCGGCGGCATAAGTGGAGCGCCAGATGGAGGTCCAGCAGGTCGGAGGGCAGGCAAGGGTGTGTGGCCGTACGCTTTTCCCCAAGGGCCTTGTCCCAAGCCGCGTTGGAGGTGTAACCCGTGGTGCGGCAAATGGCGGCATTTTGGTCGGCGACTTGGCGATCCAGGACAGCTTGAGCAACGGTGTAATCGCGAACCTGTTCGTAAGCCAGCAGGGCGACAAGGCGCTGTTGGATGGTTCCAAAGCGGCGTTCGCTTTTGTCTTTGGCTTGGGGGCTGGAGGCCACCAAATGGGTCACACCCAGGGCAGTGAAGGCGCGTTGGAGCTCGGAACAGGGATCCCGATCATCAGACATGGAATCATGGCCAAAAAGGCTGAGGCCATCGCTGTAAACCACCAGCGGCAAGCAGTGCTGGAGGAAGAGACGGCGAAAATGCTCGAAGTGATTCCATTTCGTATCGGTGGGGACAAAAACCGCGCCCAAAAGCTTTCGTGAATGATCATCGACGGTCAAAAGCAGAGTTTGCTTGTCAGGGACCGGCCACCACTGGTGAATGGAAGAATCGTGCTGCCAAAGTTCGCTCAAGCGCAAGCGTTCTTCGCGATCAGAACCCGCCGGAACCAACGCGCGTTCCGCGCCGTGATCGCACCTTTCTGTTCCGGTTGCAGTGTGAGCATCGTGCCACGAAAGTCGCCCTTTTGTAATGAAATTTTCCCCGCTCGAACCAGTCACGCCAACCCGTCCCAGCTGCCGGAAGCCATACCCCCTCCCCCCTCTTTGACGGGACAGGACGGGACAAACAATCGGTAAATTTGTGCATTACGGTGCGTGTTGTCAGACGAATGACAAAGAATCCAAACACGAACGAACGCCCCTATTGACAACAGCTTTATGGCGCACCGCGCACGAACGCGAAAATCTTTTTGACTCGCCTGACGATTTCAACTCCCGCCGCCTCCACTTTTCGTTCCGAGAAAAGTGCCGCGCCGCAGCCCGTCCCCAGCCGACGGCAGGCTTGCTTTATTTTTGAGCCAGCGCTCCAAACCACGAATCGGAAAGCTGGACAGACTGCTCAATCTGTTATCCACTTGGAAACACAAATGCTCCCGAGCCGCCAGAACTGTCGCATGATGGGCAGCAATGTAAAACGGCCCTGCTTCACCGCCTTGGAAAGGCGCCTCGATTCTTTACCCGGCAGCGCGATATTCTGGCTGACTTTTTCCATGGCGATCATTGACCGCCTCCACCTTCTAATGAGGGTTGGATTTGTGTTCACGGACAGTGACCAGGTCATTTTTTGGGCGGGCGGAAGAGATTATTCCCACGGCATATTCCATGAACCCTGCGTATACGGCCAGAATTACAACTATATGCTGGAATCTTTGCTGGCCGCGCCCTTTTTGCGCCTGGGAATCGCGCCGTGGCTTGCCTTTCCGGTGGTGACTTCATTGTTGGCCCTGGCTCCCTATCTGGCGTTCGCATTTTATTACAGGCGGCACGATTTGGCGGCCGCCTGCGCTTTTGCCGCCATCCCGGTGTTGCTCCCGACCGAGTTTGGCATGTTGACAACGGCTTCCCGCGGTCTTGTCACGGGTCTTTTTCTTGTGACGCTCTTTCCCTTCATTTACAGCTTGAAACGTTCCGCCTTAAGCTTCCTTTTGGCCGGTTCCATAGCCGGACTGGCCTTCGTCCTGAATCCCAATTCGCTGCCAGTGTTCATGGTTCTGGTTCTTGCGATTCAGCTTCATCACGCGCGCTCATGGCGGGCCTGGCTTTATCCTATCCTCGGAGTGATGCCTTTCGTGGCGCTGAACAATCTTGTGGCCATCTACTATGCAAAACATACGCCCATCCACGCCCTAAGCCCGGCGATGCTCGTTTTTCATCCTGAGATTCTTGGCCGCAGCTTAAAGCATCTTGACAGTCATTTTGCCTGGTTGTGCCCGGTCTTTTGGCCTTGCGGCTTCCTGGCGCTGCCGCTGCTGGTCACGATCATGGTCCTCCTGGCCGGAAAGCGCCGCCTGCCGGAAGCAGTCGCCTTGCTGGCCTGCGGGGTACTTATCCTACACTCGCTGGGACTTCCCAAAATCGAGGATGGAAGCAATTGGGTCAGTTATGCCAGTTCCCGCATGTTTTTGGCAGTTCCCCTGCTGTTGGGAATTGCCTTCTCGTTTTGTTCAGATTTGATCAAGAAACCAAGGGCGTTTTCCTGCTGGCTGCTGCTCGTTTCCATCGCGGTGTTCTCCGTCAAACTGTCAACTATTGGCGCGAGCCTGCAAAGGCAGGAGGCCGCCCCGCTGCCGGTGGTTGAACTCCGTCGTATTGATGAAATTGGACGGGTCTGTGCCAGGATTGACGCTCTATGCAGGAACAAGGCGGACCTGATTGTTGCATTGCCGCCAATCAATTGCACTTACGCCGATGCATCCTTCTATTGCCTGGCCGGGGAGATGATGTTCCCGGACTATCCGAGAACTTTGATTTATGGTTTCGAGAGACGATCCTGGCGCGCGGAAATGGAAGGGACCAACGTCAGCCCCAACATCCTGTTTATCGGGGGTAGCCGGCTGGGCTGGCAGCTTGCCGCCGGTCCGGATATTACCGATTGCGGGGACGAAAAGACCGTAATCCATTTGGTCCACAATGCGAACGCCCTGACCCTGCCGCAGCTTGTCAGAAAACTAAAGCCTGTTACGCGATGATTCAGCCGGGCATTCCAACTCGATTTGAGTCATACCCCCAAACGAGTGCGTCTGCAATAAAAAGCCCTGGCTCTTCAGTCAGCGACCTCCGGCAAAGCCGGAGGCTTGGAATAGCGTGAACCGCTCAAAGCGGCATTAGCCCAAGTTGATCCATTCGCTGGTCTTCCTTCTCTTGCTCTTGGATGTATCGACGTCCCGCTCCCTCGTCCCGGCCCACCGTCGACACCCAGTAGCCCCACGCCCAAAACTGCTGCCCCACGAAGCTCTTTCTTCTCCCAGCCCACACCCGGGCGATGTGGATCGCCGTTTTCCCCTTCATAAACCCCATCACTTGCGCCACCGAATACTTCGGTGGTATCGAGATCAACATAGGCACATGATCGGGCATCAAATGCCCCTCGTGGATCTCGCTTTCCCTCTGCCAGGCCAGGTCTCGAAAGACCCTCCCCAGCTCCCCTCGAATCTGCCCATACAATACTTTCTTGCGACACTTCGGTATAAACACGATGTGATATTTGCATTCCCACGTCGTGTGTTTCAGGGTTTCATACGTTTCCATTGGTCTCTCCTTTTCGTAAACTTTGAGCGGTTCACGATCAGGAGACTCCCAATGGCTCCCGGAGCTGTCAAACTCTGGGAGTCTCTCCAGCAAAGCTGGAGGATTTATTTGGTATTAAGTTGATGTAAAGCAGCATTTTCGGCCACCGGAAGAACCAGCCAAACCGGCCATCCCCGACAGTGCCTATTTTTCAAGGGGCAGTGCAGAGAAAGGCGATGTTTATTTGCGGCCAATGTGGTATATTCACAATTAGAAGTTTTGTCAGATTGCGCTTTGGAATCATACTCATGAAACTAGGAACCATCTCCCTTTTCGCTTCGCTGGCTTTTGCCGGTTGGGTTCACGCCGGCAATCCGACGTTGCCAAGCATAAATACCAACAACATTTTTAATGCAGTCACCGGATACGGCGCCTCCACGAGCAATGCGAACAACGCTTCCGCCATCAATGCCGCCATCACGGCCGCCGCGGGGGCCACTGGCGGCGGCACGGTCGAGATTCCCGGCCCGGGCATTTATCTGACCGGCCCGCTCACCATGAGGAGCAAGGTCAATCTGCAAATTGACGCCGGAGCGATTCTGCGAATGCTGCCTTACGGCACCTGGTCCGGAACAACCCCTCTGCTGAATTCTTCCTCGTTGAGCGATCTCGAAATCAGCGGGTCGGGGGCCATTGACGGCCAGGGCGCGCCCTGGTGGGCGAGCGATCCAGACAGCGGGCTTTACATGGTTTATTTCGACTCCTGCCAGCGGGTGCTGATCCAAAATCTGACGGTTTCAAATGCCCCGGCGCAGCAAATAGTTTTCAAAGGCAGCAGCACGGCCAACGTGACCATCCAGGGGATCACCATCACCGCGCCCGCCTCCAACGCCTCGAGTCCCTCACATAACACCGATGGCATTGATTTGGTGGGCAGCAATTCCCTGGTGCAAAACTGTGTGATCAGCACCGGGGACGACAACATCGCCATGGGCAGCAGCGGCGCGCCCACCTACAACACAGTGATCACCAACTGCACGTTCGGCAACGGGCACGGCGTATCTATTGGCAGCTATACCACTGATGGTGTGACGAATCTGACGGTAATCGACTGCACTTTCAACAACACGGACAATGGTATCCGCATGAAGTCTGACAGCGGTCGGGGAGGCACGGCCCGGTATCTAAATTATTGCCACCTCACCATGACCAACATCACCTATGCGCCAATCTTGATTTACAGTTATTACGACTCCTACGGCAATCCCACCACCGCCGGCATCACTCCTGCCGTTGCGGCAGGCAGGTCGATAAGCAACACAAGCGGCGAACCGATTTGGAGCGACATCGTCATCAGCAACCTCACTGCCACGGCCGGCCAGCCTGGCATGATTTGGGCAAGATTGGAATTGCCCGCCACCAACATCCTCTTAAGCGCGCTCAAGATCACTGCCAACGGCACTTTCGATCTATACAACATCATCGGCGTCCAGATCGTGAATTCACAAATAACCAATACCGGCGGCAATCCAACCTTCGCGCTGTGCAATGCGCAGGCCACTTTCAGCAACAGCGTCCCTGGCGCCAGCGTGATCACCCTGCAGGGGGATGACAACACCAACTCGCTCGCGTTTTACAACGCGCCGGCCACCTGCAATGATTCCGCCCTGTTCAACGCGAACCCCATCACTCTGGCTGGGAGCCTGCTTTCGGACACGACCGGTCTGACTTTACCTGCTGCGGCACCGGTCAATTTCACGCTCGGCACAAATGCCGCAACGGTGAATGTCACGGGCAACCTGACACTTAACAGCACGCTCAACATCAGCAACGCCGGCGGTTTTACCGCCACTAACTACACCCTGTTCAACTACACGGGCACTGAGAGCGGCCAGGCGGTTCTTGGCAGCACGCCGGCAGGCTTCCCGGGCTTCATTTACACCCTTTCCACCAATACGTCGGCCAAGGAGGTTCTGTTTGAAGTTTCAAAGACTGTGCCGACATTGGTGAGCGCACCGACAGCCGCGACAATCACCTACGGGCAGGCATTGAGCGCTTCGACGCTGACCAACGGCTCAGCATCCGTGCCCGGCAGCTTCGCCTTCACCACGCCTTCGACGATGCCAGGCGCAGGCACGGGGAATCAGTCAGTGACCTTCACTCCGAGCAATTCTGTCGGGTACACGACGTTTAGCTTCAATGTCAGTGTAACGGTGCTCCAGGCGACGCCAACATTGGTAAGCACGCCGACGGCCTCGGCGATCACCGTCGGGCAGGCGTTGAGCGCCTCGACTTTGAGCGGCGGCTCGGCCTCCGTGCCCGGCAGTTTTGCCTTTACCACACCGACGTTGACACCCGGTGTCGGCACGTCGAACCAATCGGTGACTTTTACCCCGACCAACAATACCGACTACAGCACGATCACCTTCAATATCAGTGTGACAGTGAACCCAGCGCCGCACCCGGTCATCACCAGCATCAGTCTTGCCGGTACCAACTTGACCATCAATGGAAACAACGGAGTAGCCGGAACTTATACTGTGCTGACGAGCACAGATCCAACATTGCCAGTCTCAAGTTGGCAGGTTGCGGGCACCTTTACACTTAGTGCCACCGGCGGTTTCTCCCAGACTGTCAATGGCGCGGTGACCGTAAATGATTCGGAGCAATTCTACATTCTGCAAGCGCCATGACGACGATGGCGGCGAAGCACCGTCCAAAGCGGCCTTCCCACCACAATGCCGATTTTTCATGGCGCAATGCAGAAAAAAGCCATCCCTATTGGCGGCCAAAACTGATATGTTAACAGACTGGAACTCTTGATGAATAATTTCTTGCCTCTTGGGAAGCACTCGTTCGGGATGGGCGACCGGTTTGCGCGGCAGGCCCAGGCCCAGTTGCAAACCTGTCTCCGCGCCGCTGGCGAAGGTGTTGACATCGTCCCCGTTTGGAACAAATCCAATCGCGAACATGTCACCATCGGCTCTGAACCCGCTCAAAGCCGCGCGGCGGTGGATGCCGCAGTTCGGGCGCTGCACTGGGAGAAACCCTACTTTCTGGATGCCGACCATATTCGGCTGGAGACCGTGGATCGATTTCTGCCGCACTGCAATTTTTACACCATTGACGTGGCGGACTGGATCGGCCAGTCGGCGTCGCCGGAAGCGGTGCGGCGGCTGCTGGACCGCCACCCGGAATTGTTTAACGGATCGGCTGAGGCGGATCGCGCGACAGTGGAAAAGATCGCCCGGAAGTATCTGCTGGCGGTGCTGGAGGCGGGGCAGATTTACCGCCATATCGCGCAGGCCAAAGGGCCGGCCTACTTCGTGACCGAAGTGTCCATGGACGAGACGGACACACCGCAGACGCCGGTGGAATTGCGGGTCATCCTGGCGGCGCTGAGCGATGAGGCCATTCCCCTGCAAACCATCGCGCCCAAATTCACGGGCCGCTTCAACAAAGGGGTTGATTACGCGGGGGACATCGCTCAATTCGAGAAGGAGTTCAACGAGGACCTGGCGGTGCTGAAGTTTGCGGTGCAACAGTACGGTTTTCCCGCCGGCCTCAAGTTGAGCGTGCATTCCGGCAGCGATAAATTCTCCATTTACGGGGCGATTCGACGGGCCTTGCGCCGGAGCGGGGCGGGGGTGCATCTCAAGACCGCCGGCACGACGTGGCTGGAGGAAATCATCGGCCTGGCGGCGGCCGGTGGCGGCGGCCTGGCGATGGCGAAGGAGATTTACGCCGGATCGCTGGAGCATATTGACGAATTGTGCGCGCCTTACGCGACGGTGCTGGACATAGACCGCAGCCGGTTGCCGGCGGCGGCAACGGTGCAGGGCTGGGACAGCGGGCAATTCGTCTCCGCCGTGCGGCACGACCAAAAGAATCCGGCTTACAACCCCAGCGTGCGGCAATTGCTGCACGTCGGCTACAAGATCGCCGCCAGGATGGGGAAACGGTATTTAAAAGCGCTTGACCAATATAAGAGTTCGGTGGCGGCCAACGTCACGGAGAATCTGTTCGAACGGCACGTCAAGCCGCTTTTTTTAGCGGGAGACTGACATGAAATTCATTGACGAAAAGTTCTTGTTGCACAACCGCACGGCGCAGCGGCTTTACAAGCAATTCGCCGAGGGACAGCCGATCTTCGATTACCATTGCCATCTGTCCCCCAAAGACATCGCGGAAAACCGGCAGTTCCGCAACCTCTTTGAAATCTGGCTCGAAGGGGACCATTACAAATGGCGCGCCATGCGCGCCAATGGCGTGGCGGAGGATTACTGCACCGGCGCGGCCGAACCGTTTGCCAAGTTTCGCGCCTGGGCGGCAACGGTGCCGCACACCCTGCGCAACCCGCTCTATCACTGGACCCATTTGGAACTCAAGCGTTATTTCGGCATCAGCGAACTGTTGGACGAGGAGAGCGCGGCGCGGGTATGGCAAAAGGCCAACGAACAATTGGCCCGCCCCGAACTCTCCACCCGCGGCATCCTAAGAAAATTCAACGTCTCCACCCTATGCACCACGGATGATCCAACCGACGACCTGACGCATCATAGAAAGATCGCGGCCGACGGCTTGGCCACACGCGTTTTTCCCTGCTATCGCCCGGACAAGGCGCTGGCGGTCGGCCAACCGGCGGCGTTCAACGCCTGGATCAGCCGCCTGGAGCAGACGGCTGACACAGACATCGCCGGCCTGGAAGATTTAGTGGCCGCCTTGCGGCGGCGGCATGACTACTTCCACGCCCAAGGTTGCCGGCTTTCCGACCATGGACTCAACCAATGCCCGGCCAGCCCGTGCCCGGACAAGACGGCGGCGGCAATTTTTGCCCGGGCGCGCCGCGGCCTGGCGGCCTCCCCGGAAGAACAGGCGCAATTTGGCCTGAGCATGATGCTGCATTTTGGCCGGTGGGATGCGGAGAAAGGGTGGGTCAAACAACTGCACCTCGGCGCGTTGCGCAACAACAACACCCGGCTCCTGGAGCGACTCGGGCCCGACACCGGATTTGACTGCATCGGAGACTTCCCACAGGCGCAGGCCCTGGTGCGTTACCTTGATTTGCTTGAGCGCGAGGGCCGGATGCCCAAGATGATCGTCTATAACAATAATCCTGTTGACAATTACGTTTTTTCCACCGTCATCGGGAGTTTTCAGGACGGCACGGTTCCGGGCAAAATGCAATTCGGCTCCGGTTGGTGGTTCCTGGACCAGAAGGAAGGCATTGAGTGGCAGCTCAACGCCCTGTCCAACATCGGCCTGCTCTCGCGTTTTGTCGGCATGGTGACTGATTCGCGCTCTTTCATGTCTTATCCCCGCCACGAATATTTCCGCCGTGTGCTGTGCAATCTCATCGGGCAGGAAGTCGAACGCGGCGAGTTGCCCAACGACGAAGCGCTGCTCGGCACGATGATCCGCAACATCTGCTACAGCAACGCCCGCCAATATCTGGCCCTGCCCGAGAAGCGGGAAGCCGCGCCTGCGCGAAGTCCGCGGCGGGCGGAGCGGGCGGCGGCCTAGCATTGGCCGGTCACTGGTCCTTGGTGGTGGTGCGGACGACGGATTTGCGATAGCTGCTGAGTGTCATGCCAGTGGTGTTTTTGAACGCCACGGAAAACGAGTTGGCGCTCTGATAGCCGCACATGCTGGCCAAAACCTCGATCTTTTGGTCGGAATCGGCCAGCAAACGTTTGGCCTTCTCCATGCGCAACCGCTGCAATTCCTGGCCAGGCGTGCGCCCGATGTTCTCCATGAAGGCCTTGTGCAGGCCGCGCCGCGACATGCCAGCGACGTTCAGCAGGTCCTTGACCCGGATCGGTTCATGGAAATGCTCCCAGATGAAGCGCAAACCGTTGGCGACGCCTTTGTGTTTGACTGCCAGGAGGTCGCTGCTTTTGCGGGTGATCACGCCCACGGCCGGAACGCGAATAATCCGCGCCGACGGCCGTTTGCCGTTCATTAAATCCTCCAGCAGCGCCGCGCCGGTGTGGCCGAGGGTTTCCAAATTGGTGTCAACGCTGGAAATCGGGGTGCGCATGGCGTCCGGCGCCAGCAGGTAATTCTCCGTGCCGACAATGGCCACCTGTTCGGGCACGGCCAGGCGGGCCATTTCGCAGGCTTCCAGCACTTCCACCGCGTGTTGATCGTTGGCGGCGAAGACGGCCAGTGCCTTGGGCGCTTGTTTGAGCTGGGCCGCCAGCCAGCTTCTTTTGCGCGTCCATTGTTCGCGGCCGGTGCTGTATTCGGGGGCATGGTTCCAACGCAGCCACTCACAGTCGTGGCCCGCGCGGCGCAAGGCGGCCACAAACCCCTCGCCCCGCTCCAGATAGGACCAGTTGTCCTCATCGCTGTAAAACATGAAGTGCCTGAAACCGCGGGAGAGAAAATGTTCCGCCGCCAACTGCGCGGCGTGGGCGTGGTCCTCGAGCACGCGGGCAAAGGGCAGGTGCGGGCGACGAAAACTCAGATCCACCGTCGGCTTGGCCGTGTCTTTGACAAATTCCGCCAGATCATCGCCCGCCCCCAGCCAGGCCAGTATGCCGTCGCCATCCCATCCCCAGGGAATGACCTTTTCGCGCGCGAAGTTGCTGGAAAGATGCCAATGGTGTTCCTGTGCGAATTTTTCAACGCCCCGGTGCAGGCGGTAGTCATACCATCCCAGTGCAATCAGGACTCGCTTCTGGCGTTTACGGGTCATAGCAGTTCGTCTTATATCAGGCGCGGGACGGAATATCAACTTCCTATACCTCCGTCCTTCGCATTGGTTCGATCAGTTTTTGTTCATGGCGTCCGATTGCACCAACGGCGTTCCGGCGGCCAGCGTCCGGCTGTGCAAGCGCGCGGTGTCAACCTCGGCGGCGTTGCGCAAGGTCAGGGCCGGTCCTTCCCCGGGATTTATTTCAACGTCGTAAAAGGAAATTCGCCGGGCGTTCGTGCAGATGAATCCGTTTTCAGCGGCAATGTGAACGTTGCTGAAAACAATGTCCTCCACCGGCATTTCGCGCAAGCCGGTGACGCTGCCTGCATCGCTGGCGCCGCGTGCCGTGATATTGCTAAAGAGGAAATCGCGGAATCGCGGCGTTCCTTCGTTGACGGCGAACTGGTCGGCCGGTTTGTCCCTGCCCATGTAAAACGTGGTGATGACAAATGGGTGGGCAACGTTCTCCATCGTGATGTTGGCGGCGGTGAAACCCTCGACGACCCCGCCACGGCCGCGTTGCGATTTGACGCGGATGCCGATGTCTGTACCTTGAAAGACGCAATTGGCCACCGCGACATTCCTGACTCCGCCGGACATCTCGCTGCCGATGGTGACGCCGCCATGTCCGCGCATCATCACGCAATTGGCAATGGTGATGTTCTCGTCGGGTTGCCCCACCTGGCGGCCCACGGCGTCCAAGCCGGACTTGAGCGTGACGCAATCGTCGCCAACATCAATGCAGCAATTAATGATCCGGACATTGCGGCAGCTTTCCGGGTTGATCCCGTCGGTGTTGGGCGAGGGCACGGGATTGCGAATGGTGACGCCATCCACCCGGACAAATTCACAGAACAGCGGGTTGACAGTCCACATGCCGGCATTTTGCAAGTTTAGCTCCTCGATGACAACGTCGTGGCAGTGGATCAGGCGAATCAAGCGGGGGCGGCCGTGCTCTATCTTCTTCGCCTCAGCGAAGTCTCCGGAGGTCGCCGGCCCGGGCATTCCCCTTTTTGGATTGGCGAGCCAATGGCGTTTCCACCAAACCTGGCCCTGCCCGTCAACCGTGCCACGCCCTGTCAAGGTGATGTTTTCCGCGTGGTCGGCGTAAATCAGCGGAGCGATGGTTTTGGCCGTCTTGTCCCACGGATCGTCAATCAAAAGGTAGTCATTCGGGTCTTCGCTGCCCAGGAGCGTGGCGCCAGCCTCGACCTGCAAACTGACGTGACTTTTCAAAACGACCGTTCCCGTCAAATATCTGCCGGGCGGGAAATAGACCGTGCCGCCGCCCTTGGCGGCGCAGGCATCGATGGCCCGGTTGATGGCGGTGGTTTCCATGCGGTGCCCGTCGCCGGCCGCCCCGTAATTTTTGACACTAAAAAGAACCGGGGCGGGCGCGGCCTGCAACCACAAGCCCAGCGCGGCCCAACAACCAACAGTTAATATCCTGGGCAGCATGTCAGGTTAATGCACTTTTGCGTTTTTGGCGATCACAGGTTCGCCTTGCTCCACCTCAACCTTGACATCTTTAAAATTCACGTCCTCAGCGTTCTCCACCAACAGGCCGGTCACGGCCTTAAGATGCACGTTCGACAATGTCACGCCGCGAATCGGAGATTCGGGCAGGCCAACAATCAGGCCGGCTCCTTCAGGACTGTCGCCGATGAGACTCTCGATGCGGATGCCAATATAGGCAGGCGTGGTGGAGGTGACGGGGCGCGCCGGGTCGTCTTTGGGAACCTTCGGGTAGTAGCACGCGATGTCGATGGGACGTCTCACATCTTTCATCGCAATGTCGCTGTACAAAATATTTTCAACCCGTCCGCCTTTCTCGCGGGTCGTTTTGATGCGAATGCCGCTGACTGTGCCATTAAAGGTGCAACGAACCACTCTGAAGTTGCTCACGCCGCCGGAAGTTTCGCTGCCAATGGAGATGCCGTGCCCGTGCAGGCAGACGCAGTTGGACACCAAGATGTCCTGACAACAAAAGGTGCGTCCGGGCACGGCATGGCCGGCTTTCACGGCTACGTTGTCGTCGCCCACATCCAACAAGCAGTTAAGAATGCGCACATTGCGGCAGGCGCTTGGGTCGATGGCGTCGGTGTTCGGCGAATCCGCCGGGGCTTTGATTGTTACATGGTCGATCAGGACATCGTCGCAGTCCACCGGCATGAGGTGGAAACTGGGCGCATTTTGCAAGGTCACACCACGCACCGTAACACCGTGGCAATCCTTGAAATTGACCATCTTCGGACGCTGGCGCGGCTCGGGAGCGCCGGTCTTTTTCGCTTCCCTGACGGCAGGCCACCATGGCGCCCCCGCGCCGTCGATGACGCCTGCGCCGGTGATGGAAACATCCGTCAACCGGGTGGCGTTGATCAGGCCAGCGATTTTGCCCTTGGAATTCCGGTAATTGGTGAATTCCACCGTGCCCTGGAGAACAGCCCCGGCATCGAGTTGAAGGGTGGTGTGGTTGCCGCGCAGGAAAAGCGGCCCGCTGAGATAAGTGCCGGGGCCGAGCCGGATCGTGCCACCGCCGGCCTTCGCGCAGGCATTGATGGCTTTTTGGATGGCTGGGGAATCCAGCGTCCGGCCATCGCCATGCGCGCCGTAGTCGTGAACGTCAAACGTCGCAGCTCCCGACGCAAGGCAGCATTCCAAAAGCGCCGGCAATGCCAGAGCCAGGACAGTGTTTAATGGGCGGTTTCTTCGGGTGCTCATGGTAAATTGTGTTTCATGTGATCCGGCGGAAGCGTACGGGGCATTTTCCCAGAAGTCATCCTTGTTCTCGTGCAAAGAAGTGTGAAAAAAGGGCACTATGATTGCATTGACGGCACATTATGCCTAACCAGCCCGGGGCAAGATTTGGGTCGATGTTCTCATATTTCAAGGCGATTTGCACAAAAGTCTATTTGATTATCCCTCTTGGCAGCGGTAGGTTATTGGCAATGAATCACAGAATGAAAAACGCCCGGAGCTTGTCCGCGAGTTTTACATTGATCGAGTTGCTGGTGGTCATCGCCATCATCGCGATCCTGGCCGCGATGCTCCTGCCCGCCTTGGGCAAGGCCAAGGAGTCCGCGTATCGGGTTGATTGCGCGGCCAACATGAAGCAGACGGGCCTGGCCTTGCATATGTACTGCGACGACTCCGCGGACTACCTTCCGCCCGGCCCTAACGCGACGAACTATGCCGGCTTAAGCCAGACTGAACTGCCCATCTATGGCGGGCTTGGGGACTATGGGAAATACCTGCCCTATTACTTGGCGGTCTATTTGAAGCTGCCGTCGCCGCAAGGGATGAGCAGAACTACCACCAATCTCGTTTCGGTGTTCCTTTGTCCATCCTATTACCACTCCGCGCCTGGCAACACCCAGGCCCAATACAATCCGCCGAGCGATTATTACAACCACGCCTTTTGCTACTCCATCACCCGAACCAACTATTATCCCAACTCACTCCTGGCTCACGTGGGTATGCCCTTTGGCTATGGCGATCTTGACGCGGGCGCCGACAGGCAATGGTCCATTTCTCTTAACAACATGCAGAGCGCGGCGCCGCTGTCCTTGGTTTGGGCGATGGGGGACTTTGACTGGCAGGCGGTGGACAACCCGGGCCACCTTGGCAGCACTGTGGAAAACTGGGTCGCCATGAAACCGGTGCATTATGATGTGCGGAACTTCTTCTATTTTGACGGTCATGTGGCCGCCAAACGGGTCACCAGCTACACGAATTATTAGGACCTTTTTTGGGCCGCGGTTTCCTGGTTCTTCTCCTGTTCCCAGGCTTTTTTGCCTGTTCTTGGGGACGCAATCGATTGCACTTGGAGATGAAATTCCAGGAGACAGGCAAGCCATTCCATAGCTCTGAGCGAACACATCGAGGCATTGCGCAATCATGCGAAACGCTTTGACGTTTGAACTGTCTTGGAGAAGGAGGCAGCATTGCGACCGCATGAAGAGGCAGAAAACGCGCCCAGCCGATGCAGTGGCCCAACCGCCTGCCTTGTCCGCCGGGAACACGGGCGGGGGGGGTGGTGAGAAGGCCAAGGAGAAACATCGCAACGCAGGATTTGCTCCGGCTGGGTGGCGTCAAGACTGGCTGTTTGGGTTCCTCCTGGTGGCCGCAGCCATCATGGCTTATCAGCCGGTATGGCATGCCGGATTCATTTGGGATGATGATCAATATGTGACAGGAAACCCGTTGCTAACCGCGGCGGACGGGCTGCGGCGGATCTGGTTTTCGGGCGATTCGCCCTCGCAGTATTTTCCGCTGACTTACACCACATTTTACCTGGAGCGCAGCCTCTGGGGCTTGAACCCGGCAGACTACCACATGGTCAACCTTCTGCTTCACGCCGCCAATGTGCTGCTGGTGTGGCGGGTGCTGGCGCGGCTGCGCGTGCCGGGCGCATGGCTGGCGGCGGCCATCTTCGCGCTGCATCCGGTGCAGGTGGAATCGGTCGCGTGGATCACCGAGCGCAAGAACGTGCTGATGGGGTTCTTCTTTTTGCTCACGCTTTTGGCGTGGCTCAAATTCATTGATGACCAATGCAAACACCCGTGGCGGTTTTATGTTCTGGCGCTGGTTTTTTATGCTCTGGCGCTGTTTGCCAAAACAACAGCCTGCACCCTGCCGACGGCGTTGCTTTTGATTTTGTGGCTGAAAGAAATGCCGATCAACTGGCGGCGGCTGGCGCAAATCGCGCCTTTTTTGGCGATGGGAATTGGCATGGGGTTGGTGACGGTATGGTGGGAGCGTCACCATCAAGGGACACAGGGCCAGTTTTTCGAGATGGGACCGGTCGAACGTGTGCTCCTGGCCAGCCGGGCAGCATGGTTTTATGCGGGGAAGCTGCTCTGGCCGGCAAACCTGACGTTCAGTTATCCGCGCTGGATGATTTCGGCCTCTGATCCGCGCGCTTACGGCTGGATGCTGGCGACGGCAGCCCTGGGGGTGGCGATTTGGCGGGTGCGCGGCTGGGCGGGACGAGGCGTAGACGTGGCGGTGGTGTATTTTGCGGCAACGTTAAGTCCAGTGCTGGGATTCATCATGCTTTACACATTTCGCTACTCGTTCGTGGCGGATCATTACCAGTATCTGGCCTGCATCGGGCCGATCGCGCTGGCGGCGGCGGGGATCAACGCCCTGCCCGGTCATTTTCGGAAAAGAAAACGGTTCCTGGAACCGATGTTGTGCGCCACGCTGTTGTTGGTTTTGGGAACATTGACATGGAAACAATGCGGGATGTATGCCAACGACGAGGCGCTCTGGCAACAAACCATCCGCCTGAATCCCGGTTGCTGGATGGCCTACAACTGGCTGGGCCTTGATCTGGAGCAAAGGGGAAGGGCGGACGAAGCGATCGCTCGTTTCCGAGCAGCGCTGCGAATCAACCCGGACGGCGCCGAAACCCACAACAACCTCGGCCAGGCCATTCTGCAGAAGGGACAACTGGATGAGGCGATTACTCATTTTCAAAAGTCGCTGCAAATCCAGCCTTACTACAAGGAAACCCACATCAACCTTGGCCATGCCCTTGTCCAAAAAGGAAGAGTGGACGAAGCGATCGCCCAATACCAGGAGGCGCTGAAGATCGACTCGCACTATGCGGAAGCCCACAACAACCTCGGCAATGCCTTTCTACAAAGGGGACAACTGGATGAGGCCATTGCTCATTTTCAACAGGCCCTGGAAACCAGCCCCGATTATGCGGAAGCCCACAACAATCTCAGCATCGCTCTTCGCCTGAAAGGAAGGGTGGACGAGGCGATTGCCCATTGCCAAAAGGCGCTGGAAATCAATCCGGATTTCGCAGAAGCCTGCTATAATCTCGGCGTCGCTCTTGGCCAAAAAGGAAGGGTGGATGAAGCCATCGCCCATTACCAGAAAGCAATTGAACTGGCGCGGGCGGCGGGCAAACAAGAGCTGGCGGGTCAGCTAAACAATGAGCTGAAACGATACCAAGCGGGACTCCCTTTGAGCCGGTAGCGGCTAACGGCTGTGACGCTTGATTTTTTGCCTCTGCCCGTCGATGGAACCGAAACACGGGCAAAATGCCGTGGCACGGCAATGCACAATTTTCAATGGTTCGCGCACAACTTAACACGCAAAATCATTTGATTTTATGCGGGGATTATGCGATTCTGACAACAGAAGATAAGCCCTAATGCCGGTGAAAAACAACTTGAAAACCAGGAACATTTTATGAAACTTCTAAACCCCATATTGTCTGCTGTGGCATCAATCGGCATTGTGTCCCTGTGCTGCCAGAGCGCCCACGCCCAGCTTTTGTTTTCCGAGGGGTTCAACTACACCCCCGGCGGCGAACTTGGTGGCAATGTCAACCCTGGCAGCGGTGTCGCGTGGAGCGGGGGAAACAGCGATTTGGCGATTGGCAGCGGTCAATCGACCTATGCTGGATTGCAACAACAGACCGGCTACGACATGATTGTTACAAGCCCCTCATCCGGCGGCAACAGCACTGTAAACACCTACAGTGCCGTGACTAGTGGCAGCATCTATTATTCCTTTCTCATCGATTGCACTACGCTTCCCACCGCCAACAACTATCTTACGTCGTTGAATCCCGGCACGACCACACCGGGCGGCAGCGGCGATGCCATGTCAACTTATGTGGGTGTTCCGGCTACCGGCTACTGGAAAATAGGTGTAAGAACCACGGGCGGCGGCAGTGGCGCAGTATATAATAGTGGCAATTTGAATCCGAACCAAGTATATTTCGTCGTCGAGGAATTGACCCTTGGCTCAACGTCGGTTGCAAACCTTTTCGTGGATCCAGTGCCCGGCGAAACCCAGGCAGATTTCGGAACGCCTACCGCGACGCAGTCCACAACGACCGCCATAGCCTCGGTGGCGGATGTCGGCTTCAAATCCAATAAGTCGAGTGTTGGGGCGGGCGCTTTTAGTTTTGATGACCTTCTCATCGGCACAACTTGGGCAAGTGTGACGCCCGAGCAAGTTGAGCAGGTTCCCGAACCGAACACTCTGGCCTTGCTTGGCGGCGGAATGGTTTTGTTGCAGATTGGATGGCGCCGCCTTCAAAAACGTGCCTGACACGCACAGTCAGTTTTCCGACACGGGCGGCGGCAAGAGTTTGCCGCCGCCCGGCTTTTTGGGACCGGTCAGCTCCAGCACTCCACGAGTTTTTAAGGCGTTTTTTGGGCGGCCGGTGCCTGCCTCGCGCCGCGCGGAGGCGGGGGCGTGTATTCTTCGGCGAATTCCAAGCCCTTCCCGGTGACGTCGTTGGTCGCCAACAGCGGACCGGTCGAGACGGTCACATGAATGCCGCTCAGGACGGCGTTGCTGACGTGCTGGAGAGAAATGCCCCTGGCACAAGCGCCGCTGATGTTTTCCAAGACCAGGCCCTGCAGCGGCTTTTCGGCGGAAATCCGCGTCACGTCGGCCAGAGTCCCGCCCGCGACGCGGATGTCGGAAAACTTGAAATTCCTGCCCTCGGGGATGCCGGCAAAGCCCGGCACAGGATCATCCGCGGTGTTGGTGTTTCCGGCGCTCACCAGATTGACGCGAAGAAAGCCGCCTTCCGAAATATTCAGATCCCCGCCCTCAATATTCTCGTTGACGCCAGCGCGGCCGATGCGGCTTTTGATGTAAATCGCGCAGGAGCGCGGGGCGCTCAGTTTGCAATGCTCGATCCGCACATTGCGGACGCCTCCGGAGGTTTCGCTGCCGATGCCAAGGCACGCAAATCTGCGGCAATGCAACGCGCAATGCGAGATCAGGACGTCTTCCGTCGGTTTCCCGATCCGCGCGCCGTCCATGCCGCGCCCGGATTTGATGCTGATGGAATCATCGCCCGTATCGACGTCGCAATTTTCAATGCGGATGTTCTTGCAGGAATCAATGTCGATCCCGTCGCGGCCTCCCCGAATGTTGATGTTCGTGATTTCGACGCCGTTGCAATACGTCGGATGGATGGCCCAATTGCCGCCTTGGGTCACGCTGAAACCTTCCCAGCGCACATCATCGCAGGAGATTGGCTCGAGCACGACCGAACCGCGCGGGTTTTGCGGAGCAGCCATGCCGGGATTCCCCTCAATGCGCCCGGGTCCGATGATGCCGGTACGATCCACGTTGGCCGAGTAAATCAGGGCGCGCCGGCCCGGTTGCCAGCGGCCTTCCCAGCGAATGTCCAACATCGGATAATCCGCTGCGTCCGGGCTGCCGGTGATGACGCTGCCGGGTTGAAGGCGGAGGATGGTGCGGTTGCCCATCTGCACACTGCCGATGAGGTACTTGCCGGCAGGCACGATGACATCGCCGCCGCCGGACACAGCGCAGGCATCGAGCGCCTCTTGAAAAGCCACAGTGTCCTTGTTCGTTCCATCGCCGGCGGCGCCAAAGTCGCGGACGTTAAATGTCTTCGGAGTCTTCGCGGACATTGCAGCATCTCTTTCCGCATCGGTGAGGAAATGGTCGAAGGTCCTGTCCACCTTCATGCCGCGGGAATACTTGTCGAAAAAGTCCATCATCGCGACCCAATCCTCCTGCGTAAAGGCGTGCCCGTGGCGCGAGTAGTGAACGCCGATATTGTCCTTCGCGCCCAGGAATTCATAGACCTTTTGCGCGGCCAGAATGGAATGCTCGACGGCATCGGGCAGGGAGATTCTGTCTGCATCGCCTTCCAAGGCAATGAAAGGCCGGGGGGCGGCCAGAGCCAGGAACCAATGCTCGTCAAACGGGAGTTTCTCCCGCTGTCCCCAGAACTCGTGCAGGTGCGGCGAGAACCAATTGGGATATTTTTTTTGCATGATGTCCAGGGTTTCACTCTTGCGCGGGCCGGCGAAACGATAGGCGCCGATGCCACCGCCGCCGGTCACAGCCGGCGCGCCCAGCAGCCGTTGGTCGAACGCCGCTGCAATCATCGAGGATTTTCCGTTGCGCGACCAGCCGGTGATGATCAGGGTTCTATTATCGATTGCGGGATCCGTTTCGAGATAATCAGCAATCCGCGACGCACCCCACGCCCACGCAGCCAGAATGCCCCAATCGTAGCCTGGATATGCAGGAAAGAAGCGGGTATTGCGAAAGGCCCAACTGCCGTCCTCGTTGCGCAAGGTCGTGTCCTCGGCGCAATCATTTGCGTTGTAAACAACGAGGGCATAGCCGCGCCGGAAGACCTCGCTGTTGCGTGTCGCGAGGACTTGGGCGCTTTCGCCATCGCGGCGTCTGTCCGCAGCCCCCGAATCCGCCGCGCCGGGTGCCGGGCCGACCATCATCAGAAC
Source organism: Limisphaerales bacterium (assembly GCA_052325505.1). Classification (GTDB taxonomy): domain Bacteria; phylum Verrucomicrobiota; class Verrucomicrobiia; order Limisphaerales; family Palsa-1400; genus DASRLE01. The sequence continues at coordinate 35,154 of JBKQUS010000048.1, forward strand.
GTCCTGCCCCCGCCCCTGGTTGGGTCCGCCCGGAAGCCGGGGCAATGCCTTTGCATCGGGTGGCGTCCCGGATTGCAAGATAATCGTCGGAAACGGCCCGCCTGCGAGTGGCGTGAAGATGCCGATGTCCAGTGAAAGCTTCTCTTTGGGGCCAAAAGTCAGATGCACAAGGCGGTATTTGACCCTGCCGTCGGGCACGGTTTCGTTGGTGACCTCGACCCCTTTCACGTTTCCCGGCGGAGGCGGCATTTCACCGACGGCGTAGTACTCGAGCGTGCGCTTGATTTCCTCGCGCCGTTTTTTCCATTGTTCAGGCGTGGTGACTTTGGCTCCGTCGTTCATGACCATCGGATCGGGCATTTCCGCGCGGACCGGAAGCTCATTGACGCCGGGCATTTTCCCCAGGTCGGTCTTGATTTCCGGAATGGGGATTTCCCTCGGGTCCGGGCCTTGGGCGGGCGCGGCGGTTTGCGCGTTTGCGACGGTGGCGGCAAGCGCCATTCCAGCCATGAGGAGCACGGCTCGGCGCGGGCATGTCCTGGGCGGCTGGCTCATGGGTTTGGTTCCACAACCGTAGCGGAAGTGCTGCGGGGATTCCAACGGTGGTGATACGACAGCACTTTGCCCGGATCGGACGATTCAGCCGCCTCGGTTTCGGTGAGCTGGCGCGAAGCCGGATGCCGCCGGCTCACGTCCACGAGTTTTCCCTGCGCATCGGCACTGTGAAATTCCCCGAAACGCAAATGGCTGACATTCGTGCCTTTGACTTCCCAGCCGGCGGGCGGGACTTGCGCCCCCATTTGGCAATTGATGAACGCCGCCTGGCTCCAGGGAAAACGGTCGGCGTCAATCCGTGCCAGCAGGCACTTCGCCACTCCCGGCGCCGCCGTCAGTTTGCATTGAAAGAAAACATAGCCGGGACGTTCCGCCGGGTTGCGCGCCTGCAGGTAATAACCATTGTGAACCGCCTTGATCTCGCACTGGTCAAAGAAAACGCTGCCTTGTCCCCAAATGAAATCCACGTCGCCTTCCACGTAACAATTCGTCACATAAACACTCCCGCTCAGCAGCAGTGTATCCTGAAAACTAAGGAAGTTGTCATTCCGCAACACACAACGGTCCCCGCTAACGCGCAAGGCTTCGGCTTGGGAACCGCGGTAAGGCGTCGTGTTATGCACCGTCATGTTTTCCAGCACAAAATCATTCGCGTCCACGCTCACCAGCGAACGCCCGATGCGGCCCGAGTTGAACCGGTCGTTGTTGCGCCCGGCAATGATTGTGCCTTTGCGGTCTTCGCCGATGAAATGGATGCGGCTTTTGTCAGGCATGATGTAAAGCATCCCTTCATAAACGCCCTTCCGGACAAGAATATCGACCCGCATCTGGTTGTCATCCGGGACATAATCCACCGCGCCCTGTGGCGTGCAGAAATCCCCCGTGCCGTCGGCGGCCACAACCAGGTTCGTCCGGCCTCCGGGCAAAGCGGCGCGCGTGGAAAACCGCCACGCGGAATCGTTGGTAAATCCGTTGAATTCATTGCTGCTCTCGTTTTTGAAAACACCCGGCTCAATTTTGATGTAGTAGTTTTGCCCGGGACTCAACGTGCGCGAATGCAACTTGACCGACACGATGTTGCCCTCAATCTGGATCGGATCGTAGTGCAGTGTTTTGCCGCCAAAATTATTCGTGAATCCGGCATCGCTCAAATCAAACGCATCGATCAGCTTTTTGTCCGCGGCGCGATAGACCGCGATTTTGCCCTTGTTTCCCAAAAAAACCGGCTCGCTGAAAGCCAGCCGCAGGGGAGTGTCGGCGCAGACATTCGTGGACTGATTGACGGGAAACAACCCCGTGACGGACGGCTCCGCGCAGCACCAGTTTGAGATCGAAACCCAAAAGCTCAGGACGGAGAAAGCAGGAACTGACCAGCGAAAGGTCATGGGCGCAATTGCCGGAGCCATTGGTCTTCAGAAGCCCTGGCATCCCTGAGCAGCAGCCATACCCCGCACTCACCCGGGGTGCGGGGTATGGCAAGAGCCGCGGCCATGTCGGTTATGGCGCTTTTAGCACGAAGAATTGCGCCGGATCGCTTGGGTTCAGCGCACCGGTGATCGTGGCGGAGTAACTGCCGCTTGACCCCGGTGTAAAAGTTCCCACGGTTGACCAACTCGTCAACGGCGTCGTTAAACTCGTGCTCATCAGGACAGTATATTGAGTTCCGGACACTGCGTTGTTTATGCTGATCGTCAAGTTTGTCGGGCTTGTTGCGCCGGAGGCGCTGACGCTCGTAATGTCCGGCTGCGGCACCGGCGTGCCAAATTGAAGGATGACTTGAGTTCCAGCAGCATTGGTGGCGATGTTGAACTGGGCGGCGTTGCCAGGCGGGCCAGGCGGGGTCACCCAAGCCAGGCTACTGGCAAAGGTGGAGGCCGAGACAGTGCCACCGCCAGTCACATTGTAGAGCACATACGGGGTCGAGGTGGACAGCGTGCTGGTCGGGTTGAGGACAATTTGCGCGCCGTTGGGATGCAGAATGGAGCCGGGACCGCCGCTAACCACTATTTGGCTGTTTCCAGCGGAGCCTGACGTGCTGTTCAGGGTAAAAATATTGCTGGAGAATGCACCGCCGTAATTAAGAGAACCATCAAAAGTGAGCGTGGCGCCGGCACTGAGGCTGCCGGGCAAGATTACGGACGTACTGCTGGCCGTCACGTCACCCACGACCGTGCCGGAGCCTTCCAAAGTGTCTTCCGCGGCAAAAGTCCAGGCACCTGAGGCTGCCGAAATATTGAACTGCGCGCCCGACCCACCCAAAGTGATGGTGTTGCTCGTGCCTGAAAGCGTGCCGTTGGCAGTGAAATTGAGGGTGCCATTGATGTTGATGAATCCAGCGCTTGGCACACTGCCTGTGAAATCTCCGGCGTTAACTGTCAAGGGACTGTCCAAGTTGACCGTTGCGCCGCTGTTCACCGTCCAATTCCAGCCGACAGGGCTTCCGTTCAGGCCGTACATCCCCAACGTTTGCGGGCTGGATCCGTTGAAGGTCACGTTGCCCACAGCGGAGGCATTGTTGACTTTAATGGCTGCAGTGCTGTCCACGATGAAATTCCCACCCACGTTCAGGGTGAGGACTCCGGCACTGCCGGCGGGGACCCATGTGACGTTGGTAAGCCCAATATTGCCGCCGACGGTTAAAGAGTAACCTGCATTGGGAAAATCGTTGTTCGTGCATGTTGGGCCGCTTGCAGTCATGTAAAAGTTATGGGCTATGGTAAAGGAGCCTTGTTCCTGGCTGCTGCCGTACTTTCCAGGCGCATTCTCATTAGGCCAGTTCCAAATGAAGTCGTAAAAAGTCTGGCCTGGCAACCCTTTGGGAACAAAGCCCACTGCGGCCGTCGGAGCAATGAGGCAGGTGGAACCTGGCTGCCATGTCGCATGAGGGATCCAGCCTTTGGCGGACGGTCCATTGAACTGTTGCACGTATGTACTGCCGCTTTTGAACGTGATGGCGTCGGCCACGTACCCGGAGCCGTTGGTGTAGCCGAGTCCTGTGAAGTTGTCATTGGCGGCGTCGCCGTTGTTGGTCATGGTGGAGCCGCTTTCCATGACAATGGTCGCGCCCGTGTTCATAAAGAACAAAGGTTCGTTGCCATTCTGCACGCCGAAGTTGCCATAGACATCCATATCAGGTGTATGCGAGGCGCCCAGGATGTTGGTTCCGTTCGCAAACAGGAACGTTGCGCCGCTCTGGACAACGAGTCCGTCGAAGGTAAACGAGGCGCTGCCTGTGGAAGAATTGGAAATGGTGGTGCCTGTCAGAATGGTGATCAAGCCGGAGTTCAAGCCGTTGGTGGAGATCGGATAACCGGAGCTGGAGCACGGATAGCCGTAAGGAGAGCTGGTGGACACGACATTGCCGCTTGCCTGCACCCAGGCTGAACCGGTGTAGTATTCCCAAGTGTTGGAAGTGCCGAGTGAATTGGGGTTGGTATTGTCCCAATCACCGCCACCGCCGCCCTGCAAACCAGGATCGTTGGCCCAGTCGCCGGCGTGTGGTGAAGATGGTAACTGTGCTTGCGCGAGAGTGGAACCGAACGCAAGCGCCGCCAAGAGAACAGTCTTCAATAGATAGTTAAGAGGTTTTAAGGCGTTGTTCATAATTGTTTCGGGTATTTGTTTACTAATAGCATGATCCACAATTCCCGACGCAAAATCAATTGAATTCACTGGCGAAATTGTCCCCAAAACATTGAAAATTATGCACCGAATCCATCTCCAGTCGCCACATCTACGCGACAGCGTGTGTCACGCCCATTGCCATCAGCGAAATCATCCAGCGCAAGCGCACTGTCAGCGCGGAAATAGCCCTCAAGCTCGGACGCTTGTTCAGCGTCTCACCCGAACTTTGGATGGGCATCCAGGCTGATTATGACCTCGAACTTGCCCGCAACAGCAGTGAAGCCAGAATTCTCCGCCGCGTTCATCCGCTCAAACTGACAGAACTTGTTCCCGCCTGAGAGCGGTCGAGTCTCTGTTGTTGGAATGGGCTATTTCCTGAAATAAAGGTATGCGCCGAGGATGCATGCCAGAATGAACGCAGAGGCCAGCACTTCGCCCCAGCCCCAACTGGCCCGCGTTTTGGCGTTGTCTTCCGTTGTCGTGGTGGCAAAGGTCAGGTTC
>JBKQUS010000049.1:0-24059 GCA_052325505.1 Limisphaerales bacterium
GGTCGGCCAGCGGAAGCCCCGCTCCAGCCTTGAAGAGGAAACGCTCCGAAACGAACCATCACCCCTAACCCAAAAAAATTATGAACTAAAACACCGCGCTCGCTTGACAATCCCCATAGCAGGGCGACGCTCCTGCGGAGCCACTGCATTGACCCTAAAGAAAATCCCCGGCTCGGCGGGAGCCTCGCCCTACCATAAACGCCGCGGGCGACGCTCCTGCGGAGCCATTTCAACATAGAAATTCTCAATTGAAGAGTTTGAAATCTTAGAACTCGACGGCGGCCCGTGGCTTGCCATACTGGATGAATATGAAATTTAGAATCCTCCTTTCTTTTCTCGCCTGCTGCGCTGCAACGACCGTTTTTGGCTGGGGCGACGAGGGCCATAGAACCACCGGCGCCATGGCGGACAAGTTGATTGCCGGCACGGCCGCCGCCGCGCATGTCCACGCCCTGCTGGGCGATGAGACCCTTTCCACCGCCTCGGTCTGGGCTGACCAGGTCAAAGGCCGCCAGGATCAGACTCCCGAGATGCTTCAATTCAAGCAGGACAATCCCAACCATTTTGTCTTTCATTACACCGACATCCCGTTTGAGGAGCCGGGCTATCGGGATGATTCCGTTGGGGCGACGAATGTGGACGTGGTCCATGCCATCCCCGCCTGCATCCTCATCCTGCAAGGGCGCGCGGCGGAACAAAGCCTGTTCACCAATGTCAGTCCCAAAATCGCGTTGCGCCTTCTGGTCCATTACATTGGAGACATCCATCAGCCGCTTCATGTGGCCGCGGGGTATCTGGACGGGACAAATTTTATCGACCCCAACGGCTACGGCAAACCGTACAAGGACGACCAGGGCGCCAACCGCCTGCTCTTTGGCGGCACCAATAAACTGCACTTTTTCTGGGATGTGACGGTGGTGCAGCTTTGCATGACCAACGCCCACGCGCAAACCCCGGCGGAGTATGCGGCCTTCCTGTTGAGCAAGCCGGCGCCTGCCTGGCAGAACTCCGGGCCGTTGATGAGCTGGGACCGTGAGTGGGCCAGGGAATGCATGCCCCTTTCGGCCAAAATCCACGATGTCACCGTCATGGATGAGGACGACAGCCAGTCGGATTATCGCACCGGCCTGCCGCGTCCGCAGTGGCACATCAAGAATTTGACGCCGGAACAGATCGCGTGGTCCTGCAAGGTAGCGGAGGAACAAATGACCAAGGCCGGGTACCGGATCGCGGCGGTGCTGGAAGCCATCTGGCCGGACAAGCAGTAAAAGGTTTGGCTCCCCTCTCCCTTTCCCTCTCCCCGCTCTGGCGCGGGGCGAGGGGACGAAAAGCCGAGCCTGTCCATAATGTCGGGAGAAATTGGACTGCGGCAAAAGTTTCGTTAATTTGGCGAATCAGGTTGTGTTTTCCGCCTTTGCCATTATACTGGCAGGGAAAGAATAAACCCGTATGAAAACACTTGCTTCATCCCGGCGCGCTTCCATGCGCGTCAATACTCCGATTCGCGCCGGCAAACGCCCGGCGAATGGCAATGGCGGGATTTCGTCCCCGAAGCCTGCCATTGGTTCCCAACTTTCGGCCTGGCTTTCCACGCCCCGGCGGCTTTTGATCAATGGCCGCTGGGTCGCCGCGGCTTCCGGCAAAACTTTCGATGTGTTCAATCCGGCCGACGGCTCCGTCATCGCCCGCGTGGCCGAGGGGGACAGGGAGGACATTAATCGCGCGGTGTCGGCGGCGCGGCGCGCCTTCGAGTCCGGCCCCTGGCCCCGCATGACGCCCCGCGACCGGGGCAAGCTGCTCTGGCGCATCGGCGACCTGATTCTTCAGCACGGCGATGAACTGGCTGAGTTGGAATCGATTGACAATGGAAAACCCCGCGCCGTGGCCCGCGTGGCCGATATACCGCTGGCGGCGGATTTGTTCCATTACATGGCGGGTTGGGCGACGAAGATCGAAGGCGCCACCATTCCGCTCAGCATTCCCGACGCGCAATTTCATGCCTACACCTTGCGCGAGCCGGTCGGCGTTGTGGGCCAGATTATTCCATGGAATTTTCCATTGCTCATGGCCGCCTGGAAGCTCGGCCCGGCGCTGGCGGCCGGGAACTGCTCCGTGCTCAAACCGGCCGAACAAACCCCGCTCTCCGCTTTGCGCCTGGGTGAGTTGCTGCTCGAAGCCGGGATGCCCGACGGCGTGGTCAACATCGTCTGCGGTTTCGGCGAAACCGCCGGCGCCGCCCTGGCCGCGCACCACGACGTGGACAAGGTGGCTTTCACAGGCTCGACGGAGGTGGGCAAGATCATCGTGCGCGCCGCGGCGGGCAATCTCAAGAAGGTGAGCCTCGAACTGGGCGGCAAATCCCCCAACATCATCTTCAAGGACGCCGATCTGGAGACGGCGATCAGCGGCGCAGCCAACGCGATTTTTTTCAATCACGGCCAGTGCTGTTGCGCGGGTTCGCGCCTGATGGTCGAGCGCGATATTTTTGACACGGTGGTTTCCGGCGTGGCGCAGCACGCCAAAAAAATCAAACTCGGCCCCGGCCTGGATGCGCAGACCGAAATGGGCCCGCTGGTATCGGAGGAACAATTGCGGCGCGTTACAAATTACATGGACCAGGGCAAGCAGGCCGGGGCCTGTTGCGTGACCGGCGGTTCGCGCAAGGGCGACCGCGGTTACTTCGTCGAGCCAACCGTCATCACGCGCGTCCGTCCCGAAATGAGCATCGTGCGGGAGGAGATTTTTGGTCCGGTTGTCGTGGCCGAACCCTTTGCGAAGGTGGAAGAAGTCATTCCCCGCGCCAACCGGTCTGAATATGGCCTGGCGGCAGGCGTTTGGACGCGCGACATTTCCAAGGCGCACCGTATCGCGGCCGGCCTCAAGGCGGGGACGGTCTGGGTCAATTGTTACAACATATTTGATTCAGCCCTGCCATTTGGAGGCTACAAACAATCAGGCTGGGGTCGAGAAATGGGACACGAAGTCCTGGAACATTACACTCAGACCAAAGCGGTGGTTGTCGGACTGTAATCAGGACAGGAGTTTTGCCACTTCTTGATGCAAGTCCATGTAATCAAATGGCTTGTGTAAGATGCCATTGACCGTGCTGCCCAGGCGGCATTTGACGTCGCGCCCGGTTATCAATAAAATCGGCTGCTCCGGTTCCAATTGCCGGATGCGGGTGGCCAGTTCCTCGCCATTGACGAAGGGCATGAGGAGATCGGTCATCACCAGATCATACCGGCCTTTGGTGAACAAAGCATAGGCCTCGGCGCCGTTATTGGCCTCGACTACAGTATGTTCGTCCTGACGCAGCAATTCTCTGATTAATTCGCGCGTAACTCGTTCATCTTCAACCAATAATATGCGTTTTCCAGCGGTTGTTTCAGTTTCCATAGCTGTTTCTCACCGCAATTAAAGCAATATGGTTGCCATTCGAAATTTAGATTGACCCAATTTTATGTGGAGAATGGGCGCGGAAAGCGTAACCTTGAGTGTGGAATGAGACGCGAGACAGACTTTGTCCTGGAAAAAGCTGCCTGGCCCACGATGTTGCTGGAGGCTGGCGGCAGGATTTGCCGCGCCAACCAGGCCGCGCGCCGCGTCTTCGGATTTACGGACGATCTGCCCGCCACGGCCCTGACCGCAATTTGGGACGACGAAAACCAGGGTTCAGCCGTCAGTTTCCTGCAACAACAAACCGAGGGTGAAACCGCGCCGCTGAAATTGCGCCTGCACGGCGGCGGGAAATCACAATTCATCGCCCACGTCGCCAAGGTGGCCCGGGACGGGCAGGATTATTTCGTTCTGCAACTGTTCAAGGAGTCCGGCTCCGAGTTTTCAGAGCTGGCCTATGTGCCTGTGCCCAAGGCCACCGCCGCCGACAAGAATAAAATTCCCGCCGGCCTGATGCTGGCCGCCTGGCCGGCGATCGTCGTCGATGCGCAGGGAAAGATGATTCAGACCAACCCGTCGGCAGTGCGCGTCTTTGGCGCAAAGGCGGCCGCCGAAGGAGCGGCCCTGGCCGGAATTTGCCCGCCGGAGGAAGCCGCCGCCGTGAAAAGATTATTGCAGCCCGATTCGCCGGCCGCGGCCGCGCCGCTCAAGATATGCCAGGCCGACGGATCGATCGCGCCGTTCCGCATCGAGCGCTGCCCCGCCGGTGATGCAAAGTGGACGCTGCTGCAATTATTCAGCGCGGAGCACAAGAGCGAGCCGCCCGTTCCCGCGCCGCAGACGCCTGAAAAAGACGATGAGGATTTTCTCTTGCAGAGCGCGGAATGGCCTGTCCTGCTCGTGCATCGGAGCGGACGGGTGCTGCGGGCCAACCGCGCCGGGGTGCGGGCTTTCGGGGCCAGCATCGAGCACGAAGAGGCCCAATTGGGGGCCATCTGGTCGCCGCACAATCGGGATTCCTGCCAGCAATTCCTCAATCTGCCTCCTCCACCCGAACCGGTTCCACTGAAGTTCCTTCTGAAAAGCGGGTTGCCGGGCGATTATTGCGGACAGCTCTGCCCCACCAGCCGGGAGGATGTTCTCTTGCTGCAATTGCTCAAGGGGCCTCCGCCAGACCAGGAGACGTCCGCCGAATCAAAACCCGCTGCAAAACCAGCAGCGGAGGACACCACGCCGGCAGGGGGGGAGACCAGCTTTGCCCACAAACAAAAGCTGGATTGCGCCTTGCAATTGGCGCGGTCGGTCGCGCTGGATTTCAACAACGCGTTGACCAGCATCCTGGGCCATGCCTCGCTCCTGTTGAGTAAAACCGAAGGCAACAATCCCTGGCGAAGCTCCCTGGTCGAGATCGAGAAATCCGCCGCCAAAGCGGCCGAAATCGCCAACGACCTCGCCGCGTTCAGCCGACAGGAGAAGGACGTCCGGGTGCAGGTGGCGGGCAACTTGAACATGCTGCTGGAGAGGACGGTGGAGATGTTCCAGGGAACGGTGCGAAGTTCCATCACCATTTCGCGGCAGTTGGAGCGGAAGCTTTTCACGGCCAATTTCGACGAAGCCAAGATGCTGCAGGCCCTGGTCAAAATCTTCGAAAATGCGGTCGAGTCGATCCAGGGGGATGGCAAGATCAACGTGCAGACGCGCAATCTGGAATTGACGGAAGCCACCCAGGACCGCACCGCCAAGTTGAATCCGGGCAATTATGTCTGCGCCGAGATTTCCGACACCGGGTCGGGCATCGCCGAGGACGTCATGCCGCACATTTTCGAGCCGTTCTTCTCCACCAAGGGCGCGCGCCACCGCGGCCTGGGGTTGGCCTGGGTTTATGGCATCGTGACCAATCATGGCGGCGGGGTGGCCGTTTCCAGCCAGCCGGACATCGGCACGACGGTGCGCCTTTACCTGCCGGCCAACCGCAGGATCGTGCGCGACGCCCCCACCGCCGACGGCGATTTGACCGGCGCGCAAACGATCCTTTTTGTGGATGACGAAGACCTGTTATTGACCATGGGGCGCATGGTGCTTTCCTCCTACGGCTACACGGTGTTGACGGCCAACAGCGGGCAGAAGGCCCTGGAATTGTTCACCCATTCCAAGAAGAAGATCGATCTGGTCATCACCGACCTCGTCATGCCGAACATGAGCGGGCGGGAATTGAGCGAGCACATCCTGCGCGCCCAGCCCGAGATGCGCATCATCTGGTCCAGCGGCTATCTCCGTTCCACCAATGCGCAGGAGCAGGAGCGCTACTTGCAAAAGCCCTTCTCCGCCCAGGACCTGCTGCGCAAAGTCAAGCAGGTGCTGGCGCAATAAAATTTTTTAATCATAAGTTGACATTATTTTGCCGTTCGCGTTAAATGGCCGGCATGCAGATTGAAAGCTTTAAAGTTTTCTGTGACCTGGCCGAAACAGAAAGTTTCACACGGGCGGCCCAAATCAACAACGTCACGCAATCGGCGGTCAGCCAGCAGATCAGTTCGCTGGAGCGCCAGTTCAAATCGCTGCTCATCGAACGCAGCAAGAAAAAATTCCGCCTGACCCGCGAGGGCCAGGTGCTCTACGAATATTGCAAGCAAATCAACCAGACCTATGACTCGCTGCAAAATCGCCTCCAGGAGATCAAGGACATCATTTCCGGGACGATCCGCGTGGCGACCATCTACAGCATCGGCCTGCACGATTTGCCGCCTTATTTGAAGAAGTTTCTCAAGCTCTTTCCCACCGTCAACGTCCACGTTGAATACCGGCGCGCCAACCAGGTTTATGAGGACGTCCTGGGCAATGTGGTGGACCTCGGCTTGGTGGCTTACCCGTCGCGCGACGCGAAGCTGGACGTGATCCCGTTGCGCAAGGACACGCTGGTCCTCATTTGCCATCCGCACCATCCGCTGGCCAAGGCCAAGTCAGTCAAGTTGTCCCAATTGGCCGGTGAGAAATTCATCAGTTTCGAGCCGGATATTCCGACCCGCAAGGCGATTGACAAGATCCTCAAGGACCACGATGTGAAAGTGGAAACGGCCATGGAGTTTGACAACATCGAGACGGTCAAACGGGCCGTGGAGATCGAAGCCGGCATTTCCATCGTGCCGCGCGGCACCATCATCCAGGAAGTGGCCAAGCAAACCCTGGCGGAAGTCAAAATCGAAGGGCACGACCTCTTCCGGCCGCTGGCCGCGATTTACAAGAAGAACAAGGTTTTGTCGCCGGCCATGAAGCAATTCCTGGCCATGCTCAAGGGATAGCCTTTATTTGAGGTTCTTGGGATTCAGCGGCCGCAGGTCTTTGGGCAGGAACAAGCCGTCTTTGCGGATGAGCTCGCCGTCGAACCGCACTTCGCCCCCGCCCCAGTCGGGCCGTTGGATCAGTACCATGTCCCAATGCACCGCGGAACGATTGCCGTTGTCCGCGTCCTCGTAGGCCTGGCCCGGCGTGAAATGGAGCGAGCCGGCGATTTTTTCGTCAAATAGAATGTCGCACATCGGCTCCAGAATGTAAGGATTGAAGCCCAGCGAAAACTCGCCGATGTAGCGCGCGCCCGGGTCCGTGTCGAGGATCTGATTCAATCGTTTCGTGTTGTTGGCGGTTGCCTTGATGATTTTGCCGTCCTTGAATTCGAGCCGGACATTTTCAAATTTCGTCCCCGCGTAGAGCGTGGGCGTGTTGTACTGCAGGACGCCCTGCACGGATTGCTTCACCGGAGCGGTGAACACTTCGCCGTCGGGAATGTTGCGCTTGCCTTCGGCCAGCAACGCTCCGATGCCCTTGATGCTGAAGTGCAGGTCGGTGCCCGGGCTTTTGAGATGCACCCGGTCCGCCTTGTTCATGCGCTTTTGCAGGGGGATCATGGCCCGGGCCATTTTCGGATAATTCATCGTGCAAACGTCGAAATAGAAATTCTCGAAGGCTTCGGTGCTCATGTTGGCGGCCTGGGCCATGCTCGGCGAGGGCCAGCGCAGGACGCACCAGCGGGTCTTGTTGACGCGCTGGTCCAAAACCGGCCGCATCACCTTCGAATACAGTGCCATGAGGTCTGACGGCACATCGGAGGACTCGCTGGCGTTGTCCGACCCGCGCACCGCGATGTAGGCCTGGACCTGTTTCATGCGGAACAATTCCACCTTCCGCACCAGGGCGGCGTGCTGGCGGTTGGTTTGCCGCTGCGCCTCCCGGCTGATGCGGGTGTGGCGCGTCTCGATGAGCGGGATGGCCCCGGCCTTGCGCACCGCGCGCATCAACTGTATGGCGAACTCGTCCGGCACATCGATCATGTCCAGCAGAATGCGCTCATTCTTCTTCAGTTCGATGGAATACTTGACAAGCAAGTCCGACAATTTGGCGTATCGTGGATCCGTCATAAACGTTCAATTTTGCGCATGGCGCGCTCCTGTTTTTTAATCTCCGTCCGCAGCAACTCCTCCGCCGACCATCCCTTGTCCTGCGCTTTGCGGACCAATTCAAACAATTCCCCGCCCAGTCCGGCTCTGGTCCCGGGTTTTCGTCTCGGGGCTTCTGTCGTATATATTTTTTCTTTTTTGGCCTTTTTTAGCAATTTTTCAGCTTTCAGCAACGCAGGCAAGTGTTTTGGGATGCCGTCCAGCGCCGAGGGCCGTGCGTGGCGGGTGCCGTGCTTCTCGGCGGTTTTGATTTTCTCCCAGTTGGCCCACACTTCGTCCACGCCTTTGACTTTCAGGTTGGCGAAGACGTGCGGATGGCGGCGCACAAGTTTCTCCGTGATGCGCCGCGCCACTTGCTGAAAATCGAACGCGCCCCGTTCGCCGGCCAACTGGCAGTGAAAAACCACCTGCAAAAGCAAGTCGCCCAGTTCCTCGATCATCTCCTGGTCGTCGCCTGCTTCGATCGCGTCAATCAACTCATAAACCTCCTCGACGGCGTGAAAACGGAGTGTCATGTGGTCCTGCTCGCGGTCCCAAGGGCACCCTTGCGGGGATCGGAGCCGGGCCATGACTGACAGCAGGTCGTTGAGGGCGGACTGTGTTTTCAAGGGGATGGAATTCATTCAAAGCACCACGAGATTGTCCCGATGCACCAGGACGCCGGAGGCCTGCCCGGCCTGCACCACGGTCGAGCCATATTCGCTTATGCCGCGCGCGAACTCGGTCCCGTCGAGGTCACAGATGCGCACGACTTCGCCCGCCGAGAACTCGTCTTCGCAACGGACCACGCCCGGGGCGAGCAGGCTTTTCCCTTTTTCGCGCAGTGCCTTTTTCGCGCCGTCATCGACGAATAGAGCGCCATTGGCATGATGAAAGAAGGCGATCCAGCGTTTTCGTCCGGCCAGTTTGGCCGGTTGGGCGACAAAAAGGGTGCCTTCGTCCTTGCCTGCCAATATGTCGGCCAGCACGGATTTTTTGCGGCCGGAAGCGATGACGAGAGGAATGCCGGAGCGGATGACCATTTTGGCGGCCTGAAGTTTTGAGGCCATGCCGCCGACGGAGGTTTCGCTCCGGGTTCCTCCGGCCATTTTCTCGATGGTGTCATCCAGATTTTCTATGGCGCTAACGGTTTTGGGGTTGGCCTTGCCAAAGTTTTCGATCAACCCGTCAACGCTCGTCAAAATGATGAGCGCGTCGGCCGGGAGCAAACAAGCGACCAGGGCCGAGAGCCTGTCGTTGTCGCCGAACTTCAATTCCGTAAAGGAAATGGCATCGTTCTCATTGATAATAGGGATGACGCCGTGGTCGAGCAGGGTGACCAGGGTGTTGCGCGCATTGAGATGGCGTTCGTGGTGTTCGAGATCGTCGTGGGTCAGAAGGACTTGCGCGACGCTGAAGCCGGCTTCGCCGAAGAGCTTCTCGTAAGTCGTCATCAGCCGGGATTGGCCGACGGCGGCGCAAGCCTGCAAGGCGGCGAGTTCCGACGGCCTTTTTTCGTAGCCCAACACACCCATGCCCGCGCCGACCGCGCCCGAGCTGACGATGACGATTTGTTTGCCTTGCGCGCGAATGGCAGCCACCTGGCCGGTCAATTGTTTCAATTGCGCCATGTCCGGCTGCTTGCGGCTGTCGGTCAGGACGCCGGTGCCGAACTTGACAACGATGCGACTGGCATTTTTGAGATTATCCCGCTGCATGTGGACCAAGGCTAAGGGCTGGAGGCCGAAGGCTGAAGGAAAAAGTTGTTCACGTTTCGGTGACGGCGTTTAAATGAAATTCCAGGCCCTCGGCGACGCCGTGGCCGTGGGTCAACTCGCTGACGAACCCATTTTGGCCGCGCACCGCCTCCTTGATGGCGGCAACGGCATTGCCGGGCGCGGCCAGCCAGCAGGCATGACGGCGCAACAGCATGGGCAAGTCGTTGAGGTGGTCGCCGGCGGCGAAAGTTTCCTCCGGCGTGACACCCAACTGCCGCGCGATCTCCGCCAGGGCCGTTCCCTTGTTGAAGGCTTCATGGCTGAAGCGCGAACAGACATCGTTGCGTACCAGGCTCAGATTCGGCACCGTTCGGCAATAATCGGCCAGAAACTCATGGATGACGTCCGCATCGTCGGTTTGTTCGGCAATCAGGCAAAAGGGGGACCAGGCATCCTCGTAGTAGATGGCGCCAAACCGTTCCTCGACCCAGGCGCGCAGGCGCGGCACGTCGGCCCGCACGCGACGGAACAACTCGGCGTGCGCCCGGTCGCAAGCCCGGTTCCAGGCGGCATCTTCGACGTATTCTGAATGGCGGTGGCTGAAAATCTCCCGTTCCACCAGCACCAAGAAATCCGGTTTGACCAACAAACGCGAGCGGCCCAGGGCCTCCATCAAGCTGGACAGGTCGCGTCCGGTATTAATGACCCATTTGGCCCCCTGCTTCTGCAGCCGGGCAATCAGGTTCTGCAATCCGACCGGGACCGGCGGCTCCTCGAACTCGGCGAAGAGCGTCCCATCGAAGTCGGTTGAAATCAACTTAATCATCCTTGTACCAGTATCAGGCGAGGAGGAAGGGAAGAAAAGACTAAAGCCGTTCGCATCGCCCTGCTATTTGGCGCCCTTATGGCTTTTGAACCATTCGATGAAGCGTGGGATGCCTTCCTCAACTTTGACCCGGGGACAATAACCCAGCCGCTGGCGGGCTTTGCTGATGTCGGCGAAGGTCAACGGCACGTCGCCCGGTTGGGGCGGCTGGCGGTCAATGAGCGCCTTCTTTCCCAGCGCTTTTTCCAGCAGGGTGATCAAGTAGCCCAGTTCAACAGTTTGGGATTCGCCAAGATTGAAAATCTCATAGCCGAATTTCTTTTGCACGCAGGCCATGATGCCGTCGATGGTGTCGTTGATGTAGGTGTAATCGCGCGCGGTTAAGCCGTCGCCATAAACCGGGACGGGCTTGCCGGCCTCAATCAGGCTGGCGAATTTATGAATGGCCAGGTCGGGCCGCTGGCGGGGGCCATAGACGGTGAAAAAGCGGAGCATGACCACGTCCATGCCATGGAGGTGATGATACACATGGCCGAGGGCTTCGCAGGCGAGTTTGCTGGCCGCGTAGGGCGAGATGGGCAAAAAGATCGGATCGCTCTCGGTGAAGGGAACGCGGGCGTTGATGCCATAGACGGAGGAAGAGGAGGCCACGATGATTTTCCTGACAGAATGGCGTCGCGCGGCTTCGAGCACTTGCGCGGTGCCTTCCACATTGACTCGCTGGTAAAGGGCGGGTTCCAGCAAACTGGGGCGGACGCCGGCGCGGGCGGCCAGATGAATGATCTGGTCGAAGGGGGCGCTGCCGAGCAGTTGATCCAGGCAGGCTGGATCGGTCACGTCGCCTGCCACGAAAGTGAACGGTTTGCCGGCTTGCCCGACTTCGCGGAGATTGGCCCGTTTGATGGCGGGATCATAAAAAGGATTCAGATCGTCCAAGGCCCAGACACCATGTCCTGCTTGGAGCAATCGCTCGCAAAGGTGCGAGCCGATAAAACCCGCGCCGCCCGTGACCAGGAAATTCATCGCGCCAAGGGTAAGCGCAAGAATTTGAACTTTAAACTTCAAAGTTTGCGATTAACTTTCCGTGCATGACGAGTGAACCACTGCTCAAGCTGGAGTTGCCCGGCCTCAAGAAACTGAAAAGCGGCAAGGTGCGCGAGGTGTTCGATTTGGGCGACCGCCTGCTCTTTGTCGCGACGGACCGCATCTCGGCCTTTGATTGCGTGATGCCGACGGGCATACCGCGCAAGGGCGAGGTGCTGACGCAGATATCCTTCTTCTGGTTCGCGCAAACGGCTGGCATCGTCGAGAACCACCTGACCGGGACCGCGGAGGAACCGTTCCCGCCCGAATTGCAAAAACATTCCGCGCTGCTGGCCCGCCGCAGCATGTTGGTGAAAAAGACGCAGCCGCTCGCCATCGAGTGCGTGGTGCGCGGCTATCTGTCCGGGTCGGGCTGGAAGGAATACCAGAAGACGGGATGCGTTTGCGGCGTGGCGCTGCCCGCCGGCCTGCGCGATTCATCGCGTCTGCCCCAACCGATTTTCACTCCCGCGACCAAGGCTGAAACCGGGCACGATGAAAACATTTCCTTCGAGGAGGCCGTTCGCATCGTCGGGCGTGGATTCGCGGAGCAGGCGCGGGATTTGAGTTTGAAAATATATTCCTTCGCCGCCCAATACGCGCTGCAACGCGGCCTGATCATCGCGGACACGAAGTTCGAATTTGGGCTGCGGGACGGGGAGTTGATCTTGATCGATGAAGTCCTGACGCCGGATTCGTCGCGTTTCTGGCCGGCCGACCAGTATGAGGCCGGCCGCGGGCAGCCGAGTTTCGACAAGCAATTCGTGCGGGATTACCTGGAGACGCTGGCCTGGAACAAGCAACCCCCCGCGCCGGCCCTTCCGCCGGAGGTCGTGGCCAAAACGACGGAGAAATACCTGGAGGCCTACGCGCGATTGACGGGAAGAAAGCTTTAATGCAAAACCTGGTTGAAGATTTCCTGGTCTATTTGCGCCATGAACGCGGCCTGGCGGAGCATACGGAGAGAACCTACGCCGCGCTCCTTGGTAATTTTCTGGTCTGGGCGGATAAACGCGGTCTCAAGGACTGGAAGGACGTCACACTGCGCGATCTCATGGATTTCCTCGAACATGAACGGAACCGGGCCTTGAAGGATGAACCGAAAGAGGGCGCCCGCCGGCTCAGTTCGGAAAGTCTTTACCTGCAAATCGCGGCCTTGCGGGCCTTCTACAATTTTGCCGAGGCGGAAAAATTTCTGCCGCTCAATGTCGCGGAAAACCTTTCGCTGCCGCGCCGCTGGAAACGGCTGCCCAAGGCGCTGTCCAACTCGGAAATCGAGCAACTGCTCAAGCCGGAGGAGCCGGCCACGCCGGCGTCATTGTGCGACCAGGCCGTGCTGGAACTGGCCTATGCCTCGGGGCTGCGGCTGGCTGAATTGCGCGCCATCCGCCTCGAGCAACTTCATCTTGACGCCGGGTTTGTCACCGTCATTGGGAAGGGGAACAAGGAGCGCGTCACGCCGGTGGGCCGCGCGGCGATAGACGCCATTCGCCGGTATCTCGATTCGGGACGGCCCCGGCTGGTCACTCCAAAAACGCCCGCCAACGTTTTTTTGAGCGGGCGCGGGCGTCCCTTTGCCGCGACGACTTTGTGGGGCCGCATCAAACGGCGGGCGCGCCGGGCGAACATTGGGCGGAACATGACGCCGCATATGATCCGGCACAGCTTTGCCACGCATTTATTGGAGAACGGGGCTGATTTGCGGATCATTCAGGAACTGCTCGGCCACGCCAACATCAGCACCACGGAAATCTACACCCACGTCGGAGCGCCGCGTCTGCGGGAAATCCACCGCCGTTTCCATCCGCGGAGCTAAAGATCAATTCCTTATCCTGGTCTTAATCTGAAATTGGATTGTAATTCTTCCTTGACATGCAAGAAGATTCAATAAGCTATCTAAATTGGCACTACCGCGCATTGAAGCATAGACAATGCGCGGTAGTGTCAATTCATTTTCGAGCGAAAAAGCCGTTGGTTTCCGGTTTTGCGATGGAATTTCGATGCATCCCCCTGAGGCGCGGCTGACGCATTTCGTTGCTCTCGGAGTTTGCGACGAAAAATGCGCGCGTCCAAACAGACTTGCAGCCCCCTGACGCAAGGGCCGGGGGCTTGACGAACAAGGGCGTCTTCCTATCATCGTCCCGTGACCGAGAGCCAAACGCGTTATGGGCAGGGCCTCATCGTGCTGCTGGGTTTGTTTGCATTTGCCGGCATTCTCGCCTTCCACAACATCACCGAAGGCGACCTCTGGGCCCAGTTGGCCATCGGCGCATCAGTGTGGCAGCACGGACACGTTCTGCGGCACGACGTCTTCGCCTTCACGCCAACGTTGCGCGAATGGATCGCCCATGAATGGGGCGCGGGCGTCGTCTTTTACGGAACGCTCAAGATATTCGGTCCGCCTGGGTTGATGGGTATGAAGATGGCCCTGGCTTTGGGCGCGCTGGGGTTCGGGCTTGGCGCGGGCCGCAAACAAGGCTGCAACGCCAACCTCCTGCTGCTCCTAGCCATCCCTGCCGCCGCTTGCATTTTGCCTGGATATATTCCCGTCCTGCGCAGCCACGCTTTTACCTATTTCTTGTTTGGCGCGACGCTGTTTTGCCTGGAAGAATTGCGCGGCGGGCGGCGCTGGCCGGTGGCGGTGCTGCCGCTGGTCATGCTGGTCTGGACCAATCTTCACGGGGGATTCGTGGCGGGACTGGGAGTCGTTTTTCTTTATGCCGCGTCCTCCGTCATTTCGCGAAAGGACATTGCGCCCATGGCCGGCACGGCGGCGGCGTGCGCGGCGGTGACGTTGATCAATCCCTACGGTATCCAGTTCTGGCGATACCTCATCCCAGCCTTGCTCCACCCGCGGGCGCGAATTGCCGAATGGCGTCCGCTGCCGCTGCTGGCCTGGGACGACTTTTGGGGATTCCGTTTGTTATTTGTATTGACAGTTGCGGCGGTCGTTCTGGGCTGGAAACACACTGCCCGGAAGAACTGCGTGGGGCTTGCCGTCCTGGCACTGACGGCCTTCCTGGGCTGGCGCGTCCGGCGGCACGGTCCATTTTTCGGCGTGGCCGCCCTGGCTTTTGCCGGGCCGTATTGCGCCGGTATGGCCGCAGGGCTGCCCGCCGCCGTTCGCGCAAAACTCAACCCCACTTGGGCGGTTGGAACCCTGTATGCCGGCATTGCCTTTTATGTCGCGCTGGAAATATTGCCCGGGGCTTCAATGCATCCGTTGGCGCCTGTCGGCGAGGACCCGGTGCGCGAGGCAGACATCCTGAGCCGGTCGGAGGCGAAGGGAAATCTGGCCACGCCATTCGCCTGGGGCAGTTATCTGGCCTGGCGTCTTTATCCGAACATTAAAGTTTCGATGGACGGGCGTTACGAAACCGCCTACCCGGAATCCACTTTCGCTTTGAACAACGCCTTCTTCGATCATCAGGGCGATTGGTTGAGATTATGCCGGTCTTACAAAGTGGATTATGTCATCCTGGATCTGGCGCGGGACCGGTTGCGGCCGGAAGACTTGACAGCGCAAGGCTACGTCCTCATCTGGAGACAAGACGATGTTTCGGCCCTGTTATGCCTGCCGGAGCACGCGGCGGCGTTGGGCGAAGCGGCGCGGAGCCTTCCGCCGGTCACCATAGACCCGCTGGACTTGAAGACCCATCCATTTCCGCTTCCTCCGCGTTAGCGGTATCTACTTGGCGGCGCGGGTGAAAACGCTCGCCACCTTGATGTTTGCCGCCTTGGCCGCGTCCATGACTTTGATCAAGATCCCGACCGGCGTGTCCGTGTCCGCGCGAATGGCCAGGGTCGTTTGCGGATTGAGACGAACCGCCTCGACCAGCCGTTGCTGCAAGGTATCCATCGTGATCGGGTCCGTTTTCAAATACAGCGGGCCTTGTTTTGGAACCGTGACGACCAGCGCGGTGTCCGATGCGCCGCCTTTGGGTTGAGTGGATGAAGGCAGGGCAATTTTGACGGCCGGCTGCTGCTTGAAGGTGGTGGTGACCATGAGAAAGATCAGCACGACAATCAAAACATCGATGAGCGACACAATGATGACCGTCGGGGCCGTGCGTCGTTTGCGGGTGGAGAAACGCATGGCGTCGGTCAATCCCGGTTGCGGGCGGGCGCATCGGCCAATTCCCGATTGGCATCCAAGTGATACAATTGCCGCATGAACGCATCGCAGAGCGACGCCATTTTAACGGCGTGGCTTTCGACCTTCTTGTTGTAATAACTCCAGGCGACGAGCGACGGGATGGCGGTGATCAAGCCCAGCAATGTGGCATTGAGGGCGAGCGAAATCCCGCTGGCCAATTCGTTGTTGTCGCCTATGCCGGAAGTCCCCAGCCTGGCAAACAGGGCGATCAAGCCGTAAATGGTTCCCACCAAGCCAAGCAGAGGCGCGACTCCGACAATGATTTCCAGCACGACCAGGCCCCGTTCCAGTTTGGAGATTTCCTGGCGGGCGTGGGTTTCCAGACCGTTGGCATTTTCCGCCTTGCTCCAGTTCCGGTGTTTGTCGGCCTGCAGGAGCAGCCGGCTCAAGGCGGAAGGATGTTGCTGGCAGATGCGCCGCAGCATGGGCAGGTCCTCCGCCGTCCGGAATGTTTCCAGCGCTCCCTCCAGCGCCGGCGGCATGACCTTGCTGGCGCGCAGGGCCAGTCCGCGCTCAACGATAAATGTCAGTCCGATGACCGACGCCAACAGCAGCACTGCAATGATAATATCAGCCATGATTCACTTTCTTAACCGCTCTCAAGTTACTTCAATCCGTCCCATAGTAAAAAATAAAACTCAGGTCCAAGTAATTGTTCGGAATGTCGCGGCGCATTTCCTCCGGCCACGGACGGTAAGGCGCAGGGTCGCGAATGGCCTGGGCGCAAATCAGCCCGAACAACTCGGACATATCGTTCTGCGCCACATGCAAATCCGTGATCCGGCCATCCGGGAGCAGCCGAAATTCCACCACCACCTTTCCTGTCCCCCGGGAAAGATTCTCCAGCAATTGATACCAGCGTGTGCGCACGGCATCGATAAATTGCGCGTTATAATCCCCGTAAGAAGTCTTCATCACATCGAGGGTCGAACTCATTCTCACCCGGTTGACGCCGCCCTCCTGTCGTGATTTTTCGCCAAGCATGCCGTGCTGGGCCATCGCTTCTTCAATGGTGCGCGGCCGTTCATGGACCGGCTGCGGTTGCGTATCGGCGCCCAGATCCGTTTGCGATTGGCCATTCTTCTCCTGCTCTCTCTCGGCCGGGTTGGCTAGAACCAGATCGCCGGGGGCATAACTCTTCTTCGGCAACGGCCTTGCTTCGGGAGTGGTGGCTGTTGCCTGTTTGGGCGGCGAGGGCTGCAACGGTTGCGGTTTGAGCCGGGTGTCCTCGGTGGTTTTAATCACCTTGTCCTGCCGGCCGCGAATCTCTGGAACCAGCTCGTTCCTCGGAATGGGATTGGCGGCAACCGAATTATTGGCGCTATAGAATTTGGGCGTCTTGGGAGGGGCGGCCTCCGCCAGGGCCGGATCGACGTCCACAAAGTTCAACTGTGATGGTTGCTGCTGCGGCCTCTGAAAGAGGGAGATTTTGCTGGCTGACACGGGCATGAACAACTTTGGCGGCAAGTGCATCCACGCCGGCAAGCTTATATTCAAAGCATGGCCCCATCTCCATGTGCCAAACACCGCCAAATGGATCAACAGCGAAATAATCAGCGCCCTGAGCAATAATTGCTCAGCGTCAGTTTTCTCGCTAAAATATTGAGCCTGCACCATGGGCAGGATGTTGCTAAAAAAACCCAAAAACAACGCAAAAACGCCGCGCCCGGCGCAAGTCCGCCGCTAACGTTCGGCCACTTCCCGGAGGCTGACGGGATTGGTGGCGGGCTGCGCCAAGCCACCGAGGATGTTGCGGATGAAACTGGCCCCCAAAATGACGTTGTTGCTGCAGGAAGCGTCGTTGACCTGGAAGGCTTTCCCGCCGCAATCATTGACCAGCAGATTTTCAAAATTGTTGCCGATGCACTGGGTGCCCGGACAAAGCCGCCAGCCTTTGGCCGTGAAAACGACGGCTTGGGCCATGAAAACTCCATGATGATGACTCCTTGAGATGGTCAGTCCTTGAAAAGAATTGTTCCGGGAATCGCGCATGAAAACGCCCAGATCGTTGCCTACCAGCAGCGCGTTGGTGATGCAATTGCTGTTAAATGCCAGGTCCAACGACAGGCCCGCTCCCAGGTTGTCGTGCAGGCGCAGGCCATCGAAACGGCTTTCTTCAGTACGGTAACAGGCCAGACCGTCGAACTGGTTGTCATAGGATTCGAGGTCGATGACGCGGAGGTGACGGACCCAAGCGGCGACCAAGCCGCCGGAGCGGCAACGGCAACAGATCACATGCTCAACCGTCGCGCCGTCCACGTTCCAGATTTGCACGCCGTTGTTGTTGAACTCGGAGCCGTCGCCGGCGATTCGCCACAATTCCTGCTTCTGGTTTGTGCGATTGCCGTCGATCAGCAGGTCAGCCAGATGCAGGTGTGTTGCCGGATGCCCAGTTTTGGCCATGGGCGGCCCCAGAATCACCACCGGGCAATCAGCTTCGTCCGCCAGATGCAGGATGGTGGCGGGTCCGCTGCCGCGCAATGTCTCGTCATCGTGCCGCAACATCAGCGGCCGGGAGATTTCATACGTTCCGGGACTGAGAACCACTTCACCATTGGGCGGGAGGGCGTCCAAGGCCATTTGGATTTCCGCGCCGCTGGAATTGGCAGGCAACAAAGAAATGACCGGCGGTGCGCCGAGTGCCGCCTGGCCAGTCATTCCCACCGCCAACCCCAGCAGCGCGGCGAGGGTTGGGCAAAAAAGCGTGAAAAAGTGTGAAGAAACGTGGTTTTTTGGGCTGGAAGCTTCCTGTCTTTCGCAGCCTGTCCAAGTATGCTGTCGAAGATGGTTTAGCATATTTAATACCGAGCAGTAAAGGTGCCATTCCCAAAAATTAGAGTGACAGAAATGGTTGGGCAGAAGGCGTTTAAAACCGGAGGCACTGTGCAAGATTCAATCACCGGCCTCGTATAGGAAGATGGCAGGAACCGGGTATGACCCAAAGGACGCCAAGGAGGTTGCCTGCCGGTTGAATAACTGATGGCACATGGCTGTCAAATGAGTGTGGTGGAGGAGACAAACTTATACAAAGGCTTTATATGATGAGACTTATGAAAACTTCGATAGTTGCGGCCCTCGCCCTGACGATGGCCACTGTTGGGACCACAAATGCGCGGGCGTGGTGTGGAGGATGGCCGATTGCCGCCGGTGTGTTCGGAGGACTAGCCGTCGGCACGGCCATCGGGGCAAGTGTGGCGAGCGCCTCTGCGCCAACCTACGCTTATCCGGCTTACTCTTACCCGGTTTATCCGGGCTATGCGACCTATCCGGCTTACACGACGTATCCCGCGCCGGCTTATCGCACTGTCGCGCCAGCGGCCCAGCCTGTTCAGCCAACCGCCGCCCAGCCGGTTGTGCAGACCGTGACACCGCCGCCGGTTTATGTGCAGCCTGCTCCCGTCTATTACTCCAGTCCCGTGGTTTACGCGGCCCCTTACCCTTATGTGTATCCCTATGTTCGATTCGGCTGGGGTTATCCGCGTCACTGGGCGTATCGCCGCTGGTAAGACAAATCCGCGGCCGGGCGCAAATAATTGGCTCTTGAAATCAACCGGCGGGCCGGGCAGAATAGGGGCACTTGAAAGGCACCGAAATTAGACGCGCCACCGCCGCTGACGCACCGAAGTGGCTGGATTTAGTCCAGGCGACTTTGGGCGCCCAATACCCCGTAAAATCCATTTACGACCCTGCCTGGATCGCCAGCCAACTGGATGCCGCCACGGGCCAGGAAACGTGGGTGGCGGAAGTCGATGGGCGTTTGACCGGCAGTATTTCATTTCTTAAGCCGGACAGCGTCAGTTCCAATCCGGTGGCCAATTTGGGCCGCAACCTGTTTCGGCCGGAAGGGGTGGCGGACGGGTCGGCGGAGAGACTGCTGCGAGCGGTCCAGGAACAGACGACGCAACGCAACGAGATGGCCATCGTGAGGATTGCCGCCGCGGACAACGCGCAACAAATCCTCTTCGAGAACCTGGATTATGTCTGCGTGGGATTCCAGCCGCTCAAACATTTGCTCCAGCAAAGGGTGGGCGTTTTGTTCTATGTTCACGGCGCCAACTCCGTCCTGGTGACACGCACTCCGCTCTCTGAATCCCTTCCCGACGTCAGCGAATTGAGCGCCGCCGTGCTGGAGAAATTGCGGATTCCCAACACGACGGTGGTGCGGGATGGGGCCAGCGGGTATCCGTTGCAATGCGACCTGAAAGTGCGCGAGGCGACGATGGAAGAGTTCCGGCAGTGCCGTGGCCAGGCCGAGAGTTCCAATCCGCCTGCGGAAGTGTCGGGGCGGTTCAACTACGGGTTGGGCCTGATGCGCATCCCGGGCACTCCAACCATGCGGGCTTTGCTGGGCGAACAGGATAAAAAGACGGTGACGGGCCTTACTTATTATTTTGATGAACAGGACCGGTGCGCGCGGGTGACTGAGGCGTTTTGCAGCGACGATCTTTCCATGGGGGCGCTGCTGGCGCATGTGGTGCGATTGGTGCAGGAGCAATTCAGCGTGGTCTATACGGAAGTGGATATCCTGGCATCCGCGCCGCGCCTGCTCAAGAGCGCCGAGCAACTGGGCTTTGTGCCGGTGGCGTACCTGCCCGCCTTCTTTTGCGACAAAGGCAGGTTTTCGGATGTGGTCAAATTGGTGAAGCTGAATGTGCCCTATTCGCTGGAGAGCGGCAATTTTACAGCGCACGCCCGGAGCATGGTCACCATCATTGACCGGAATTTCGAGGACCAAAAACTGGGGCTGGCCATCATCAATCTGTTGCGGCCCTTGTCGATGTTCGCGGGGTTGGGCGACGGGGAACTGCGCAAAATCGCGCGGCTGTTCGTGCAGAAACTCTACCGGCCCGGCGAGCAGGTCTTTGCCAAAGGCGATTCCGGCGATGAGGCGTTTGTGGTGCTGCGAGGGAAAATCAGCATCCAGCTTGAAAAGGAATCACCGGCGGTGGCGCAGTTGAGCGACGGGAAGATTTTCGGAGAACTGGCCTTTTTGGACGGGGCGCCGCGGGCGGCGTTTGCCGTCGCCTCCCAGCCGAGCATTTTGCTGGTCATGAAACGGACGGCCTTTGCCGATTTGGTGAGGCGCGAGCCTGGCTTGGGCATGGTGGTCATGCGCAATCTCGCGCAGGACCTGGCCATCAAACTGCGGGGGGTCAACGAAGCGCTAGCCAGCGTCAAGAAAACGCCCGCCAAAGCCTGACTCCACCTAGCTCCACGCCACGGCCACGCTCAGTTTTTTGCCGTAACGATTGGTGTAGTGCAATTGCTTGTGGAAAAGGCCGTACTCATGCACCAGCCGGGTGATTTTCACATCGTAGCAGCAGTATTCGGCCAATTCCAGCATCCGGCCTTCCTTGTACCAGCGGATCGCCTGCATTCCTTCGCCGGTCTTTTCCACTCCGAGGGTGGCGTTCGCGATGGCGTCCAGTGAGAGCCGGTGCTGCAAGGTTTTTTGCAGCTCCACCAGCATGTCCAGCGTCGGCACCTGTTCGACGTCGAAAAAGGGATTGTGTCCCAGCAGCACCTCGTAATCGAAGCGCAGGCTGTTGAAGCCCACCACCAAATCCGCCCGGCGCAGCTCATCAATCAAGGCGTTGACTTCCTTCTCCCCATAAATCCTGTAGCCGCCGCGTCCCGTGCTGTAGGTGACACCCACACTCATGCGCATGTCACGAATGTTGTTCCAACCGCCCACTTCGTCGGCCGACTTCTGCGTTTCCAGGTCAAAATAAACAATGTTCCTCATCGCAACTTCCGCCGCGGTTATATACTGCCGGGAGACAATTTGGAAGCATTTCCCTCCTTGGCCGCGAAATAAGAAGTATTGAAATGCCCGGCAGCTTCCACTTACCTTTGCGCATGGAGACAGCGAAGCTGGATGCATTGCGCGCGGCCACGGAGCGAATGGTTGGCTTGTTGCAGGAACGTCGCGCCGCCCTCATCGCAGCCGCTGTCACCGGAAGGATTGAAGTCGGACGGGAAAAGCAGTAACTTCTTGACATGAACCGCGTCACCATCAAACCGGAGTTGTTGCGATGGGCGTGGGAGCGCGCCGGATACGCGGTCGCTGACTTGGAGCAAAAATTCCCCCGGCTGGCCGCTTGGGAGCGCGGCGAGGAAAGGCCGACGCTACGGCAGGCCGAAGCCTTTGCTAAAACCACCCATACTCCGATTGGTTATCTTTTTCTCCCAGCGCCGCCGGTCGAGAAAATTCCGATTCCGGATTTCCGCACAATGGACAACCAGCATGCCGGCCACCCGTCTCCCGACCTGTTGGAAACAATCTATATTTGCCAGCAACGCCAGGACTGGTATCGGGATTATGCGCGTTCCGTGGGCGAAAAGCCGCTGTCTTTCGTCGGTTCCGCCGGCATTCGGGATGACATCGTTTCGACGGCGGCTCGCATCCAATCGGCGCTTGGTTTTGATGTCAATGAACGCCGCCGGATGCCGACGTGGACTGATGCCTTGCGACATTTCATCGAACAGGCGGAAGATTTGGGCGTTCTGGTCATGTGCAACGGGGTGGTTCACAACAACAACCACCGCCATCTGGATCCGAAGGAATTTCGGGGGTTTGCGATGGCGGATGATCTTGCGCCGCTCGTGTTCATCAATGGGGCGGACAGCAAGGCGGCGCAGATGTTCACATTGGCCCACGAATTGGCCCATATCTGGATCCGGGAGTCCGCGGTCTCCGACACTCAACCCGCCTTGGTGCCGGAACAGGCCGTCGAGCGCTGGTGCAACCGGGTTGCGGCCGAACTCCTCGTGCCGCTGGCCGCCCTGCGCGAGGAATATAACGATGCTGCCGGACTGAAGGAGGAGGCCGGCCGTCTGGCGCGCCATTTTAAGGTGAGCACTCTGGTCGTTTTGTGCCGCATCCATGACGCGGGCAGACTCGCGCGCGAAGAGTTTGACGAAGCTTATGAGAAAGAACTTCACCGCTTGCGAGTGATTCCAAAGGGAAGCGGCGGCAATTTTTATCTAACCCAGGCCGCGCGGGTCAGCAGACGCTTTGCCGCCGCCCTCGTCGCCAGCACGTTGGAAGGGCAGACTCTCTATCGTGAGGCCTTTCAAATGCTTGGTTTCTCGAAAATCGCAACCTTTCAAGAACTCGGGCGCAGCCTGGGGGTGGGTGTCTAATGGCGTACCTCCTCGATGCCGATGTCTTTATTCAGGCCAAGAATCTCCACTACGGCCTCGATTTCTGTCCGGCATTTTGGGCTTGGCTCATCGCCTCCAACGCCGCTGGCCAGGTTTTCAGCATCGAGAAGGTCGGTGACGAGATTGCCGCCGGTGACGATGAACTATCCGACTGGGCTGCGAGCCGTGGAGCAGCCTTTTTCCTGAAACCCGACGCCGCGATGCTGCCCGCGCTCGGTTCGGTCAGCGCTTGGGTCACCGCGCAGCACTATGAACCCACAGCGGTGAACACGTTCCTCCAAGTGGCTGACTATTACCTCGTAGCCCACGCCCTGGCACATCGACACACTGTCGTCACACATGAAAAAGCCCAGCCAACGGCAAGGAAGATAAAGATTCCAAATGTCTGCATAGCTCTTAACATCAAGTGCATGACTCCCTTCGAAATGCTGCGCCGTGAACGTGCTCGTTTCATCTTGGGGCCAACCGCATGAGCCAGCCATGGCCCTGCGGGGGAAAAATCTTGCATCAAAATATCGTTGGCCCCGTCATCCGCCAACTGCGCGAGAAAAGGGAAATGACGCACGCGCAGCTTGTCGCCAAGCTGAACATCATCGGTTGGGATTTGAGCCGGGGAACCCTACCAAAAATCGAGGCCCAAGTCCGTTGTGTCTCGGATTATGAAATCCCAATACTGGCCATCAGCGTCGGCATTGATCCGTCGGAAGTGCTCCGTCTGGCCATCGCCCGAACCCCAAAAGGATCGTCGCGATGACGATCCATATTTGCTCTAGCCTTCACAGCCCGGCGACGCCGCTTGTCGCGCCATCCCGGAAATATTTTCACTTGGACAACAGCCTTTGTCCATGTGCCTGTGCCACGATGAAAGGAAAAGTCTGAATTATGAAGGCAGAATGCAGAAGTGAGGAATGGCGAACGCTCCGTGGCCAATCCTGTTTCCCCGAGAACCGTCAGAGTTCCCGTATTCCGTGGTTCAAATGTCTGAAAAATGTATTGGCCGGGGCGGCAAAACTGTGCCCAACTGTGCTTTTCCTGAACTGTCCAGTTCTTGGTGGTCTTTTCCCAAAAGGAGTAACATGTTACCGCTCTGTTTCCTTTTGTGTTACCGGCTAAGTCCTTGACCATCAACATTTGTGACGGTGTGACGGGGGTCTTCGCTGTTTTCGGTGGAATAGAAACCCGCCAAGACCGACCACGATCTGCGGCCCGAGCGATTCTGGAGTCCATATCTGAGGGCGCACTCCGTATGTAACTCTTTCTATATGAGCTTCTTCCTCCTGGAG
>JBKQUS010000050.1:0-60786 GCA_052325505.1 Limisphaerales bacterium
AGATATTGACGGCAGGCGTCTTCCGTTCCGAACCGCTGCTCCATTTCGAGCAAGGTTCGCGGATAATCTTCGTTCATGCGCGAATACTACCAGTTGTGGTTGTAGTAGGCAAGTGGATAGCCCTATCCTGAGAAATCTATTGACGGCACGATATTTTAAATGTAAAGTTGGCTTAGTGAATGATTGCTATGGCAAATTGATCAAAGTCAGGGAGGGCTGGCCCGTTCCGGCTTCCCTCGGCTCGCGCAGTCCGCGCCGGCCCATGTCCCTCAAGGCATCTCATGGTAAATCAAAGCAACTCACACCAAATCAAAGTGGTTTTCTTGGTTGGACAAACAAGCTAAATCCGTGCAACTTATTGCGTATAAGCTATTTGCAACTTATGAGGCTTGTGTCCAGCCTTGATCTGTTAACTTAGTTACTTTTCCCTCCCCGCAGCCAGTTTAACCCTCCAACCATGAACCACTTGCAGCATCCTTTAGAACAGACACCCGATTTGGGCGCAGTCATCGGCGCGCCAGGAACGTTATTGTCAAAATTCCCAAAACAAAACTTGACCTTCCCCAGGGTTGAGGCAACCTACACGGCTCGACAGATGGACCACATCCGCAACATCGCCATAATCGCCCATGTTGACCACGGCAAGACCACTTTGGTGGATTGCCTGCTCAAACAGTCGGGCACCTTTCGCGCCAACCAGGCCATTTCCTCAGAGGAACGCATCATGGATTCCATGGACCTGGAACGGGAGAAGGGCATCACCATCCGCGCCAAAAACGCCGCCTTCAAATACAAGGAATACCATATCAACATCGTCGATACGCCCGGGCACGCCGATTTCGGCGGGGAGGTCGAGCGCATCATGAACATGATCGACGGCGTCTTGCTGGTGGTCGATGCCGCCGACGGCCCCCAGGCCCAAACCCGCTTCGTTCTGCGCAAGGCACTGGAGGCCGGCGCCAAGCCGATTGTCGTCATCAACAAAATAGACCGCGACAATGCCACGCCTCACAAGGTGCTGGATTTGGTCTTCGATCTTTTCGTTTCCCTGCACGCCACCGACGAGCAACTGGATTTCCCGGTCGTCTATACCAGCGCCAAGGAAGGCTACGCCAAAACCAACATCAAGGATGAAAGCTCCAACATGGAGCCGCTCTTCCAGGCCATCATCAAATTCATTCCGCCCCCGCGCGCCCACGCCGGCTCAGAATTCAAGATGCTCGCCGCCAATCTCGATTATTCCGACTACGTCGGCCGCATCGCCTTCGGCAAAATCTACAGCGGCAAAGTCAACGTGGGTGACGAAGCGGCCTGTCTGCACGGCGACGGCCGGAAATCCACCGGCAAGATCACCGCCATTTTTCATTTTGAAGGATTGAAGCGCATTGAAGTCACCGAAGCCCATGCGGGGGACGTGGTGGGCGTGGCCGGGTTTGAGGATGTTTTCATCGGCGAGACGATCACCGACAACATCATGCGCCAGCCCCTGCCCTTTGTGCCGATTGATCCGCCCACCATCCAGATGCAGTTCGCCGTCAACGACGGCCCCCTGGCCGGATTGGACGGCAAACTGGTCACCGCCCGCCACATCTGGGAACGCCTGACCAAGGAAGTCCGCACCAACGTCGCCCTGCGCATCGCCCAGACCGACGCGCCAAATATTTTCAACGTCTCCGGCCGCGGCGAAATGCAAATTGCCATTCTCGTCGAGCAGATGCGCCGCGAAGGCCATGAGGTGCTGGTGTCGCGCCCGGAAGTCATTTATCGCAAGGACGCCTCCGGCGCGCTGCTGGAACCGATTGAAAAGCTTTTCCTGGAAATTCCCAAGGACGCCATGGGCGTGGTCCTGGAAAACATGTCCGGGCGCAAGGCGGAAATTGTGAAGATGGAACATCATGGCAGCGATGTCACCATCGAGGCCTTGATCCCGATGCGCGGCCTGATTGGTTTCGAGACGGATCTTGTCAATACTACGCGAGGCCTGGGGGTCATGAGCCATCTCTTTCATGAATACGGCCCGGACCGCGGCGAGATTGTGGCGCGCAAGAACGGCTCCCTGGTCAGCATGGAAGACGGGGAGGCCATGGCCTACGCCTTGAACATGGTGCAGGAACGCGGCCGCCTCATGGTCGATCCGGGCGACAAAATTTACAAGGGCATGATCGTCGGGGAAAACGCCCGCGAAAACGACATCCCCGTCAACCCCTGCAAAGCCAAGCGCCTGACCAACATGCGCTCGACCGGCGACGGCAAGGGCATTCAACTCGATCCGCCCCTGCGCCTTTCCCTCGAGCGCGCCCTGGAATACATCGGCCCGGACGAATACGTCGAAGCCACCCCGAAGCACCTGCGCCTGCGCAAAAAAATCCTCGACGAAACCCGCCGCAAACGCGCCGCGCAAGCCAGGGCCACGAAGACAGTCGCAGCCTGATTCCGGACAAATTCGTTTGCCCGCTGAACACGCAGACACCAAGTTTTCCCTTGCCAGAACAGGAATTGTTTGACATATTGTCAGACATGAAGACTGTCACGTTGCGATCGTTGCGCCGTGAAGCGGATCTCCTTGACTCGGTGGCCGGGGGGGAAGAGTTGCTGGTGACCCGTTTCGGCAAGCCTTATGTCCGAATTGTTCCCGCGAGCCAATCGCCTTCTTTTATGGGGGCAGGGAAGCATCTTGGCGTGAAAAAGCCCGTGTCGCCGGACCCCATTCCGCGGTCCGAATGGAAGGGACTGTCTTGAAATATCTGCTCGATACCGCGCCCTGGATCAACGGCGTGACGCTTCCCCGCACATTGCCAGAACGCGTCCGGCGGCTGTTGGAGACCGATGAAATGAAGGGGCTTTGCAGCGTCAGCCTTCTGGAAACAGCAATACTGCATCGCTTGGGCCGGTTGGATTTGCAGGGCACCCTGCCGCAGTTTTTCGCGGTGGGATTGTCCGCTGATTTGCAACTGTTGGAATTGACCCCTGCGATTGCCGCAAAGACGAACGATCTTTCCAGGGATTTTCATGGAGACCCGTTTGACCGGACCATCGTGGCCACGGCCGCGACCTTGAATTTGACACTGATCACGACTGATTCCGCCATTCGTGATGCCAAACAGTGTGCTGTCGAGTTTTATCCCTTCAAACCTGCATACGCCAAAGAATGATATGCCCAGTGTCTATATCAAGACGTATGGATGCCAGATGAATGAGCGCGATTCGGAGGCGGTGGCCGCGCAGCTCATGGCCAAAGGCTACACCCTTGCCCCATCCGAAGCGGCGGCGGACGTCATCCTGCTCAACACCTGCAGCGTGCGCGACATGGCGGAGCAAAAGGCCATCCGCAAAATGCAGAACGTCGCCGCCAATGTGCGCCGCAACCGGCCCGGGGTTGTTCTCGGTTTCCTGGGTTGCATGGCGCAAAGCCGCGGACGCCAGTTGATTGATCAATTGCCCGACGTGGATCTGGTCGTCGGCACCCAAAAATTCCACCGCACCGTCGATTACCTGGACGACATTCTCGCCGGCCGGCAAGAAAAAATTGTTGACGTTGAAATCGAAGCCGGCAGCGAGGCGACAATCAAGGAGCACTTCCTCAACGGCAACAGTGCGGCGAAAGCGGTGACGGCGTTTGTCAGCATCATGCAAGGCTGCAATCAACACTGCACCTTCTGCATCGTGCCGCAGACGCGGGGCGAGGAACGAAGCCGGACGATCCCTGACATTGTTTCGGAATGTTACCAGTTGGTGCAGAACGGCGTCAGGGAAATCACGCTGCTGGGCCAGATCATCACCAGTTACGGCAGGCGCGACCTTCCGGCAAGGGACGGCAAATCCGGCTTTGTCCAGCTTCTGGCCGCGGTCCATGAGATCGACGGATTGGAGCGCATTCGCTTTACCGCGCCGCATCCCAAGGGTTATGGCGACGATCTGGTGGCAGCCTACGGCGAAATGCCCAAGCTGTGCGAAAGCGCGCATCTGCCGGCGCAGAGCGGCAGCGACCGCATCTTGAAGGCCATGCACCGCGGTTACACGCGCGAGCGCTTCCTCGGCGTCGTCGAAAAACTGCGCCGGGTCCGGCCGCGCATCGGCCTCACCTCGGACATTATCGTTGGCTTTCCAGGGGAGACGGAGGAAGACTTCAACTTGACATTATCCCTGGCGCGCGAAGCGCAATTCGACAACGCCTACCTTTTCAAATATTCCCCGCGCAAGGACACTCCGGCCGCCGCCATGCCTGATCAAGTCCCTCCCGCCGTCAAAGAAGAACGCCACGCGCGGTTGCTGGAGGAGATCAACGCCATCGGCCAGCGCCGCTACACGGAGATGGTGGGGAAATCGATGCAAATCCTGGTGGAAGGGCCGAGCAGGAACAATCCCGCCCGATTAATGGGCCGGACGCGTTGCAATAAGATCGTGGTCTTCGAAGGCCAGGAGCGCCACCGCGGCCAGCTCATGGACCTGCGAATCGAGCGGGCCGGTCTCTTCACCCTCTACGGCGACCCGGCGATTTTGAATCCCGATTGAACTTTGTCAGATGTGAGCCTCGAACAACAACTTAAAACCATTGAGAAGACCACTGTAAATGGTGTCCTCCCTTTTAATCTTTCGCGCTTTCCTTTGGCTGCACGCAAGTTCGAAAAGCGAGTCCAACATCAGGCTCGTTTAGCCGACTTCTTGCCGACGCGGTAAGGCGGCGCATCTTCTTTAATATGGAAACCGATTTCCTTTTTCGGCTCTTCGGGCGGCGGCAACAGGAGCGGGTGCAGTTTCTGGTAAATGTCTTGCAAGGCGGTGTCGTGGGTCAGCAAGGTTTTGTCGATCTCAGCCAGACGTTTGAGAATGGCGGCATTGGCGGCTGGGTCCTCACGCATCCTGACAAAGGCGCGGATGATGAAGACGCTTGTTTTGACGGCGCGCGGGCTGTTTAAAACCGTGGCGGCCATGAGGGCGCCATGCTCGGTGAAAGCACGCACGCGCCGGGCAAACTTGAGACTCCGCAAGGATGTCACAGTTTGTGATATGCTCAGAATCTCAGACCGCGTCAGATCGAACATGAATTCTTCCGGGAAACGGTCGCGGTTGCGTTTTACCGCCTGGTTCAACGCGCGGGTTTCAACGCCGTAAATGACGGCCAAATCCCGGTCAAGAATGACACGTTGCTGACGCATCGATGCGATAACAAGATCAATTCGGTGCAACGAGTCGGGAGTGGTTGTTTTGTTCATGGTTGTTTGACAAGAGTCATGCTGGAGCGGTATGAATGCCTTCGACGATCAACTGCACCGTTCGTTCGGTGGCGCCAAGGTTCTGCTGAACCACTTCCCGCGCCCGCGCCCCCAATTCGGCCCGCCGCCGCTCATCGGCCAGCAATTCTGCCAGGGCCGCTTCCAAACTGGCCGCGTCTGGCACTTGCACGGCGGCCCGGCCGCCCACGAAGGCCTGCGCGGCGCTGGCGAAATTTTCCATGTGCGGGCCGAAGACGACCGGTTTGCCCAAAGCGGCCGGTTCAATCGGGTTTTGGCCACCGTGCGCGGTCAAACTTTTGCCGACAAAGACCACCGTCGCCTGCTCATAAAAGAATTTCAGTTCGCCCGTGGTGTTGAGCAGGAGGCATTCGAACCGCCCGGGCCCGACGGGGCCGACGGCGGGGATGTCCGTCCGGCAGATGAACTTGACGCCGCGCGTTTCCAATTCGCGGGACACTTCCCGGGTGCGCTCGAAATGCCGCGGCGCCAGGACCAGGAACAGCTCCGGAAAACGGCGGCGCAACCGAATCAATTGTTCGGCCAAAATGACCTCCTCCCCGGCATGGGTGCTGCCGGCCACAAGGAGCATCGCTTTTTCGTCGACGCCGATCTGGCGCAGCAAAGCTGGGACATCCAATGCCGCGCGTGCGCCGGGTTGTGCGGCGTCGAATTTCAGGTTCCCCGTCACGCGCACAGCTTCCGCGCGGAAGCCAAGTTCCGTCATGCGCCGGGCATCCTCGCTCTGCTGGCAGCCAACGCCGGAAAACCCGGCAAAGATTGGCCGGAGGAAAAAGCCGAACGATCTGTAATTGCGCAATGAACGGGGCGAGATGCGGGCATTCACCAGAAACAAAGGGCAACGGGCGGCAATGGCCTGACAGAGGAAGTTTGGCCACAGTTCGGCTTCGACCAGGACGATGGCGCGCGGTTGGACGGTCTTGAAGGCGCGCCGGACCGAGCCGGCGAAATCGGCCGGATAATAAATGCGCAGCATGGACGGCGGCAGCAGGCGCCGCAATTCCGCCATGCCGGTGGAGGTGGTGGTGGAGACCAGAATCTGAAAGCCGGCCAGATGCGGCTCGAGGGCGCGGATCAACTGGCAGCACACTCCCACTTCGCCCACGCTGACCGCGTGCAGCCAGAGGACCGGTCGTTTGGCCAGGGCGGCTTTGAGTTCCGGACTGTAGCGGGCAAAACGCTGGCCGAACCCGTCACGCCAGTTTCCGCGCCGCCACATCTTCAAAAAATAATGCGGCGCGCTCAGCCAGAAGAAGAGAACGAATAAAATGTTGTAGCAAAATCGCATCGCTAGCGGACAAAAACCATCCACACAATCAATAGCAGAGGCAACAAGATTGGCACAGCCCATTTAAAAACATAACCGGGGAAAGTCGGCACTGGCACGCCCTGCCGTTCCGCGATGGCCTTGATCATCAGGTTCGGACCATTGCCCAAGTAAGTGGCCGCCCCGAAGAAAACGGTTCCGATGCTGAGCGCAGCCAGATGGGCCGCGCCGGTCTGCGGCAGGGACGCCATGTTGCCGAACAAACCCGAAAGAGCGCTGGCAAAGGCCAGATAAGCCGGTGCGCTGTCCAGCACGCTCGAAAGCCCTCCCGAACTCCAATAGACAAGGCCGGGAGACGGATTCGTCCCCAGGATGCTTCGCGCGTTGATTTGCAACCAGTCCTGGGCCGGCATCATCGTGGCAAAAATCCCGAAGAATAAAACGGCCACTTCGAGCATGGGGCCGAAATGGAATTGATTCGCCTCATGAACT
This sequence comes from Limisphaerales bacterium, assembly GCA_052325505.1. Lineage (GTDB taxonomy): Bacteria > Verrucomicrobiota > Verrucomicrobiia > Limisphaerales > Palsa-1400 > DASRLE01. Next base: position 7,012 of record JBKQUS010000050.1, read on the forward strand.
TTTTCCCCGGTCGTCAAAAAGGAACCCGCCACCGCCGCCAGCATCAAGCCTTCCCGCAAAAACTCCGGGCGTTGCACAAAAACCGCCCCCACAATGACCGCCAGAAAAAAGACATTCCACCAGCCGACAAAGACCGATTCATCCAGGGGCGCTTGAGTCGCGGGCACATAATCGCGGCGGTCAATGACGTAAAACACGCCGAGCAGCAATCCCATGCTCACCAGCCAGGCCGGCCAGCAGTGCTGCACAACCCACCAAAACGGCACGCCTTTGAGAAAGCCCAAAAGCAGCGGAGGATCGCCAATCGGCGTCAGGCCGCCGCCAATGTTGGCCACAACGAATATGAAAAAAACCACATGATGGGGCGCGAGGCGGGATTGATTGAGTCGAAGCCAGGGACGAATCAAGAGCACGGACGCGCCCGTCGTGCCGAGAACGTTGGCCGCCAAGCCGCCCAGGGCCAGAAAACACACGTTGCGGCCCGGCCCGCCTTCCCCCTGGATGGAAATGCGAATGCCGCTGGAGACGACATAGAGCGAACCGATCAAGATAATGAAACTGAAATAATCGTGAGCGGCGTGGAGGACGGTTTGGGAAGCCTCAGCCGGCAAACCAAAGAGATAATAGCCGATGGTTGCTACGGCCAGGAGCAGGGCCAGCTTTCCATAGTGCCTGGCCCACCAGAGCGGAAGATAATGAGGCGCCAGCGCGATGAGAACGAGCCACAGCGCGAAAGGCAGGATCATCCATGGGTTCGGGTGGTAAACCACGGGGCAAAACTCTCAAAAACCCGCGAGAATTCAAAGTTTAAACAAAATTATCCATTGGCAGTTTATTCAAGTCACAGCTGTGTGGAGAGGAGGAAAAACGCGTTTTTCCCTATTGACACATCGCCTCGTTCCTCTCCCTGGTCGAAGCGGAGAGGATGGGAGGAAGTTGGATCTGGCTGACGCGGCAAATGGAGGGCTTGTCATCGGCAGGACACGGAGTATGATCGGGCACGTGAAGAAAGGACATTTCTGGCCGATATTGTTCATTGCCGTGTTCGCATTGAGCCGGTGGCCGGGATTGATGCCGCCGAATTTCAGCGCGGCTTACGCCATCGTCTTTTGCGCGGGCCTTTATTTGCCGGGGCGGCTGGGGTGGATCATCCCGTTGTGCATGCTGGCGGGCAGCGATTTGTTGATCAGTCTGTTCTTCTATTCTCATGACGGCTTTTCCCCGGGGCGCTTTCTTCTGGACCAGGCGCCCAATTATCTAGCTTACGCGGGGCTGATCGGTTTGGGCCGGCTTTTCGGCGCAAAAAGGCCGTTGTGGCTGCTGGCGGGGGGGGGATTGATCGGGGCGCTTCTGTTTTATCTCGTGACGAACACGGCGTCGTGGATCAGCCTGCCCTATGCGAAAACGCTGGCGGGCTGGATCCTGGCGTTGACCCGTGGGTTGCCCCCATACCCGCCAACATGGGAGTTTTTCCGTAATACACTTATAAGCGGCGGGCTGTTCACCGGCTTGTTTGTCGGGGCGATGAAATTGACCGAATCGTCTGAAGAGAAAAAAGCGGAAGAAGAGAAGGAGAAAGAGGAGCCGGCCAAGGAGCCGGAGGCGGAACCAGCCCGGTCGGAGCCTTGAGGGGGTTTGCGAGGCGGAAATTGAGACGGCGCTGTGTATTTTCAAGACGCGCGCGCCTCAAAAAGAGCCGGCCTTCCGGCGCAAGTCGCCGCACCCGGGAAAATGATTTTGGTGGCCTGCGAGTTGCTACTTGCATTCCTTCGGGGGAATTGCATATAAGTGAACAAGTTTCTGCCATGCTGTCGTTTTTATTTATTTTACAGGCGCGGGCCGTGAACGCCGCTAAACCGCTTTCTCCGCGGAGAACGGGCGGGGCGCGCCGGAGAAGGAGCCTGGGGGCGTTGGACGCCGGGTTTGCCCGGCGCCGGACCATTGGTTTTTCCTGAAACTATGCCGATAAGAATCAACCTACTTGCCGAGGCACAAGCCGTCGCCGAATTGCGGCGGAAGGATCCTGTCAAGCGAGGGATATGGATAGGCGGCTTTCTGGTGTGCGTGGTTTTGCTGTGGATCGCCAAGCTGCAACTAGACATCTCTTTCGAGCAGCACAACTACACCAAGATCGAGGGCCTCTGGAAAAACAAGCTGGCCACCTACACGATCGTGACGAACGAGCAGGTCAGAACCGGGGAAGTGGATCGGAAACTGGCCGCGCTGGATCTTCTGTCCACCAACCGCTTTTTGTGGGCGCCGGTGCTCAACGCCCTGCAGCAAACCATGGTGGATGACGTTCAGGTCACGCGGATCCGGGGCGAGCAGGCCCTTGCCAGGGAGGAAGGCCATGACATTGGCAGCGGGGCCAGCCGCAGGCGCCTGCCGGGCGCGATGATCGAGAAGGTGAGCCTGTCCATCGAGGCAAAAGATTTGAAGCCCGGCGAACAGAATTACACCAAGTACAAGGAAAATCTTTGCACTTTTGACTTTTTTGCCAAGCGGCTGGGAAGGCGGGATGGTTTTGTCATGGATGGCGTGCTTGGCCCGCTGACGGTGGACCCGGTGGATCCGAACAAGCAGTTTGTCACATTCACACTGGCCGCCCATTTTCCGGAGGCACGTCACAGTGATTAATCTTACCAAAGTCCAGCGCGATCAACTGATCAGCATCGCCATCGGCACGGTGGGGCTGATGGGGGTTCTGTGGTACTTCGGCGTCACCAGCATGCAAGCCAGTCTGGCCGTCACGGAGCGGAAATCGGCTGAGATGCAGAAAAAGCTCCAGGACGCCGAAGCGTTGATGAAGCGGGGGGATGAAATCAGCGGGACACTGCAAAACCGGAGTGAACTGCTGGCCAAGCGCGAAGCGGGACTGGCGCCGGACCGGGACTCTTATGCCTGGCTGATCAATACGATGAATACCTTCATCCAGTCGCGCAAGGTCAATATCGACACCTACAGCCAGCCAGAATTCAGCGACACGGGGATCATTCCGAAGTTTCCCTACCGCTGGGCGACGTTTCGTCTCAGCGGGACGGGGTATTACCAGGATCTGGGCAAGTTCTTCGCCGATTTCGAGAACACCTTCCCTTATTTTCGCATTCAGAACGTGAACTTGTCGGCCAATTCCGGACCGGGAATGGAACCTGAGAAACTGAGTGTGACTTTTGATCTCGTCACGCCTGTGGCCAGCAGCAATCCCGGACAATAAATGAATTGCCTCACCACATACCGTCGCGGCGCACAGGTTTCCGCCCTGTGCGGACTGGTTTTGGCGCTTGTGATTGCGGCCGGATGCGGCCCGAAGCCGCCGCCGCCGGCCCCCGCCAAGCCCAAGGCGGAGACCCCGAAAACGATGCCTGCGGCGGTCGTGCCGGCCGATCTTGCCGGGCAATACGAATCTGTGTTTGAGGATCTGCCTCCGCCAAGAGGCAGGGACCCGTTCTTCCCCATGTCCCACCGCCGCGACCCGGTTCGCACTGCGACCGCGGTTGAGGCGCAGGCCGGCGGCGCACCTGTGGAACCGACTCTGACGCTCAAGGCGGTGATCGGGCACGGGCAGGCGGTGATCAACAATGTGATTTTCGAACCGGGTGAAGAACAACCCGTCCGCATCCCCAACGGCCATGTGCGTGTGCGGTGCATTAGCATCGCCGGCAACTCCGTGCTGGTGCAGGTGGAGGGAGATGCCGGGCCCAAGCGATTATTCATGGAGCAAAAAAAGAACAACTGAGGCAGCATGAACCAAATCTCCGTCAAGCAAATGATCAAGTCCGTTCCAGCCATTATGAAACCCAAGAATATATTTGCGCTCATCTTGGTTGTCCTCGCGCCCTGCCTGGCAGCCGTCGCCCAACAAGCCATCACGCCCCCGGCGCCCACTCCCTCCGCCCCGGCGCCCGCCACGACTGCGCCCAGTTCGTCCGCGCCGGGCGACACCATCGTTAGAATGCAGGAACCCTCCGTCGTGGCGCATGGCACCGGCACCGAGCCGTCCACCACCGAGGTCGTCGCATTGACGAATGAGTTGGGCGACGAAATTCTGGATACGGTGACCTTTGACGGCATCCCGCTGCCCGACGCGGTCCGGGCGCTGGCCCTGCAGGCCGGACTGAACATTCAATTTGACCCGAGACTTCTCAATACCGTCGGTCCAGACGGGCGTTCGATGCCCGTCACCCCGCCGACCATCACGGAGAAATGGAAGAAAGTGACGGCCAAGCAGGCGCTGACCTCGCTGCTGGACAACTGGGGCTGGCAATTGGTGATGGATCCCCGCAGCCCGATCGGGCGGATCACGGCCAAGGATCCCACCGCCCTGGAACCTTTGGTGACCACGGTCATTCAATTGGAGTACAGCAGCCCGACGAACATTCTGGCCGAAGTCCAGCCCACCTTGTCCAGCCGCAGCTCGATTATCAGCGACCCGCGCACGCACAAATTGATCATCCGGACAACCGACCGGGAACTGCCGGGCGTAGAGGCTCTCATTGCCAAGCTGGACGCGGCCACGCGCCAGGTGTTGATCGAGGCGAAGATCGTGGAAACGACCAAGGACATCACTTCGGCCAAAGGAGTCGATTGGACCGGCACGCTCGCCGCACAGCACGTCAGCTTCGGCAACGGCCTTACCTCCGGAGTCATTGGAGCGACCAATACGAGCTTTACCGCCCCTGTGACAACAGGAACGACGACGTTGCCGGGCGGCACCACCATTCCCACCACTTCGGGTGGCGGATTGATGTCCGCCACGACCAACGTCTCCTCCCTGACGACCTTGATTCCAGGATCGCCCTCGAGTGGAGGCGGCATTTCAGTGAACACGGCCCACGGCTTTACCCCGTCCACCGCCTTTCTGAGCGCCGATGGCGTCTCGGCAGTGCTGTCGTTCCTCAACACCGATGCCGACACCAGGTCGATGTCCTTTCCGCGCACGGTGGCGCTGGATGGCGTCCAGACTGAAATCATGTCCGTGCAGAACATCCCCATATTTGAACAGACGCAGAGCGCGCCAGCCGCCGGGGCCGTCGCCGGCCTGGCCACGGTCCTGCCCAATTACGACAAAAAGGTGGAAGGGACGGTCCTCAATGAAGTGGGCGTGAAATTGACGGTGATACCGCGCATCGCCGGTCCCACCAACATCCTGATGGACGTGAGGCCGGAAATCTCATCGGTGGATGCGTCGGTGGCCAGTTATACTCTGGATGGCCAGGTCAGCACCTCGCCCATTTTTGACCGGCGCAGGGTGACGACGCAGGCGGCCGTGCCCAGCGGCTACACCCTGGTGCTGGGCGGTGTGGAAATTGACAATACTCTCAACAGCGCCACTAAAGTGCCCGTGTTTGGGGATATACCGGGCCTGGGCAGCTTGTTCCGCAGCAACAGCAAAACCCACAACAAGGATATGATCCTGATTTTTGTCACGCCCACCATTATCGACGAGAGCGATTTTCAACCGGCCCATTCGCAGTTCTTGAAAAAGAGGGACGCCCCCCCGGCGGCCGAGGAAGGCGCTTGGTACAGCGCCAAGCCCTACGATTGGACCAAACCGGCAACCACGGTAGCCCCATCCTATCAACCCTGATCCTTTGTTTATGAGCACCATTCGAGAAAACCCAGATTGGCGCGGAGTGCTGGCGGGCCTTGCCTTGCTGGCCTTCGTCACGGCCTCGCCGGGACAGGTCTCGGTCGAAACCATCGGCGGCGGAATCCGGACCGAGTGCGGTTCGAGCGCGGGATTTGTCAGGGGCAACACCTACACGACGGCTCAATTCGACCAGCCGTATGCCGCCGCCTTGGATTCCCAAGGGAACCTTTGGATCGCCGACCTGAAGAACTGGGACGTCGAGCAGGTCAGCCAGGCGGGCGACCTCACCGCCAGCATCACTTACCCCTATTACTCCGGCAGCAATCATCATCCGTTCACCAATGTGCTCGGCATCGCCGTCGATTCCGGCAACAACCTCTATGTGCTGACCACAAACAAACTGTGGGTGTATCAGAACGTAATCGAATCCTTTCCGAATTTGAACCTCATGTTGCCCCTTTCCCTCAGCGTGTTTTCCTCCTCGCCGGCCACGGCCACGGCCATCGCCGTTGTCAACGACGCCAATACGAATATATACATATCTTTCACCAACAGCTCGGGCGGCACGATCATACGGATTCCACAGCCTTATGCTCCCGGCGTGTACAGCGTCGTGGTGAACAATTACGCGTTTGCGCCCGCCGGCCTGGCCATGCGGCAGGATGGGCGGCTGGCAGTTAGCGATACTCTCAGTAACGCGATTTATGTCGTGCCCACCAACACCGGGTCCACCCCGTTGCTGGTAGCCGGCGGCCACGGTCCGGGATTTACCAACGGCACGTCGCATTTTTCCAGTTTCAATCAACCGCATGGCATCGCCGCCTCGGGCGACGGGCGCATGGTGGTGTGCGACACGATGAACAACTACTTGCGCCTTATCGACACCAACTTCAACACCACCACGCTCTACGGAACGCCCAGCAACGTTTGGACGAGGACCTGCTGCAATTGCAGCCCGGCCCTGTACGCCGGCTGGGTGGACGGAGCGGCGGGGAACACGACCTCCAACGCTTCCGGGCGCGAGCCGGTCAGCGTCACCATCTCATCGAATGGCACGCTCTTTGTCACCGAGCTTTATTACAATCTGATCCGGTCCGTGACCGGCAGCGGGCTGACGCCCGTGACCAGCATCGGTTCCATCACTTCTTCAAGCAACCTTCCGATACTGACAACGGTGGAGGCCAACCCGATCACACCATCCAATGCGTGGTTGAATGCATCCGTTAATCCCAACGGCTCGCAGACCACCGTTTGGTTCGAATGGGGCACCTCCTCGACCAACTTGGTAAACAGAACGACAAATACGGTGGTCCCAAACGTGCCCGTCACCACCAATGTGTCTTCGCTGCTGACTAACTTGCAGCCGAACGAGGTCATATACTTCCAGGCATTCGCCCAAAACGTCGGTGGCGGCACCAATGGCTCCATCCTCTTTTTCACGACGGGCGCGGCGGCTTCCACGTCGAATCAACTGGGCTTTGCTTACAGCCCTTCCGCGGGGATCGGAGCGACACCTTACATCCCTATCGTTATGAACTTGCAAAGCGGCGGGGAGCTTACATCGCTGCAGTTTCTCATTGAGGTGACACCCATTCCGCCGAATACGAATGTGATATCGTCGTTGAGCATGCTGCAAATAACGTCGAATGACTTTGTCCAGTCTACCGGCCCCGCGCCGGGCAACGCCGCGGTCAACTTCCAGTTGAGTACTTACGATAATGGCCAGGAACTGCTTGTTTTCGCCGGACCTGGATCGGGATTGGACATGCAGGGTTCCGGCGTGGTGGGGCTGTTGACATTTCAGATTCCCTCCACCGCCAGCGTTTCCAACCAATATAGCCTCAATATTCTCTATCCTTCCGGCTCGGTCTCAAACATAATACCCATGACCAACATTCTGACCGTAGCCGATATCCCCTATCTCGTGGGGGACTCCTGGCCGCCCAATGGCTACAACGCGGGTGAGTTTGGCGATGGCGTTCTGGACGATGACGATGTCGTTGATGCCATCTATGCTTCCATGGGCGTGCGCGTGCCTCCCTTGTCCAGCGATGCCTATAACGCCATGTGTGTCCTGCCGCAATTGCCGGGATCAGGGGTCATCAACAATGGCGTCCCACCGATTAACAACGCGGATTGGAATGAGATTCTGCTGCGGTCGGAGGGCTTGGATACGCCCAATTGGATTCGCTTTTGGACCAATGAAGGCAATGGAGGCGTTCTCTTTGGCGAGTCAATCGCCTCGCCGGGCGGGCTTCCGGGCGATCCCTTTGTAGCCGCCATTGCTGCCGTGCAAGAGTCCGGCCCCCCGCCCGGATTGGTCTGGCGGTGCCAGGCTTCGGTTGGCGCAGGCACGGTGGCCAATCTCGTCCCTGGCAATACGTGCTCCCTGCCGGTTTATGTCAATGTGCTGCCGGGTTACAGCCTTCCGAGCTTGCAATTCCGGGCCATCGTTTCTCCCAATGGCAACGCGCCTCCGGTGAGCCAGGTTCAATTCACTGCGGCCACAGGCATTCCCAGCCCGCCGTTTTCTTCTCTCGGCCTGTCGTCCAATGACATCCTCAGCGCGTGGGGAGCGGGCGCTTTCTCATCGCCGCTGCAATACAGCAATTATCTTGGCACCATAAGCTTTAAAATTCCGACCAACGCCCAGACCGGGCAGTCCTATGCCGTGCGTTTCTCATACGTCGATGGCTCGAACGGCACCAATGACTACGCCATGGAGAGTTTCCCCGGTAACGCCTGGGTGCTTTCGCCCGCGCTGCAACCGGCCTCCATCACTTCCGACGAATGGAAATTGCATTTCTTTGGCAGCCGGACCAGCAGCCTGGCGGGCGACGACGTGGATGCCGATGGGGACGGGGCTCCCAACTGGCAGGAGTATCTGGCGGGCACAGACCCGACCAACCCACACTCGGTCCTTCAGTTTGGCAGCGCGGGTACCTCCACCAATGGCGTGAGCGGGGTGGCCTTGAGCTGGCTGACGGCGCCGGGCAAGAATTATATCTTGGAATCGATTCCGGCGCTTGGGGGGACAAATTGGACGGCCATTAACACGAACACTGGCGATGGCTACATTTATCAACTCATCCAAACCAATTATCAGGGTAGTGCGAAATTCTACCGCATCCTTCTACAGCCATGAAGACTAAAATCCACAGTTCGGTCCCCTCTCCATCGCGCAGGCTGCTTGCCGCCGGCTTGGTGGCGATGACTATTCTGGCGGCCCGGCTGCAGGCCCAGTATGTGTCCACCGCCATTTCCAACGGCCTGTCCAATCCCTCCGGGGTGACGGTGGATGCCAGTGGCAATGTTTATATGACAGATACGGACAACAACCGCGTTGTTGAACTGGCTTCCGGCAGCACGAATGTGACGACTTTGGCCGGGGGGGACGGCTCGGGAAGCTATGGAACGAATAATGGCGTTGGCGCCGCCGCGCGCTTTGCTCAACCGCAAGGGATTGTTTATGACACCTACCGCCGCGGACTGGTGGTGGTTGATCAATACAATCAACTGCTTCGCTTTGTTACGATCACAAACGGGGTGGGTACTGTGTCAACTCTGGCCGGTGTTTACAGCCAATATGGAGGCTTGGTCAACGGCTCGAACAATGTGGCGCAATTCTCCTATCCCGATGCCATCGCGCTCGATAGCGCGGGAAACCTTTACATCTCCGAGTGGGGAAACAACGACATTCGCGTGCTTTACACCAACAACATGGTTTCGAATCTTCCCGTCACCGGCCATACATTCGACGCGCCTTCCGCAATCGCGCTGGACGCCAATAACGACGTCTGGGTGGCTGACTCCGGCCATAACGTGATTTGCATGATCAGCAACGGAGTTGCGCAGGTCATGGCGGGAAATGGAAGCGCCGGCACCAACGATTCCCTGGTCGCAACCAATGCGGAGTTCAGTTGGCCCAGCGGACTTTTCTGGGACGCAAACAACAATATCTTGGTGATCAGCGACACGCTCAACGACACCATCCGCAGCCTGTTTTTGACAAATAATTACCTGGGAGTACCGGGCTACGCGGTCCAAACCATTGCCGGCATACCGGGTACACACGGTTTGATCAATGGGGCGCTTGGCACGGCCGAATTTTTCCACCCTTACGGCTTGTGCGCTGATTTGAGCGTCTCGGGGTATTACGTGGTGGATTCAGGCAACAACGCTTTGCGCGTCTTGCAACCGACCGAGCCACCGCCGCCGCCGGTCCCCGTTCCGAACCCGCAAATCGGGTATGTGACCTTTCCCATAGTAAATGGAGTGCCGAGCGCGATGTTTAATCCGATCACCGCGCCGGTCTCCATTTTCAATAATGTCCCGATCCTGGCCATTGAACAATTGGATCCCACCGTTCAAACCTATATGAGCTATGGCCCGACGGGTTCTTTTATTCCAGCTCCAGGCCCAAGCACGGGTCAGGTGGCGCCTGAAGTTTTCACAGGGAGTGATATCGATACCCCCCCCCCGTTTCCCAGTTTGGATATTACCATCATGCCGTCCCTGACTCTGGAAACCATCAGCGAAGCCACAGGCCGCCCATCCAGTGCCGCAATCAGCGCGGAATTTGATTTTGTCACATCCAATCCAAATATCATCGGCAACGACGCGGCTGACATCGTGCTGAGCAACGCCACCCTCGGCGCGCAGATGTATTATGTGCTGGACAATTCGACCAACGCCCCGACCAACGACGGCAGCTACGGAATCGGCCCCATTGGCAGCGGACAAACTCTTGCCCTTGACATAACGAGCAATGTCACGCTGAAAGTCCGCGCCTTCATGAACGGTTTTGCCCCCAGCGGCACTGTCTCTGAATTGCTCACCGTGTCAAATTTCATCGGCAACCAGCTCACTTTCGGATTTGCCAGCGGCTATTGTTCCAGCAAGTTCGTCACCGCCGCCGGCCGGTACTACTATGCCCCCGTCACGCTTACCGAGCTGCCCGGCGCCACCATGTACTCATTGCAGTTTAATTTGACCGAAAATAACAACGGGACGGCCCCAGCCATCGACGACACCACCTGGCAGTTCTATTCCATGTTGATGCAACCAACGACAAATGTGCCACCCGAGTTGTTCTCCATCCAGCCGGGAATTGTCACCAATACGGCGACAGGCTATACCAATGGCCCCGGTGAGTTTTTAAACGATAACTTGCTGGGAATCGGTTGGATTGAAACTTACCCGCACACCAACTTGTACAACACGACGACTCAGGACCTGACCGACTTTTCTGAGGCCCACGACATTGAGCTTTTTGAAACAGGAGGGCAGGTGATTGTCGGTGCCTACGGATTTCCCATTCCGAGCGGCGCCGCCATCGGCAACACTTATACGATTCAAGCCGGCCTTCCCTCCGCCACAACCTACTTTCCTCCCGACGAGGCGCCATACAGCGTCTTTATTCAAGCGCCGACCAATGGTTCAATGACCAACGGCGCCATCAACTCGATCAAGACGGTGACCGTCGGCACCGCCTCCTATCTTGTCGGCGATGTTTATCCCTTCAGTTGGTTCAATGCCGGCGATTTTGGCGCCGGCACTTTGCAGAACATTGATGTCATTGAAGTCTTCCAATCGGCCATTTACAGCAATAACGTACCTCCCCACAACAGCGATTTCTTTGACGCGATGGACTCTTCGGACGGAACATATAATAATCTTTACGATGCAAACGACGCCGACATTAATTCCATCCAGAATGGCGATGGTTTTTTGAAGGTGGATGATGTGTATGTGACCTTTAAACGCTCCCTTGACACGAACCTCACCTGGTGGGTCCGTTCCTGGTCCAACGGTGTTGAATCTTTCACGCCTTTCACCAATTTTGCCACGCCAGCCATCCACCCGGAGCCTACTAACGGCCCGCGTTATGTCACCGTCGCGGCGAGCGAGGTGCAATCCGGCGGCACCCTTTCGGTGCAGGTGCCGGTTCAAGTTTGGAACATCAACACCAATCCGGTGCGCGTGATGATGCTCCGCGTGGAAGTCGATCCCCTGGACGGTTCACCGCCTCTTACCAATCAGATTGCATTTTCGAGCGTGACAAATCTTGGCGCACTGTTCTACAGCGCTTCGCAAGGCTCCAACGATTACGGCGCCGTCTGGCTGAACTCGGGCGCGCCAGGGGTCAGCAGTAATGGCGTCCTTGGCACCCTGTCCGTCACATTGCCATCGAATGTAACGTCTAATTCCGCTTATCGGGTCCACTTTGATCATTTCTCCGCCTCGCCCAACGGCATTGCCCTCTTTCATAGCACTGCCCAGGACGGTTTGATCACCGTCGGGGATCGCAGCGGCTCCAGTTGGGGCGACGGCATCCCCGATTCCTGGCGGCTGCTGTGGTTCGGCACGGTTTCCAACGCGCTGTCCGCCGCCAACGCGGATCCGGACGGCGACGGCGCTTCCAACTGGGCCGAATATGTGGCCGGGACAAATCCGCTGGACTCGACTTCCGTCTTCCAGTTGCAGCCGGGCGGATCATCCTCTTCCTCGAGCTTCACCCTGCAATGGCCGTCCGTGGTCAACAAGAGCTACACCGTGCAATCTTCGTCCAGCCTGACCTCGGGGAGTTGGACGACGCTGGCGACCAATATCGTGGGCAACGGACAGACCATGCAGTGGACGGACAGCAACGGGATAGGCCAGGCGCGATTCTACCGCGCGCTGGTGCAATAGGCGGGCGCGACCGTTTACTGAATGGCCAGCTCCTGTTTGATTTGGAATTTCTCGACGCGTTTGCGCAACGTGGCCCGGGTTACGCCCAGCAGTTTGGCCGCCTGCACTTGGTTGCCCTTGGTTTCCAACAGGGCCTGAATGATCAATTCGCGCTCCACGGCCGGAAGAATCTTCAGGTTCTCCTGGTCGCGCGCCCATTGAAACAGCATCCGGCTCACGGTGGCCACGTCTGCTGGTTTCTCCTCGGTCAGGGCGGCGCCGGGCGCGCCCGGGGTGGCGGACGAACGTTCGGCGGCGGGAGAAATCCCGCTGGAGACCAGCGCCGGCAAATCGCCGGGCAGGATCACATCGCCCTTGGCCATGACCGTGGCCCGCTGGATCACGTTTTCCAACTCACGCACGTTGCCGGGCCACTGAAATCGTTCCAGCATCTCCACCGCCGACGGCAGGATGGATTTGGGCGGGCGGTTCTGCGCCTGGGCGAATTTTTTCAGGAAATAATTGACGAGCAGCGGAATATCATCCCGCCGTTCGCGCAAGGGGGGAATGTGGATGCGCACGACGTTGAGCCGGTAAAACAAATCCTCGCGAAATTCGCGCGCCGCCACCGCCTGTTCGAGGCGCTTGTGGGTGGCGGCGATGACCCGCACATTCACCTTGATGGGTTGATTGCCGCCCACCCGCTCGAAGGAGCCGGACTGGAGCACGCGCAGGATTTTGGCCTGGGTCGGCAGCGACATGTCGCCAATCTCATCCAGAAAGATTGTGCCGCCGTCGCATTGCTCGAATTTGCCGATGCGCTGGGCGGCGGCGCCGGTGAAGGCGCCCCTTTCGTGTCCGAATAATTCGCTTTCCAGCAGGTTCTCCGGGATGGCGGCGCAATTGATGGCCAGGAAGGTCGCTTCACTGCGTTTGCCGTGATGGTAGATGGCCCGGGCCACCAGTTCTTTGCCCGTCCCGCTTTCCCCGGTGATCAAGGCGGTGGCGTCGCTGGCGGCCAATTGCCCGATGACCTTGAACACCTCCTGCATCGCCTGGCTGCGGCCGATGATGCCCTGGTCATAATCCTCCGATTCCAGCAGAGGCTCGTACGATACCACCTGCCGCATGTCACGCGCGGCCTTGAGGGCATTGAGAACGATCTGTTTGAGCCGGGGAACATCGAAGGGCTTGAGCAGGTAGTCGTAAGCGCCCAGCTTCATGGCTTCGATGGCGGTTTGGGTCGTGCCGTAAGCCGTCATCATGATGACCATTTGTTTGGCGTCCATCTGGCGCAATCGCCGCAGCGTTTCCAACCCGCTCATTCCCCCCATGCGCACGTCCATGATGACCAGATCCGGTTTGAGCCGTGGCAGGATTTTCAGCCCCTCTTCGCCACTGTTGGCTGTGGTCAATTCGATGTCCGCCTGGTCGAAGATGCGGCGGAAGGAATACTGCACATCCGCTTCGTCATCAATTAAGAGCACTTTATCCATATCCTGCGCGAGAACAGTAGAAGCGCCGCGCCCCGAATGCACTGTTTTTTTGGGCCGGATTGCCCATACGCTGTCTAACCGGCCGGAGCGGCCCGCGTAGCCGCTGGAGGCGTTCAAGGGCCGGCCGGCGTGTCCAAGGGGTCGCCCAACAATCGCTGGATTTCGCTGACAATCGTGCTCAGGGAGGCCGTCTTGTCGAGGTAACTGGACACCTTTTTTTGAATCGTGTCGCGCACGACCTGACGGTCGAAGACAGCGCCAGTCAGGAGCAGGATCGGTGTGTTGGGCGCCAACCTCTTGAACTCCTCGATCAAAACAAAGCCGTCGCCCTCTTCGATTTGGAAATCCATGATGATCAACTGCGGCGGGTCTTCCTTGACGATCTTCTTGGCGACGTCAGGCTCGGCCGCGGTGGAGACGCGATAGCCCTTGATGGTCAGCACCTCCTGCAACAACTCACGGATATCGGGTTCGTCATCGACGGAAAGAATATGTTTCTTCATAGGCGATAGTCCTTTCTGGATCAGCCCGGTTTGCGCGACCCGTTCTGCATGCGCACGGTGATGACCGCCCCGACTACTTTGTCATGGTCGCGCAAGGGAATCATACTGTAGCGCACGGGAGCGGTCTGGCCGGATTTGGTAAGCAACACGGCTTCACGGTCCTGAATCTCGCGGCCCTCATGCATGGCAAACGTGATGGGATTTTGGGGAGGGGCGCCGGCGGCGCTTTCCGCGTTCAAACGCAAGACCCGGTCGAGGGACTGGGCCACAAGCTCTTGCGGCTCCCAATGGGTTTGGTGCGAGACGGCGGGATTGATGCGGCTGATGTTCAAGGCCCGGCTGACGACGAAAACCAGCTCGTAAATGGAATTGATGATCAACTGGCTGTAACGGAGTTGATGGTCCAGGGCCTGGCTGGACCAGCGCCGCTCCAGGTTTTCCTGTTTGAGGGACTGGTTGGTTTTGACCAATTCGGCCGTGCGTTCCTGCACCTTGGCTTCCAATTGCGCGTTGGCGTCCTCCAAGGCCTGGGTGGCGCGCCGTCGGGCGGAAAGGTCATCGCGCATGAGCCATACCACAAGCACCAGCAGCACGAAATTCACGGCCACACCCGTATAAACCGTGGTGCGCGTGGCCTGCGCCAGCAGATGCGACTCTTGATCGCGCTGCTTGAGCAGATTGTTCTCCTGATCGGTGATGTTTCTGACCAGGAGCTTGATTTTACCCATCGGCTCGACATCCGGATGGGAGGCCATGAGCTGGCGCGCGGCGTCCAGGCCGCTTTGGGCGCGCGCTTGGACGACGGAGCGCGTAAAATCAATGCGGTTGCTGATCAAGGTCTCCAGTTCGAGAACCTGCTGGTTCTGCAATTCCTTCTCTTCGCCATGTTTCGTCAGGGCCTTGGCCACGACGAGGTGGTCGAGCATTTCCCCATAAGCGACACGATAAGCGCCCTGGTCCCGCGGGTCGCCGGTCAGCAGGTAGGTGCGCAAGGCGGAATCGCCCGCGTGCAGGCAGGAGAGAATGTCGTTGGCTTCGATGATGAAGGCATGGGTTTTATTGACCCAGTCGCTGCTTTCGATGGATTTATTGATCGTGGTCACGGCGGACCAGGCGACGAAGACAAGGATGCCCACCATCAGCACAAAGAGGCCGATGACACGCTGCTCAATTTTCTCTTTCATGCGCGCTGATCCGATGGATCAAAAGTTAATGGCAATGGTACTGGTCGGTGTTGTCCCGGCAACGGGGTCTGAAGATGCTGGATCGGTTTCCACGACGGTGGCCAGTATCTCGCCCACGCCGTTAGAATAGATGAACTCGGAGGCCGTTGTCCAGTCCAGATTGAGCGACCCGGCCAGGGTCGTGGCAATCTGCCGGATGGTGGAACCGGATCCTTCGAGTTGCAGGGCGGAATTGGTCCAAGTGTAATGAATAAAACTGCCGGCCTGGGTGACGTAACAAGCATCATCATTCAGCCCCGGCATGTTGACCACAATGAGCCGTGCAGCATATCCCTGTGGCGGCAACACCTGGCCAGCCAGGATGACGTAGTCATAAGGCTGGATGACGCGAAAGAACTGCATCCGGGCTGCAGCCGTTGTGGTGGGCAGTTCGGCAACTTGGGCCGCGGGCACAAACGCCAGATCAATCGCGTCCTGGGGTTGGTCAGGCACCGCGTTGCTTTCGATTGGCGCGACGTTGGTCAGGGCCACGTTCGTAATCGTAGTCCAGGAGAAAGGCGAGGCTAAATTGGTTGTGCTTTGCACCTCGACGGTTGCCCCAACTGTTCCGCCAATGTTCAAATTCGGCTGGCCATTGGAAACGGTCAAACGGAGCAGCGGCGGGATGCCCCATATTTGTGCCTGCACAACATTCGTCGAAGCCGCCGAGGCGGATAAGCCGGAACTCGAACTGGAACCAGACCTTCCTGCCGCACTGGTGCCGGACCCGGGAATGCTGGGCGGCGGGGCGCTGCCGGCCACTCCGCCAGGCGGCAGCGGCGGCGCGGGGGGCGCGGGGGGCGTGCTGACAACCGGGGGGGTTACAGCCACCGGGGCGTTGCTGCTGAAAGTAAGCTCCGTGGAAAACGGACTGACCAGGCCATTACTGGCAAAGGCGGCCACAGCAATGTAGTAGACAGTGCCGTAGGCCAGATTGCTGATGGTCCCGGTGGTTTGACTGGCAGGGTAGGTGTTCGTGGCGGAATAGACTCTGCTGCTCAAGCCCCAAGCCAGGTAATATCCGGCCAGGCTGGCACTCGTCGCGGCATTCCAACTGAGGGTCACCTGCACCTGGGCCTGGCTATTGGCAGCAAAGTGGCTGGAGAATAGTCCAAAACCAAAAACAAGCATCAAAATCAGTCTGCGCATGTCCTTCCTAGTTTTTTTCACACAATTGCAATCAAACCTTCCTGCAACGTCTTGGCGCAACTTTCATGCCATTCACAATGCAACGATTCCACCGGCTCTTCACCGTTGCAGGCATAGGCAACCGTGCGATGCTGCCAGAATTTGCACTATTGACAAGCACTATCTGGGCGGTGCATCTCAGGATCACCCTCCCCAAAAATCCAGCCAGCGCCCCGTTATTTGACGGAGGCGTCCAGGCTCACGCCTTCCTTGGTGCTCCGGGCGTAGATGCGGCCATTGCTTATGCTGGCGTAGTTCCAGCATTTGCCGGCCAAAACATGGCACCGCGCTTCCTCGGTGTAGGCTGTCGGGGTCGCCTTGACCAATACCAGGTCGCCTGCATCGCTCAAGACCAGCACATGGCCATTGACAAGGGTGCATCCTCCCGGCCCAAATCCGTTTTGCGACCACAGCACGCGTCCGGTGGCCATCTCGACGCATTTGAGAGGCGCCCGGGCAAACTGCGCCTGGCCGTAGATGCCATAGAGATATCCATTGGCGCAAACCGGCGTGCTCCAATGGCTGGCGATAACATTGGCCGGCTGATACCAGACTCGCGTCGCTGTAAAGCCGCCGGCTGTTTTGCTGATGCGACAAGCGCTGGAGCCGATTCCGTAGCCCGCAGAACAATACACCATGTCCCCGGATACAACCGGTGAAATCGCCGCCGAACCCGAGTAGCGGAAGGGATAGCGCCACAGGACCACGCCCGTCTTCGGCAGGACGGAAACCAATCCGGATTGCGTGTAGAAAATGATCTGGCGCTGGCCCAGCAGCGTCACGGCAACCGGGGTGGAGTGGGTCATCATATCGTCCTGGCCTTGCCACACCACATGCCCGTCATGCTTGTCAAAGGCCAGCAGAGCCTGGCCAACGCCGCCGCCAGCCACGAAGACCAAATCACCGTCGATGAGCGGGGAGGCGGCGCTTTCCCAGTGAATGTTCCGGCCGCCGTGGTCCCTGGCCAGATCGCAACCCCAGATTTGTTTCCCCGTCCCCGCATCCAGGCATTGCAAAACCATTCGGGATGAATACGTATAGACGCGGCCATCGTCGTATGTCGGGGTCGAACGCGGGCCATCTCCGCCGTCGTTGCCAGGCGCGCCTTTGCTGCCGCCGCCGTCGTATTTGGCCACGCCCAGCGGCACGGCCCAAAGCTCCCGGCCGCTGTTGGCATCCAGCGCCACGCAAACCTCCTGATCCGCCCCGTCCACCTCGCGCAGGACCAGGGTGAAAGCCTTGCCACCGGCGACAGTCAGGGCGCTGAAGCCATCGGTGAGGGGGGTTTTCCAAATCTGGCGCAAGCCGCTCTGCGGCCACTCCGTCACGATCTTCTCGGGACTTGTGCCGTCGTGATTCGGCCCGCGGAATTGCGTCCAGTCAGCGGCGGGAACGCGGCAGGGAAACGCGCTTGCCGCCAGAGCAAAAAGCATCACTATCTTGAATTTGGTAATCATGGCGAACATAGCATCTCCCAGGAAATCCACCTGTCAAGGCGCATTGGGCATTCTTCTGACCGCTTCTTGACAACGTTTCGCAAGGCGGGTCATTGTGTCCAATGCGTTATCGAATTCTTGGTGATACCGGGCTGCGGGTGTCGGTGATCGGAATGGGCACCTGGCAATTGGGCGGGGAATGGGGTCGCGCCTTCTCGCAGGCGGAGGCGGATGCCATTTTCGATCAGGCCGCCGCCGAGGGCATCAACCTTGTTGACACGGCCGAGTGTTACGGGGACCACACGGCGGAAAGTTTGGTGGGCGAATACCTGGCCCGGCATGATCGATCCCGCTGGTTCGTGGCGACGAAATTCGGCCATCGCTTCCGCAGTTTCATGCAACGGGATGACGTTTTCGGCGCCGACGAGGTGCGGCGGCAATTGGAGGATTCCCTCCGGTCTTTGCGGGTTGAGCGCATTGATCTTTATCAGTTCCATTCCGGATCGGACGCGCTCTTTCAGAATGAGGCGTTGTGGGCCATGCTGGCCGAACAGAGGCGGGCCGGGAAAATCCGGCACTTGGGCATATCCATCCTGGGCAAGGGCAGCGAATTCCAAGCGCGCGAGGCCCGACACTGGGGCGTGGAAGCCCTTCAGGTGGTTTACAACCGGTTGGATCGCCGGCCGGAGCAGCTCTATTTCCCCCATGCGGAGCGCGGGCATGTCGGGATTCTGGCGCGCGTGCCGCTGGTCAGTGGGTTGTTAAGCGGCAAATATCGCCCCGGCTCCACTTTTCCGCCGAACGATGTCCGCGCCACATTCGACCCGGAGAGAATGCGCAGGGATATGGCCGAGGTGGAACGCATCCAAAAGGAGGAAGTGCCGCCGGGAGTTCCAATGTCGCAATGGGCATTGGCCTGGTGCCTGAAAAATCCATTGGTGTCGGCGGTCATACCGGGCTGCAAGGACCCCGCCCAAGTCCGCGCCAATGCCGCGGCCGCTGCTCTGGTGGAGGGTTAATCGCGCGCTACTACAATAATTTTTGGTAAACTTCCGCCAGTCCGCGTTGGGCGTACTCGGCAGCCAGCAGAACCAGGACCATCGAAAGAACCGGCGCGAAATCGATCTTCCAAACGCGGAGGGGCACTTTCTGCAATGGCCACAATAGCCGCCGCGTCGTCGCATCGACAAAATTCCACAGGGGAAATTCGCCCAAGTACACGTAGCTGTTGAACAGGTACAAGAGCAAAAGAGCGATGATGAGGAACTTGAGCGTCAGACAGGCCGCCAGCCCGATCACCGCTCCCTGGGCCAGCAGGCGTCCCGGCGCATTGGCGGGCACCAGGTCGAGCCGGGCCAGCAGAGGATGGAGCAGACACCAGGCCAGCGCGGTGAAGGCCAAAGGCAGGAGCAGCTTGATGGCGACCGGCAACCGTTCCAGCCGGCCCAGCCAGACACGCACCAGGCGCTGCACCGGGTCGGCGTTGGGCACCTGCGCATTGAGGCACGAGAGCAACAGCAGCCAGAGATAAAAAACCCCCAGGGCCACACCGAAGCTCAAGACCGAAAACAGCACCATGCGCCCGAGCAAATCGACGCGGAACGACAAGGTGATTGGCCCAAGAAACAGGCGGGGACTCCAATGAATCGGCGGACCTGCCTCCCAATAAAAAAGCGCCCGCAACACCAGCAACACCGGCAACGCTCCCCAATAATAATAGCGCGGCCGCGGCGGCCCGGCGGGGCGAAGCGTCCTGACGATCGACGTGCCGGCCTGTGCTCCGACCGGCGCCTCGGCCGCCCGCCAATTCAGCCACAGCAGCAATCCGACAACATTCAAAATGAAATCAATCAGGCTCAACTTTCAGGATGAGAACCGGGGCAAAGATTAGGAGCAGGCTCCGCAAAAGGCCAATCAAAACCCGGATCCTCCCTTGGACCATCGACGAATGAAGTGAGAATCAATAAGGCGAAATAATCCTAAATAATCGAAAATGAGAGCCGCGCCCGGCAGCCATTGGCCATGGCCTTTCAGGCTGATTGATAGATAGGTCCAAAAACCCCGTAACACCCGTTACACTGTTGATAGCCAACAAGTTAGGCCGTAACAAAAAACGCAACAAGGCCGTAACAGACCCGTTACATTCCTTCGACGGCAGGCGCTAAGGAGACTTGGCCGCTTCCCGGGTGACATTGTGGATGGCGATCTCCCCGGCGTTGGCCAGGTTATCCTCCAGGCGCACGCCGTGAAACGCGCAATCGTCCAGGTGAATGTTCGTTATGACGGACTAGGGCGTGCCAACCACTTCGAGCACGCGCGGACTATCCGCCGTGGTGACGTGCTCCATGAAAACATTGCGCACCACGGGCGGGAACGGCCCCGATTCAACTCTGGCATAGACCAGGTCAATGGTCAGCACAACTTTGACGGCGCCGGCTTCCACGTTGCGCATATACACGTTCTCGATCACACCGCCCCTTTCTGCGTTTGATTTCAGGCGCAGGATGCGGTCCAGGTTCGGGCTGTCCATTTTGCAGTTCTCGGCGAAGACATTGCGCACGCTCCCGGAGATCTCGCTGCCCACCACCACGCCGCCATGACCATCCTTCATCGTGCAGCCGCGCACAATGATGTTTTCCGAAGGAACATTGACACGGCGGCCGTCGGCATTCTTGCCGGATTTGATCGCGATGCAATCGTCGCCGGTGTCGAAGACGCAATTCTCGATCAGCACATCGCGCGAGCATTCCGGATCGCAGCCGTCATTGTTCGGCCCGTGGCTGCAAATCCTGATCCCGCGCACCGTCACATTGGTGCAAAGGACCGGGTGGATTTCCCACATCGGGGAATTTGTGATGTGAACGTTCTCAATCAGAACATTGCGGCAGCAGTACGGCTGGATGAAGTTCGGGCGCAATCCGCCGCCTTCGCCGAAAGTGCGTTCCGCCACCGGCAGGCCGCGGTCCGCCTCATCCATAAGTTTTTTTGGGCCGCCGCCACCGCCCCGCGTCTTGAATCCCCACCACGTCTGCGCGCCGCTCCCGTTGAGGATGCCGGAGCCGGTCACGGCAATGTTCTCCTGCCCGAAGGCATAGATGAGAGGCGAATAATTCATGCACTCGGTGCCTTCAAACCGGGTGAAAACAACCGGCAGATACTTCGCGCGGTCGGTGGAAAACTGCAGCGTGGTTCCTTCGGCAATATAAAGATTCACGCCGCTCAACAAATGCACCGCCCCGGTGAGGAACACTCCCCCCTCGACCACCACCCGCCCGCCGCCCGCGGCGTGGCAGGCTGCGATGGCCCTGGCGATCGCCTCCGTGCAATCAGTCGTGCCGTCCCCCTTCGCGCCGAAGTCGGTGATGGGAAAATCGCGCGCGGGGAATTGCGGCGCATTGATGCGGGCCACAATGGCCGGCTCGGAGTCCCACCCCGAAGCGCCCGCCTTGTGGAGCGCGGGATTCTTGCAGGCTGTGAGGGCGCCTGCCAACAACAGGACAGCAACGATATTTTTCATTTGTGCTCAAGTTTGACTGACTTTGACCGGATTGGGCAAGTGCTCTCCAGTCAAATCATGGGAATGTGCGGCCAGGTTCAATTGGCGGGCGTTTGGCCGAGCCGTCATTGACAAAGTAGGATTTTCATCCCCTCGCCCCGCGCAGCGGGGAGAGGGACAGGGAGAGGGGTTCGTTCCATCGATGCAGGCAGTTTTTCAGGACTTTAGCCTTCAGAATTCAGCTTTCAGCCTTTTCCGCGAGGGAACAGCAGCACCTGGCAGGGACATGACGTTTGCAGACGGTATTCGCGAGTTTGAGGGAACTCAAGGCATCGTCGATGACTATGCGGCCGTGTTAACCTTACGACCCGTCTGACTCCCTTTGACGCGTGGAGAAAACCACATAAGCAAAAAAAATGGACAAAGCTATGGTGCGACCACTTTGACAATCGGAAAGTAAGAATTAAGAAGTCAGGAATGACCCGGTCTTGATTTTCATCCTTCTTAAGGAACACTTATTCATCCTTCATTTGCTTTTGTATTTACTGATTTTAGAGCTTGACACCGGACTGGGTCTTTACTTACAATCAAGCGCAATCAGCCAGGAATCAACGCGATCAGCGACGAATTTTGCATTATCGATCGTATGAAAACATCGTGGCCCCTCCTCTTGGTTTTGCTGCTCCTGGCCACACCAGCGGCGATGCAAGGCCAACTCCAATACACAAACGCCGACGGCAGTGTCTATACTTACAGTATAAACGCCGATGGCAGTGCCACCATCGTGGCGTACTCCGGGCCTCCTTGGGCTGTGACCATTCCAAACAACATCAACGGCCTGCCGGTCACCAGCATCGGAGAGGACGCGTTTGTTTTCCGCACCAGCCTGACCAGCGTCTGTTTCGCGGGCAACGCTCCCGGCGCTGATTCGACTGTGTTCGAGGATGACAATCACGCGACGGTCTATTGCTTCCCTTGCACCACTGGGTGGAGCAACACTTTTGCCGGTCTTCCAGTCGTGCCGTGGTCTCCGACCGTATTCAATTACACGACAAATGCCGGTGCCGTCACAATCACTGGTTACACTGGGCCTGGCGGGCCTGTTGTCATTCCGCCCTGCATTAACAACCTGCCCGTCACCAGCATCGGGGATAATGCGTTTCTTTGCCCCTACAGCCCGACCAGCATCACGATTCCCAACAGCGTCACCAGCATCGGAGATGGCGCTTTCATGAACTGCTGCCTCCTGGCCAGCATCACGATTCCCGCCAGCGTCACCAACATCGGGGTGGTTGCGTTTGCGCAGTGCTACAGCCTGACAGCGATAACTGTGGATGCAGGAAATCCGGTTTATAGCGGTGTGAATGGGGTGCTTTTCGATGAGAGCCAAACAGCTCTCCTTGATTATCCGGACGGTCTTGGGGGAAGTTACACGATTCCCGACGGCGTCACCAGCATCGGAGATGGCGCCTTCGACAATGCGAGCCTGACCAGCGTTACGATTCCCAACAGCGTTACCAGCATCGGAAATGGTGTGTTCGCGGAGTGCTACAGCCTGGCCAGCGCCACGATTCCCAACGGCCTCACCAACATCGGAATTGATGCGTTCGCGGAGTGCTACAGCCTGACCAGCATCACGATTCCCAAGGGCCTCACCAGCATCCCGGATGGTGCGTTTTTTTACTGCTACGCGCTGACCAACATCACGATACCCGACAGCGTCACCAGCATCGGCTCGGGGGCGTTCTATATCTGCGAAAACCTTGGCAGCGTCACGATCGGCAACAACGTCACCAGCATCGGAGATACCGCCTTTAGGGGCACAGCCCTGACCAGGGTCACGATTCCCGGCAGCGTCAACAGCATCGGGGATCAGGCGTTCTCTGAATGTCCGAGCCTGACCAGCGTCTATTTCCAAGGCAGCGCTCCCACCGCTGATTCGACTGTGTTCGGGGATGATTCTGCGACGGTCTATTATTTGCCGGGCACGACGGGCTGGAGCAATTCTTTTGCCGGTCTTCCGACAGCGTTATGGTTCCTTCCTAACCCGATGATTCTAAACAACGGCCCCGGTTTTGGCGTTCAAAGCAACGGATTTGGTTTCACGATTTCTTGGGCGACTAACACCTCCGTCGTAGTGGAAGCCTGCACCGATCTGGCCAGCCCTGTTTGGATTCCTCTGACAAATGTCACTCTCACCAACGGTTCATTCTATTTCAGCGATCCCCAGTGGTCCAATTGCCCCACCCGCTTCTACCGCATCAACTCTCACTAAGCTCTGGATATTAAGAATCAAGAAGTCCGAGCTCTGGTGGGGCGAGACTCGAACCCTCAACTCCCTTCCCCCACCGGTTGTGAAGCCGCACGGAGCCAGCGTTCCCGGGGAGCGCGTGGCGTCTCGCCCGCCGTGTTCGGCGTCCCGCCGGAAACATCTTAGAAACTGCGCGATGCGCGCCCTTGCCGTGCTGCTGGCCTTTTTTGCGCTCCTGCTGCTCGAAGGAGGGACGGCAGCACCTGGCGGGGACATGACGTTTCCAGACGAAATTCGCAGGCTTGGGGGACCTCAAGGCATCGTCGATGACTATGCGGCGTGTTAACCTTACGACCCGTCTGACTCCCTTTGACGCGTGGAGAAAACCACATAAGCAAGGAAAAACGGACAAAGCTATGGTGCGACCACTTTGATGGCTTCCCCGCCACATCGCCGAAGTGCTGGCGGCAGGGCTGAAAAATGGGCGGGGCTAATTTGAAATATGACGTTGGACAGTTTCCAGAACCCCAAAGATTATCAAACCGACGCCAAGAACGATAAGCGGTCTTTGAGATCCTTTCATTTTTATTTTATTCGTACGAACTCCAACCAACAACGTCACGCCGAGAATTGCTGTGAACATTACAATTTACCTTTCTTCGGTTTCACCATCAAGGGGTTCTCGCAATTGACAATCAAATGTTCACCCGTTGGCGGGGGAATTGGCCTTCGGCGTGGGTCTGCGCAACTCCATACCGTTGTCAAAGCTCTTGGAGGAGCTTTTGCCACGCCTGCCTGTTGCTCGGCTGCGTGTTCCATGTGTCGAGGTGCTCACCGACCTTTTTGAGAAACGTGATTCTGATTGCCTCGCCGCCTATCGCGAGGACGCTCCTAGCGAGGTCGAAGAAGTCAAAGATGTAGAGGTTTTGGCCTGCCGTGAATGCTCTGCTGATCCGGTCATCCAGCCCTGCTTGTTCGTCTGCGCGAATTTCTTTGCCCGTAAAGAGTATCTCCGTTATTTGGCGCTGGCGCGACTTGTGCAGAGTGCCTTCCACATCGGCTAGGGTCACGATCCTGTCCTTTACTTCGACAGCGAGGATGAGCTTCCCGCTTTTGTCGAGACACTCAAGGTCGGCGGCTTGGCCGGTCGCCTCGTCGCTCGCGTTTATGCGGGCGCGATTGACTTGGGCGAAGATGCCGAAATGAACACCGATTGAGTCGAAAAGAGCGCCCGCTAGCGCTTGCGCGCGGTCTCCTCCCGACCTCTCTACAAGGAAATTAGCAGAGATGCTTAGCGTGAGTTCCAAGCTAACGCGCGGCGGGACTGGATATGAAAACTTCAGGCTTTGCTGCCGTCGAAACATTTCGAGCAGGACTTGGCGGAATAAGGTTGTTGTGAATACAGGGTCCGCTTGCTGCTCGACCTTGGACAAAAGCTCAACCAATTGATTCCAGCCAGGCACGTCTTTCTTGCTCTGGTCGTCCTGCAGCATTTTTGGGATTCGCATTGGATTGCCTACGTAGGGATCCTCTGATGTCCCCAGTATGTTCTCTTGGCGCTTGTTGAAGGTCGCCACTACTTTCTTGCCGAAGCTGCGGGCGTCCCAGCCCGTTGTGTCGTTGGGATCGCTTTTTTGGAGGCGAAGGCAGTCGAGCGCGGGATTCACCATTTTTCCGAGAAGTTGGATCGGGAGGCAAAACCTGTAAGAAACAAGCGCGTGGTTTATCGAATCGTGGATCGAGTCGCGAATTGCCTTGTTCTGAACGTAATCAAGGCCGGGTTTCCCTGCGGCCTCTGTGGTGACAGTTTGCCAGTGCTCTTCAAGGAGCGTCGCGGCGGATTCAACATCAAGGCTGTCCTTGCGCTTACTTTTTGCAGCCATTGCGGTTGGCCTCCTTCCGTGATTGCTGGTCGAGAAGCCAGGGATGTTCGGCGGCCTCCGCCGTTTTTGGGAAAGGGAAGGTGGCTGGGTCGTAATTGGTCCAGAGTGACTCCGTGCGCTCCCCCTTGGATGAATTGCAGAGGCGTGTGTCGGCATCGACGATATGCCAGCCTGTGTAGAGTCGGTCCATGAGAGCGCAGCGATACCCTGAGAGAGCAACGGCTCCGCGGACTGTATGAAGGACATTTGCGAGCCGCTCGTGCGCGGCGTCTGTCATTTCGTATCCGTAGGCTTTGGAATCGCCCCGGGCCTCGTGGGGGTAAGGCGGGTCACAGTAAAATAGAGTTTGAGGGGAGTCGTATCGGAGAATAATTTCGTGAGCGGGTGCGTTCTCGATCTGGACACGTTGAAGCCGCTGCACGATTTCCGGGAGACCCTCGACACTACCAAGCCAGCGTGAGACCGCTCCCGCCATCTCCGCTCGCGATGTCAGAACGCAGTGTGCCCAGCGACCCTCCGAGCTTGTCTGCGCCAGACCGGTACGGGTTTGCCGGGCGCGGACGAAAAAGCGCCTCGCACGCTCAAGGTTGGTAATTCCTGTCGATGGTGTGAGCGCCCTCACAAGCTCGCCGCGAGAGAAGGGAGTCAGGCCGATGAGCCGGACTAGGTCGTCGCCACGGTCGCGTAGGCACTGGAAGAAGTTCACGACTTCCCCGTCCAAATCGTTGTACGTTTCGACCTGCGCTGGGGGGCGATTTATGAGGACCGCAGCCGATCCGCCAAAAACCTCGCAATAGTGCGTGAAGTGTGTGGGCAAAAGAGGGAGAATGAAATCGAGATGAGAGAACTTGCCGCCGTAGTAGCCAAAGGCGATCATTTTGCTGCGGCGTTCGCTGGCCCTGCCGATAAGTCGGCGGTTTGACGGAATCTTATAGTGGACTCCACCGTTATGTTCCGCTCCGACACCGTTACCGTCCCGACGGCCCGGGGAATGTTTCGCTTTGTTGTTCATCACTTCGGCGCTTCAAAACATTGCTTGCGATTTTGCCTGAAAGCAAGGGCGAAAAGTCGACGTCTCTCGTTACCAAAAAATCCCGATGGTAATAAGCCGATCACTGTCAGTAAAAGTGTCAGTGAAAATAGTGAAAAAGTAGCGAAGAATCGTGGCGAGTTAGACCAATTTGTTGTTGTGTTTCAGAGGAAAAACCGGTATTCTCCCCGTGGCTGAATCGGGGACAAAGTCCAAGTCCGGCAACAGGCTCCTTTTCGCCCTGCGAACTTCGGCGCCCGGTTAAGCGGAAGGATTGACCTTCAGTGCCCAAACTCACGTCGTCGGCTTCTTGAGAAACGGCGTGAACAGTTCTATGGGCAGCGGAATGATGGTCGCGGTATTGCGGTCGCCGGAAATTTCGTTGATCGTCTGCAGGTAGCGCAGTTGCAGCGCGATGGGTTGGGTGGCGATCATGGCGGCGGCTTGCACCAGCTTTTCCGCGGCCTGAAATTCACCTTCGGCGTTGATCACTTTGGCCCGCCGTTCCCGTTCCGTTTCCGCCTGGCTGGCCATGGCCCGTTTCATGGTGTCGGGCAATGTCACGTCGCGCACTTCCACGGCGGTGACTTTTACCCCCCACGGGCCAGTGTGGCCGTCGATGATTTCCTGCAGGGTGCGATTAATCATTTCGCGATGGGCCAGCAATTCGTCCAGTTCGCTCTGCCCCAAAACGCTGCGCAACGTCGTTTGGGCAATGAGCGAGGTGGCTTGCAAAAAGTTCTCCACCTTCACCACGGCCGCCTCCGGATCGACGATTTTAAAATAGACCACGGCGTCCACCGTCACGGGCACGTTGTCGCGGGTCATGACCTCCTGCTTGGCGACGTTAATGGTGATGACGCGCAAATCCATCCGCACCATGCGGTCCACCACCGGAATGAGGAAGACCAACCCCGGCCCCTTGGCCCCGATGAGTTTGCCGAGGCGAAAAACCACGGCGCGCTCGTATTCGCGCAGGATGCGCATGGCGGAGGGCAGGACGATGGAGAGGATGACAATGGCCGGCACAAGCCAGACCAGGAAGTTGACCGCGAGGTGCATTTGATTATTTTCCATAAGTGTTTCAGGATTTAGGTTTGACGTGCAGGGTTAGCCCTTCGATTCCGACAATTTCCGCCGCCGCCCCCTTGGCCAGCGGGATCTGGCTGACGGCCTTCCAATATTCGCCGTCGATCATCACCTGGCCGCCGGCCTGGTCGATGGCGGTCAGGGCCGCCGCCGTTTTGCCCAGCATGGTTTCCGGCCCGGTTTTGACGGGCAGGAACTGGGCGCGCAGCCCGGCGCCGATGACAAAAAGGAAAAAGGCCGCCGTCAGGACCGTGGCCGGAATGATCAGGCCGAGCGACAACTGAAAGGCCGGATTACGGTCGAAGAGCATGATCGACCCCAGGAAAAAGGCGATGATTCCCCCGCCGGTCAAAACGCCGTGGGTCACGGCAAATACGTCAATGACAAACAGGGCCACCGCCAGGAGGATCAAGGCCAGGCCGGCGATGTTGATGGGCAGAATGGTGCTCATGTAGAGCGCAAGTATCAAGGCCACCGCCCCGGCCACACCCGGCAGGATGGCCCCCGGATTGCTCATCTCGCCGATGATCCCGTAAATGGCCACGAGCATCAGGACGAACATGACCTCGGGATGCCACAGCATCTGGAAAATCCTCTCGCGCACCGCCATGGGGATCTCAACGACTTGCGCGCCGGCGGTGTGCAGAACAATTTGGCCGACGTGGCGCTGGTCCAGTTGCTTGAGCAGGCTGGGCATGTCCGGGGCGATAATGTCAATCACCTTGAGACGCAGGGCTTCCGCGGCGTTGGTGCAGGCGCTTTGCAGGACGGCGGCTTTGGCCCATTCCACGTTGTGCCCGCGTTTGCTGGCGATGGTGTCGATGTAGCTGGAAGCGTAGTTCTCCATTTTTGTGCGATGCACGTCGTTGCTGCCGCCTTCATAGCCACCGGTGAACGAAACGGGGTGGGCGGCTCCGATGGTGGTATCGGGGGCCATGGCGGCCACATCAGCCGCCAGGGTGATGAACGTCCCGGCACTGGCCGCGGTGGAGCCGGCAGGGGCGACATACACGACGGTGGGAACGGCGTCGCTCAGGAGTTTCTCGACAATTTCCTTGGTGGAATCGAGCAAGCCTCCGGGAGTGTCCAGTTGAATGATGAGGCAGGCGTCCTGATCGGCGGCGGCCTCGTCAACGGCGCGGCTGATGTAGGTGGCGGTGGCGGGACCAATTGCCCCGTCAATCTTGACCAGGCCAACCTGCCCGGCCCCGAGCATGGGCGGCGACATCAGGGCCATCGCCGCCAGGCCCGCTGCCATGCGCTTGCCAAGAATGCTTAAGGCCATAAATTGTTGCCCCCACATGATGATCGCGGGAAGCCCCCGCTGACCGATGATAAGATAATCGCCTTGTGCCAGGTGTTTCAACAACAATTTCAGACGGAAATAGTTCTTGAATAGCGCGCCAATCCGGGTATGCTTGCGAGTCTTTTGACGATGATTTATGTCTAGAATTTGCGAACTTACTGGAAAAGGCTCGATCAAGGGCAGTCACATTTGGCGCAGTGGCAAGGCCAAGAAAAAGGGCGGCATCGGCACGCACATCACCGCCATCACCAAGCGGCGTTTTGCCCCCAATCTTCAGCGCGTCAAGGCCATCATCAATGGCGAGGTGCGCTACATCCGCGTTTCAGCCAGCGCGTTGAAAAAGGGGTTGGTCACCAAGGCGCCCAAGCGCCGTTGGACCAAACCCGAGCCGGCAGCCGCTGCTAAAGTTTAGCAAAAGGCGCGGGCAGCAGCATTACTCGTGTTTTCTCTTCAGGTGGTGCATGGCGGCTCGTTTTAATTCCCGGTCGGCCTCGCGCTCTTTTATGTCCTGCCGCTTGTCGAATTCCACTTTGCCCTTGCCGACGGCCAGAGCCACTTTGACGTGGCCGTTTTTCCAGTAAAAGGAGAGGGGAAAAAGGGCATTGCCTTTGCTGGCAACCAATTCTAGCAATTTGCGGATCTCCGACTTGTGCAGCAGCAGTTTGCGCGGCGCCTTGGGCAGGTGGCCGAACCGGTTGGCTTGGAGGTACTCGTCAATGTGGGCGTTGTGCAGCCAGACTTCGTTCTTCTCGACCCTGGCAAAGGCATCGCTGATTTGCGCCTTGCCAGCGCGGAGGGCCTTGACTTCCGAGCCGTGCAGTACGATGCCGGCCTCAAATGTTGCCAGAATATGATAGTCCCGCCGGGCCTTGGAGTTGTGCAGTATTTCGGCCATAGACAATGCGCCCGAAGGCAATCCTTCCGGCTCGGGCACCCCCGGGGCTGGCGGGCGTTAGGACGAGCGGCGGCGTTTTCTGCCTACAGGCTGGGTTTCCTCTTCTTCTTCTTGCGTCGAGGTGCCCACGACAAAATCCATTTTGCCATCGATCAATTCCACCAGGGCGACATCGGCCGCGCCCATCGTGGGGGTTTGCTCGATCAGGGGCCGGCTGCTGCCGCCACCGGACGTCAACTGCCGCACGCGCCTGGAAACGAGGTTAACCAAAACGTTGGGGTTGCCGACTTTCGCCAAGGCCTGTTTGATGTATTCGCTGTTCACGAGCCTTTCATACTAGCCAATGCGTGGCGGAACGCAAACACTATTTTTTGCCCGGTCACCTTTTGACTTTTCGACCCTGGTTACGCCGCCGGAGGCCAAACCTCCATCCGCCGGGGAAAATGACGAATGTCCAAGCACGAATGACCAATTAATGACGAAGCTCGAATGACGACATTTCGTCACTGGGTCATTTGGGCATTGACCCCAAAAGCTTTCGGGGTTGATTGGTCATTAGGATTTCGTCATTCGACATTCTTTTAGTTGCGCCCAACGCGCCCTTGGCCTAAAAGCAGCGCATGTCTTTTGACCTGCAAGGATGCTTGCGCCGGCAAACGGCAACAGTGGATCGGGCGTTGAATCGCTTTTTGCCTCCGGCAGGCGCCAAACCGGCGACCATCCACCACGCCATGCGGTATTCCATCTTCGCCGGCGGCAAACGCATCCGGCCCGCCCTTTGCCTGGCGGCGGCGGAGGCCTGCGGCGGCCGGCTTGCAGACGCCCTGCCCCTGGCCTGCGCCGTCGAGTGCATCCACACTTACTCGCTGGTCCACGACGATTTGCCGGCGATGGACGACGATGACCTTCGCCGCGGCAGGCCGACCAATCACAAGGTCTTCGGCGAGGGCATCGCCATCCTGGCGGGAGACGCCTTGCTGACCGTGGCCTTCGGCATCGCCGCCCAATGCAAGGGCTGGCCGCGTTACAACCATCGCGACATCATTCTCGAACTGGCGCAAGCCGCCGGTTCACAACAACTCATTGCCGGGCAGGTCGCCGATTTGGAGGGCGAAGGCAAAAAAATCCCGGCCAGCCAACTGCGCTACATTCACGAGCGAAAGACATCCGCCCTGCTCTGTTGCGCCGTGCGCCTGGGCGGCATGAGCGCCAATTGCCCGCCCGGCCAATTGCAGGCCCTGACGGATTTCGGCTACAACGTGGGCCTGGCCTTCCAAATTATTGACGACATTCTGGATGTGACCCAAACCAGCGAGCAACTGGGCAAGACAGCCGGAAAAGACACCGCCGCCGCGAAGGCGACCTATCCGTCCATCGTGGGAATGAAAGAATCGCGAAGGATCGCCGGGCAATTGACCGCACGCGCGTTCCGGGCACTGCGAATCTTCAAAGGAAAAGCCCCGGCCCTGGAAGCGCTGGCCGAGTTTTTGTTGAAGCGCGACAAATAGCCTTGAGCCGGGGCGGGGCTGTAACATTATTCCGCAAAATTCATCCTTGACAAAATTCGGCATTGTGCTAGTTTACTAGTATAAGAGTGAAATAGGACAAAAATTGTTATGGCTGGCATCAACTTTGATCAGTGGCAAGTCGAGTATAATTCAGGCATCCCGGTGTACCGGCAGATCATCAGCCAGGCCTGCGCGGCGGTGGCGGCGGGCACGTTTAAACCCGGGGACAAATTGCCGACCATCCGGGCGATGAGCGAGCGATTGAATGTGAATCCGAACACGGTGGCCAAGGCCTACCGCGAGCTTGAGTTAAAAGGAATTATCGTGAGCGAACGCGGCAGCGGATCCTTCATCCAGGCGCAATCGTCCGGTGCTGCGCCCGGTGCCAGGGAGAAAAAGGCCAGGCTCGGAGACCTTTATCACCGACTGTTGGCGGACGCGGCCAGCAGCGGCGTGACCGAAAGCGAACTTTTAAGTTTCATCAAAGAAAGGAACACCTCAACATTATGATCACGAAATTCAAACAAAGCTGGCAGCTTTTCAAGGCTTCCATCACCGTCACCCTTCGGTATCGCAAACTGCTCTGGTTTCCCATCCTGACCACGTTTCTGACGGCTTGCATCGCGTTTTTCTTTCTCTCGGCGATGGCCCTCCCGGTGGTTCTGCATCACACCGGTTACCATCTGAATCAAAAGCAACATTGGGTGGCCTTGCAGAACTATTACATGCCCAAACATGCCGTCCAACCCAAACCCCAGCCCGCGGCAACTGCGTCCGATGTTCTCAACACGCTGCTCACCGGCCATCCCGTTTCCGCGGACACATCCGCGCGTCCTGCCGCCGTGCGCGGCATCCCGTGGGGTTCGCTTTGTCTGCTCGCGGTTTATTTTGTCTCGATGTTCCTGGCCACCTTCTTCAACGTCGCCTTTTACAGCGAGATCATCGAGGCTCTCAACGATCGGGGCGTTTCTTTCCGGCGCGGTTTTGGAGTAGCTCGCAGCCGATTGCCATCGATTCTCGCCTGGACCCTGTTGGCCGGGCTGGTCGGATGGATCGTTCGCAAAATCGAGGAACGATTGCCGTTCGCCGGACGAATCGTGATGGGGCTTATCGGGATGGCTTGGAGCGTTGCGGCGGTGTTTGTAATTCCCGTGATCATCCAGGAGCAACCCATGCGGAATCCGATAAAAATTCTCAAGCAATCCGCGCTGACCTTGAAGCGGACCTGGGGTGAAAGTCTGATTGGATACGTCGGATTCTCGGCGGGGAGCGCGGTGATCTTTATGTGCTCGCTGATCCCGCTGCTGGCGGCGGGCGGTATTGCGCTGCTCCTCAATAGCATTTGGTTCGCAGTCGTTGCCGGCGTGATCTGGGTGATTGCTCTGCTTTTCATGGGCTACATCTCCAATGTCGCCAGTCAGGTCTATCGTTGCGCCCTCTATATTTATGCCGCCGAAGGCGTGGTGCCGGAACCTTACACCCAAGATTTAATGGACATGGCTTGGAGGGTTAAGAAGTGATGAAACCCATAATCATGGTCTTATTATTCATTCTGGTCCTAATTCTAATCTCGAAGATTAAGATTAAGGATTAAGATTAGCGGCAGTAACTTGATATACAATGCAAGGGGAATTTTGAGCCGGCTGGTTTCTAACACACCTCCGCCACCGCTTCGCGCAGGGCGGCGACCGTTCGGCGCGCCTGGGCCGGCGTGGTGCAGTAGGGCGGCATCAGGACAATCACGTCGCCCACCGGACGGGTCAGGACGCCGCGCCGGGCCATCGCTTCGCAGACGCGGATGCCAACGCGTTCGCGCGCGGCGAATCGCTCGCGCGTTTTCCAATTCTTGACAAGTTCCACGCCCGCCATCAGGCCCGCCTGCCGGATGTCGCCCACCGCGGGCAGGCTCCACAGTGATTCCAATTCCACGCGCAGGGTTTTCTCCAGGATGCGCCGCGCCGCCGTGGAGCGCGGGGATTGGAGAAGCTCCAGGCTGGCCAGCGAAGCGGCCGCGCCGAGTTGATTGGCGGTGTAGCTGTGACCGTGGTAGAAAGTCTTGAATTCGTCATACCGGCCAAGAAAGGCGTCGAAGATGCATTGCGTGGTCAGCGTGGCGGCCATGGGCAGATAACCGCCGGTCATCCCCTTGGCCAGCGCCATCAAATCCGGCCGGACCGATTCCTGGTGGCAGGCGAAGAGCGACCCGCTCCGGCCAAAACCCGTCATCACTTCGTCCGCGATGAGGAGCGCGCCGTGGCCTCGGGCGATGGCGGAGGCGCGATGCAGCCAGCCCTTCGGTTGGGCGATCATTCCCGCCGCGCCCTGCATCAGCGGCTCGACAATGAACGCGGCGTAGGCGTTGCCTTTTTTTTTCCGCGCGGAAAATTTCCGTTCGACCAGGCCCACGCATTCCCAATGGCAGCGGCGGTATTCCCGCGCGTCGGCGCGTTCGGGTTTGGCGCGGTTGAACGGGCAGCGGTAGCAATACGGCGAAGGGACGCTGTCGCTCTTGAACAGCAGGCCGCCGTAAGCCCGGTGAAAGAGATCGATATGCCCCAGGCTGACCGCGCCGATGGTGTCGCCATGATACGCGCCGCCCACGGCCAGGAATTTCGGCTCCTTGCCGGGGCGCGTGCGGCAGGCGAATTGATGGGCCATTTTCAGGGCCGCTTCAATCGCGGTCGAGCCGTCGTCGGAAAAGAAAACCCACCGCAATTTTCGCGCGGCATTTTGCGCCGGGCTGGAGTTGGCGGCCCGGATCAGTTTTTCGGCCAGGAACGACGCGGGCACGTTGGCCAGTCCCAGGGCCGAGGAATGGGCGATTTTGCCGAGCTGACGCCGGATGGCGGCATTGATTTTCGGATGGCGGTGGCCGTGCAGATTGGTCCAGATCGAGGAATTGCCATCCAGATACTCGTTGCCTTTGGCATCGCGCAACACGGCGCCTTTGCCCTCAACGATGACGATCGGCTCCCGTTTGAGCCAGTCGCGCATTTGCGTGAATGGGTGCCAGATGTATTTGCGATCCAACAGTGCGGGAGACAAGAGTGCCGTTCAATGTTTGAGGTTCAACGCCGACTGCAGCGCGGCTTGCAACCGCGCGATGTCCGCCGCCTCATGCGTGGCACTGAGCGTGACGCGCAGGCGCGCCTGCCCGTGGGCGACGGTCGGATAGCGAATGGCCGGGATATAAATGCCCTGCTCGCGCAACGCGGCGGCGATCCGCACCGCTCGGGCCTCGTCTCCGATCATGATGGGGATGATCGCACTCTGTTTGTGGCGGCGTTCCGGCGCGCCCGCTTTGCCTTCCGCTTCGGCCCGATGGAAGGCCTCGACGTTCGACCACAATTTGTTGCGCCGCTGTTCGCCTGCGGCGCTTTGCACAAAACGCACCCCGGCCGTGGCGGCGGCGGCGGCGGCCGGAACCGGCGCGGTGGAGAAAACAAAAGGGCGCGCCCGGTTGATCAGATATTCGATCAAGGACCGCGGCCCGGCGATGTAGCCGCCGGAAGAACCAAGCGCCTTGCCCAGCGTCCCCATCTGGATTTGAATTTTTTGGGCGACGCCGAGTTCCTCCGCCAAACCGCGCCGCGCGCTTCCATAAAGCCCGGCGGCGTGCGCCTCATCGACCATGAGCCATGCACCGAATTTTTCCCTCAACTCCACCATGTCGCGCAACGGCGCATGGTCGCCGTCCATGGAGAAAACGCTTTCCGTCACGATCAACGTGCGCGGTTTGCGGTCCGTCTGGATGATGGAGGGCGCGGAATGGCGGCTGTCGGCCCAGCGGAGAATTTTCTCCAGATCATTCATGTTGTTGTGGCCGAAAACGCGCAACTTCGCCCCGCTCAGCCGCGCGGCATCCACGATGCTGGCATGCACCAGTTTGTCCAGGACGATGACATCATTGCTGTCCAGCAACGCGCCAATCACCCCCGTGATGGCGGCGTAGCCGGAGGAAAAGGCCAGCGCGGCCTGCGTGCCTTTGAAGGCGGCGAGCGTCTCATCCAGCTCATGGTGGGGGCCAAGCGAACCGCAGATCAGGCGCGAGGCCCCGGCCCCGGCCCCGAATTGCCGGATGGCCTCGATGGCCGCGTCCTTGAGCGCGGGTTCATTGGCCAGTCCCAAATAATCGTTCGAGGAAAAATTGAGAAAAGGTTTGCCGTCAATGTTGATGTGCGGCGATTGCGGCGAATCAACGCGCCGCAATTCGCGGAACAGGTTCTGTTGGCGAAGGTCGCTTAAACGTGAAATCAATTCTTCATTGAACGCGTTCATCCTCCAGAAATGACACAACGGGGGAAAGTTGGCGAGCGTTCAATTTTCATCCCGTCATTCCTCCTTGACCGCGGCCAGTTTGGCGGCGGCGGCGGCGCGGTCGGTCACCATGGCCTTGAATTTCCATTCCTTGCCCGGATCAATCGATGGCGTGTAATCGGTGGCCGTGCCGACCTTTCCGCCCGCGGCGTTGAAAACGTCCAGTTCCACTTTGACCCCGAAGCGCTGGTGATCGCTGGTATTGCGCAGATGGCCCACGGCATACACCAGATGGCCGTCGGACGCCTTTTCCAGCGTAATCGGGCCGGCCACCAACCCGTGCCAGGGGTCGGGCGGAACGACCGGCGCAACCACGGCCGGCGCGGCTGGTTTGGACGCCGGTGTGTTGCCCCGGTCTGGCTGGCTTGCGGCGACGGGCGCGAGGGCCGGGCCGGCGGGGCTTTGGGGAAGCTGCCAATGCCAATAAAAGCCGGCCCCGGCGATGGCCGCAATGATGGCCGCGACGAGAGACACCCCAAGCCTCTTCTTCCGTCCCGACGCGCCGCCAACGGGGACCGTCGCGGGGCGGGCGGCGGCGACGAGGAGCGTGGGCCACTTGCAATGCGGACACGGGACCGTGTTGCCAACGCCTTCGCTGGGAAACTCGATGCTGCCTCCGCAGTGCTGGCAGACGCATTTGGAATAGCCTTGCGACATTGGGAATTGGACGGCAGTTCATTGGGCGGCATTCAGCCAGCCTCCGCAACACTCAAATCCAGAAAATGAATTAACGCAATACGCTTTTGCATTCCTTGTTCCTGTACTATACTGGGCGGGCATGCAGGAACTATTTCCGTTGGAGTCGTCATGGGTTGTCGCCCTGGCGGCGGGCGCGCTCGCGCTCATCATGCTGCTTTGGCTGGCGCGCTCGTTGCCCGGCCAGAATATCGCGATGATTGCGTTCGGCTTGCTGGCGGGCCAGGCGCTGCTCGAATATTTTCTGGCCAAATATGCGCGAATCGAAATCGCAGGCCCAATCTGGTGTTACCTGGCCGGGTCCGCATTGTTATGGCTGGCCGTTGTTCTGTCTCTCCGCAGAATCGCGCAATTCATCATGCGCCCGTGGCGCGGGGGCACATACTATGGCATCTGGGTCATCGGCATGGCCTCCTTTTTTACGGCCGCCTTTCAATTTGGCTGGCCGTGCGTCCTCAATCTGAATCCCGATGTTGATCCCATCCCTCCAGACAGGGCGGCCATCATGGGCTTGATTCGCGGCGCGGCCACGGCATTGCTGTTGACCGGGCTTGTGCCCTGGTTTATTCGCAAGCGGCCCGTCTCGCGCAAAGAGCGGTCAGAGCTTGCGCAACAACCAGAGCAGAAAACTCAGTAGAACGCTCACCAGCAGACAAGTCATCAACGGGAAATAAAAACTGACGCCGCCCTTGGAGTAGTGAATATCGCCCGGCAGGCGGCCCAGCCAGTTGCGACCGACACCCGCCCAAAGCAGCGCCCCCGCCGCCGCCACGACCAGCCCCGCCACGACCAAGATTTTGCCGAATTCCGACATAATCAACTTCCTTGACTGCATCAGTTGTTTTTCTGTTGGACATTGAACTTTCTTAGGTCTCGTCTAATTATCTGCCTGCTATAATGGCAGTCAGGGAGCCAACAAGTGCCACGAAAGCGAAAGCGACCAAGAGCCAGCCAAGCACCCTAATCGCGGGACGAATCTGTCGCTGCTCTGGCTCGCGTCTGAGGCTCAGCCAAAAGCCCAGCGGAGCAAACAAGACCCCAAATACTCGGTAGCGTCCGCCGAATATAGCCAACACCGACAGAAGTACGATTAGAATCGTGGTTGCAAATTTCCATTGCTTATTGGTCATGCTCATAGCGCGTTCGTTCAACAATGCAGCTCGCCGACCGCCGCCGGAAAAAGGCGCAGCCAGCGAATCCGGACCTCTCCACAGTTAAAGTTTGTCATAATCAATGTCCGGCGCCGGACCGAGCTTCTCCCATGTATCCGAGATGACGGCGTCCATTTCAGAAAACGGGGACAACGCGTGCAAACCGTGAGTCATGGAATCAAGAAAAACGTCCGCCTCGAGGCGCAAAGTATAATTAACGGTTTTCACCTAGTCAATTTGGTTACAAACACGTCATCTGTCAAGCCGGGACCGCCGCTGAGGCATTCATACTACCTCGATCTTTTCAAAACTCTCCTCGATGAAGGTCGTGTTTTGGATTTTCGACAGGCGGGCGTAAAGGCCGTTTTGTTCGATCAGCTCCCGATGCGAGCCGCGTTCCACAATCTCGCCATGCAACAGCACCAGGATTTGATCGGCATTGACGATGGTGCTCAGACGATGGGCTATGACGAAACTGGTCCGGTTGGACATGAGCCGTTCCAACGCTTCCTGGATCAGCTTTTCCGTGGCGGTATCAACGCTGGCCGTGGCCTCGTCCAGAATCAGGATCGGCGCGTTTTTCAAGAGAGCGCGGGCAATGCTCACACGCTGCTTCTCGCCGACACTGAGCCTGACGCCGCGCTCTCCCACCCGCGAATTGTAACGCTCGGGCAGCCGCTCGATGAATTCGTGGCAATTGGCCGCCCGCGCCGCGCCCACCACTTCCGCCTCCGTGGCGTCGAGCCGGCCGTAGCGGATGTTTTCGCCGACGGTGCCGTTGAACAAAAACGCCTCCTGGCTGACGACGCTGATCTGCGCCCGCAACGAGGCCAGCGAAATCCGGGCCGTGTCCTGCCCGTCGATCCGGATGCGGCCGGAGGCGGTTTCGTAAAATGCCGGGAGCAAATTGACGAGGGTGGATTTGCCGGAGCCGGTCGGGCCGACCAGGGCGATCATCTGGCCGGGGGCGGCTTCGAGCGAAATATCCTTCAGCGCCGTTCGCCCGCCGGCGTAACTGAAATGAACGCCTTCATAACTCACCGCGCCGCGCACCGGCAGGGCCAGCGTCTCCTTGCGCGCCCCGGACAGCCCTTCCTCCGTGGCGTCGAGAATGTCGAAGACCCGTTCGCCCGCGGCGCGCGCCGCCTGCAACATTTGATTCAGCCCGTGCAAACGCCCGAGCGGTTCGTAAAAAAGCGACAAGTACAAAACAAACCCCACCAACTGGCCGACGCTCAATTTATGGGCCGAGACCAGCGAACCGCCGAGCCACAGCACCAACGCGATGCCCAGCGACGCGGCAAAGGTCATGGCCGGCGAATAGACCGCCCAGACCCGCATCACTCCCAGTGTGCCCCGGCGCAGATCATCGGCGCGACGGGCGAACCGCTCATCCTCGTGTTCCTGCCGCCCAAAAGCCTTGATCTGGCGGATGCCCTGCAAGCCATCCATCAGATAGGCGTTCATGGCGCTGGCCGCGCGGCGTTGCGCCCGGTATCGGCGGTGCGCTGTCAGCGTGTAGCACAGCGTGCCGCCCGCCAATATGGGAATGGGCGCCAGCGCCATCCACGCCAGCGCCGGATTCTTGTAAAACAAAATGATCAGCACCCCTATGACGCTCAATGACGCCACCGCGCCCTGCTCGGTGCCGTCGATCAACACCCGCTCCACCGCGTTGACGTCTTCCACCACCCGCGTCATCAAATCGCCCGAGGCCCGCTGGTCGAAATAGCCGACCGGCATCCGTTGCAGGTGTTTGAAAACGTCGCGGCGCATGTCGTAGATGACATTCTGTTCAAAGAAATTGTTGACCCAGATGCGGATGCCGTTTAACAGATCCCGCATGAAGAAGGCGCCGGCCAGTCCGGCGGCCAGCCAGGCGTAGCGGGTCGTTGTGCCGTGGATGATGTCGTCGATGACCCATTGAACCAATTGGGGAAAGGCCAGGGAAAAGGCCAGCGAGCCCAGCGCGCAGGCAATATTGCCCAGCGCCAGGGCGCGATAGGGGCGCAGATAGACCGCCACCCGCCGCACGACCTCAAGCGTCGAGCGCGAGCGGGCGCTCAATGTGACGTCCTCGTCTGAATATGAATGCCGGTGCATCGGCCCTATTTTAGAGGGTTCTGGAATTAAGAGCAAATGACCAAAATGGTCCCATCCCTTCCATGCGTCCTATGGGTCGCATTCGTCATTGTCAGGGCCGGTATCGGGCATTCACTATTTCCAGCAAGTGGATTGAAAAATCTTTTCCAATCGGCCACTATGCGGGCCGATATTCGGGAATGAACATAAAAGTCAAATTGGGGTTGTATGCCGTGCTGCTGATTTTGGCGGTGGGGTTTGCATGGGGTTTTCATGCCAGCTATGCAAGCAGCACGCAAACGCCGGCGGCGCCCGCCACCAATGAGACCCCCGCCGCTGTGACCAACAGCGCGAGCCCTCCTGCCACCGCGTCGGAGTCATCCACGAACCCTCCCGACCAAAACGGCCCGGACACTTCCAACGCAACAGCCGCCGCTCCACCCGTCCCGACAAACGTTCCGGCTGCAACGACCGCGGCTACTTCCCCGCCGGAACACGGCAGACAGGGGGCCATGATCGGGTATCTGGCGGCCCTGATCGGCACGCTCGTCGGCTTGGGCATAATGATTGCGCATGACGTCACGCAATTCCTCGGCAACTACGCCGTCGATGCCCTGCTCGATGTCGGAGGCGAAGGGGAGCGCGATCCCGATTACGAAAAGGCCGAGCAAGCCTGGGCCAAGGGCAAACATATGGACGCCATCAATCTGCTGCGCGAATTCCTTGAAAAGAAGCCGCGCGCCCAATACGCCGCCCTGCGCATCGCGGAAATCTACGAGAAAGACCTGAACAATCCCGTGGCCGCCTCATTGGAATACGAAGAGATCCTCAAGCAGAAATTGCCCGACGAGCGCTGGGGATGGGCGGCAGTGCATTTGTGCAACCTTTACTCCAAACTGAACCAGCAGGACAAAGCCAGGGATTTGCTCAAGCGCATCGCGGACGAATATCCCAACACTGCCGCGGCCAAAAAAGCCCGAAGCCACCTCGGTTTGCCTGAGGCGGAATCCGAACCAATCCCCGAGCATGAGGGCACCGAGACCGCTGCGGCACCCGGCGGGAGCGCAAAACCCGGAAGCGAACAGCCCGCGCCTGCCCCCGCCCCGCCCAAATCCAACCTGCCTCCCGGCTTCCGTCCGAAGACTTGAGGCTTTTCCTGCTCCTTTTCCTAATCTTGATGTCATAGGGGTCCTCACAATTGATAATCGCGCGCCCGCGTGCATCGTATCGGTCTGATCGGTCACGTCCAGCTTCGGGTGGCTAGGCAGATTTATTCATGCTTTTAGTCGTGAGTGGACGAAGTCTATTCATCAAGCAGCCGGCTTATGCGCTGCTCAAGGTTGAAACTTGCGTTGATGTCGCGCAAATTTCCGCGCTTGTCCACGAGCCACATGGTCGGGATGCTGAAAATGCCATACTGCACAGCAAATTGATTCTCCCAACCCTTGCCGTCGAAATACTGCGGCCACGGCAACGCTTTCTCCCTGATGAACTGTCGCAAGGGGGCCTCTTTATCATCGAGAGAAATAGCCACCACCTCAAATCCACGGGGATGCAGCTTCTCGTAAGCAGCCTTCACCGTCGGCATCTCGCCGACGCACGGCCCGCACGTTGTGGACCAGAACTCCACCAACACAACCTTGCCTGTGAACTTGGCCAATTCTACCTCGCGTCCATCCAACGCGGTGAAACGGATGACGAGCGGCTTGCCAATCTCATAGGGTTTCGTCCCCTTCAAGATATGGCTCGCCAGAGTCTTTACGCCCGGCGGCGCATTTGGCGTGTTGAGAATCTCCGTAGCCAACTCCTTTTGCCGCC
Source organism: Limisphaerales bacterium (assembly GCA_052325505.1). Taxonomy (GTDB): domain Bacteria; phylum Verrucomicrobiota; class Verrucomicrobiia; order Limisphaerales; family Palsa-1400; genus DASRLE01. The sequence goes on from JBKQUS010000050.1 coordinate 48,642, forward strand.
CGGCCTCGGAACGCTGCGCGACGGCCACGAGCATTGTGTAAATCAGGGAATTCGTTGGGAACTGTTTCAGGGCTGCGCGCATGGACTCAATGCCCGCGGTCTCGAATTCCTCATGCAGTTTGCTCATGCCTTCGGTGAACACCCGCATCCCCGCTCTTTTCATGAACGCCGTGTTTCCCGAATATAGCAAAACTGCGGCGCGGTTGTCTTCTTGGATGCTTTTGTCCGCTAGAACGGCGGAGACAAATGCATTGATCCGCGTCTCGGCGTCCGCATCCCCCGCCGCCACCGCATAAGTCAAAGCATACACAACGGTAATGCGCGCGTCGCCAATATTTTCGTTCGTGGGAAACCGCTCGATAAACTCGCTGGCTTTGTCGGCAACGGAGACCGCCGTTTTGCGAATCTGTTTTTGGAATTCGGCCGTTTCCTCCGGTTTCGGCTCGTGAGTCTGCCAATCATTGGGTGGCCTCAATGCTTGAGGCCCTTTCTCCACTTCGGCCCACGCCTTCGCCTGATCATCGGGAAGAATGTAATGACGGGGATTTTTCTGCGCGAGCAACGGCGCTTGAGCGATGAGAAATTCTATCAGGAGAAGAAGGCGGATGGCGGGTTTGGCATTCATGGTTTTATTGTTTGCGTCGCGCAGACGACGTAAAATTGTTGCTGAGTCTCTTTTTACGCCTTCCCCGCTTAAACTGCAATCCAAGCATTCTTTGCTTGAAGCGTAAAGCCGTCAGTTCCTTAAAGCCGTCAGTTCCTTGCATTGTTGCATTGGGCAAGAGGACACCCATAATTTGATTCGTTTTTGGATAGTCGCCAAAATCTTCCCTGACGTCAAGATTGTCCACGCAATGAGTGGACAATTGAGCTGGACTCTCTTGGTCATTTATCGCCAGCGTGCCGCGACTTGCCTGAGACCCGAAACATGTAGTGCCCCTGTAGCGGATCGTGTTGCGGGTCAAGAGCCTTTTTGAAAACTACGAGGAGTCCTGAAATGGTCAGGCATGGGAATTTGGACTTTGTTCAGCCCCCCCTTCGCCCGCCCTTAATCAGCGACTCGTTGCCGGTAGCTCTCCAGGTCTTCTTTTGTGACTTCTTCCGGCGGGACGAGTTTGTAATGCCTTTCGGCACTGATCCTGACGCCGCCATCTGTCTGCTCAAACTCGAACAGGACGATTATCCCGCCACCCATGAATTGTGCCCCAATGGGCCGGCAAATAAGCCCGGGAAATTTCGTCGGCAGACCGCCAAATCCTGTTCAATTTGAACCACGTTCAGTTTATCGCTGCCGCCCTTTGCCTGCACTGGAAACATGTAGTGCATGCCCTTTTTGTCCAGACCCACGTAAAGTTCATCCATCTCAACCTGTCCCATTTCTGGGACGCTGGTTCGCAGATGGTTTTGCAATGAATAACAAGCCACCCCGGTAAAGATGTCAAGCAAGCGGTTGTAGCGAAGCCGCGCCAGCAATGCCTGCTCGTCCCCAAATGCGTATTTCGCCACGATGCCAGGCGTCGCGTCAGGGACTTTGGTCGTGATGAGGTTTGGGTTCGGCTGGAGGGGACGATTAGCAACTAATGCGAGGCGATATAGTCCCCTGCCAACGAGTCGGATAATCCACATTTCGCCTTCGCCCGCCTCCGCTTGAATCCTTTTGGGCAGTTCGACCCGAAATCGGAAACTGTAGATTATGTCGCCGGGGTTCTTCGGCAGTTTGATTCGAAGCCGACGCGCGATGGATTCAAATTCCTCCCGCGCAAAATCCACCTGTCTCATTCCGCGTATGAATTTGCTGGTGAAGATTCTTTCAATGATGGCGGAGTAGCGGTTGGCTGGTTTCATATCCCTCACTTTTTCCCGTGCTTGCTGCCGTTCCACCGGAGGATCAGAACTTCCTCGCGCAACTGTTCTTTGGTGGCGGTTGACAGGCGGGTCCGAAATAAATCCATACCGACGACTTCGTAACCCAGCGATTCCGCGATGCCGGCCAGCAGTTGACCCGTACGAATCATCACCCGCAAATAGGACGCCTGATCGCCCACCACGTAGGCCAGTTGCGCTCCAGGACGAAGCACGCGCCGCAGTCCGGCAAGATGCCGGGCCATGCCGCCGAAGTAGAGTTTGGTCACCCGCGCATAAAGCCGCTCAAAACCGGAATCCTTGTTCAGTTCGATGCGCCGTTTTTCAATGGCAGCGGCGATGCCGTCGATTTGCGGGTGCCCCGCCACGAGAACATCGTCCGTATCCGCCTTGTAAACTCCGCGCGTGTTGGAGCGAACCATCTGCTGCTTGAGAAATCGCAACTCCTTCTTTGATTGGATGAACCCAAGCAGCACCGATTCGAGGCGGGTCGTACGGGTGTAATCCTTTTCATTGGGATAAGGCGGGGAGGTGATAACGGCATCCACCGAATTGGAAGCCAACATGGGCGCGCCCTCCCGCGCGTCCGCCTGGTAAACGACCGCTTTCGCCTTTTTCGATTTGGGCAAGGCTTCCAAGTCTTGAGCCATTGCCCGCACGCCATCCAGCCAAAGAGAAACAACCGGAGCGTCGGATTTGGGGGGACCCACACCAACTTCAGGGCCGAAATGCAGGTTACTAATCCCGTTCACGAGCGCAGTCGCCAACGCCAGCCGCTCATGATTGCTGAATTGGCCGTCTTGGTGTTCCGCCATGGCCTTGAGCAGAACGAGCGTCTTGTGCAGCGGGATTGGGCTGATAGAATTCGTCAGTAACAGATCCGCGGCTTCATCCGGCAGTGAGCGCAGTTTCCCGTTTGTTCCAGGCGGACGTTCGCAAAGGCGATAACCGTCATCATCGAAAAAGCCATCTTGTTCCAGCCGCCGATTCGCCGTATCTGCAACCATCAGCGCATGGCGCAGAAGCTTCTGCGGCGCGATGTCCCATTGGAGTTTCGTTTGGCTGGCGAAACAGGCCACCGGATTTGCTTCCAACCCATAGGCGGGAATGCCGAGCTTCTGGCACTCGACCGCCGTCGTTCCTGTGCCGCAAAACGGATCAAGCACGTGGTGATGCGAATTCAACCCGAATTTAGCAACGTAGTCCCGAACCAGATGGGGAGGAAACGAAAGGACAAACCGATACCACTGGTGCGCGGCACGGTCGCCCAACTTAAGCTTATTGTCTTCCCTTTCAACCCTTGCTGGTCCACGCCGACCGTCCAAAGAACCGTGTGGTCGTTTCTCCGTGGGAGGCAAACTTGGCATAGTTGGCTGACCGGTGAACATTTTCTTCGGTGCTCATAATAATCAAATCTCGGCTGCACTCAAACCAAATCCAGAGCCTATTTCAGAGTCTCTTTCGCGTCTGCTCAATACCTTTCTTTGGTTGTGGTTTCCGCCCTGGCTGCCACCCGAAACATGTTCCGCCTCTGTTGCTTCTGGTGTTACGGGTCAAGAACCTGTTTGAAAACTACGAGGAGTCCTGCAATCCTGTGAATCCAGGGGAGTGTCCATCTGTCAAAAAGCCTGAATCTGTGTCCATCTGTGTAAATCTGTGGCCCGCCTTCGTTTTCTTCTCGCCCTTCGTGGTTCAAAAGCCTCAAAGATGTATTGGCCCCGTAGGCCCCCCTTCGTTTCCCTCTCGCCCTTGGTGTTTCAAAAGCCTCAAAGATGTATTGGCCAGGGCTTCCGCCGTCGCTCCGCCAAGCGGAGCTGGTTTTTCAGAACTTCAGCCTTCAACCTTCAGCTTCAGCCTTCCTGCCGCTCAGGCGGCAGTTTGTGACGGCTCTGTGCCGGGTTGTGACGGCATTTGTGACGGGTTTACCCATGCTTAAGTCCTTGATTTACAACAATTGTGACGGTGTGACGGCTCCAGACCCCTGGACGCCTCGACCCCGCAGAAGCGCCGCCCTGCCTACGTTCGAGTATTCCGTGTATTCCGTGGTTCCTCCGGCCTTCCTTTGCGCCTTTCGCTCTTTGCGACTTTGCGTTTCTCTTGATTCAGGCGCAAAACATCGCACCTTCTCGCACCTTCTCGCACCAAATCCGACCTTTTCGCACCTTTTTGAAACATTTTTTTCCGCCCTCCATCATGCTAAATTGAGGCTGTTGAAATTTGATCCGGCAACAAAGGTATTCGAAGTCTCGATCCGGGAACTGGCAGAGGACGAGGGCGTGTCCCGCATCGGATTCGGGCGCGGCGAAGGATGGCATCGCCTGGGTCTGGGCGCGGAGTTGCACGCCCGCGTGCTGCAAGAGCGCTGGCTTGCCCGGCCGGCTTATCGCCGAGAAGTCCACATGCAGATTCGCTGCCCGGTCGGGAATTGGACGGCCTTGATCACAGGCCGGCTCGACGGCTGCATGCCGGACGGCAAGGGCGGCTGGCTGATCGAGGAATTCAAGTCCGCCTGGTTTCCGGCGCAGGAGAGCCGCCGCTCCGGCGCGGCCTTTGAATGCCATCAGCGGCAGCTTTTGTTTTACTGCCATTTATGGCGGCAGTTGGGCAATTCACCGGTTTCGGGCGCGCTCGTCTATGTGGACCTGACCGGCGGCGGGGAAACGCCCGTGGCCGTCACTTATGATGAATCCGCCACGGATCGCGAGCTGCAACAGTGTCTCCGCCGTTTGCTTGCCATTTGGATGGCCGGGGAAAAAGCGCGCGCCCGCAAGGCCGCAGCGGCGCAGTCCCTGCCCTTCCCCCACCACGCCCCGCGACCGGGCCAGGTCATAATGATTGACGCCGTCCGGAAAACGCTGGCCGCCGGCGATAATTTGCTGGCCGAGGCCGCGACCGGCTCGGGCAAAACCGCGGCCAGCCTGCACCCGGCGGTGGCCCATGGGCTGTCCACCGGACGCCAGGTGGTTTTTCTGACCGCCAAGACGCTCCAGCAAAAAATGGCCGTGTCCGCCCTGCGCGCCATGAACCGGGACGGCGCCTTTCGCACCCTGCAAATGCGCGCCAAGGAAAAAATGTGCGCCAACGGCCGCGTCATCTGTCATGAAGATTTTTGTCCCTACGCGAAGGACTACCCCGGCAAGATGGAGCGGTCGAACATCCTCGAGCGCCTGCACGAGGCCTATCCGCATTTCGATCCCGACACCGTCTTTGCCGCGGCCAAGCGGGCGGAGGTTTGTCCTTTTGAGGTCCAGTTGGAACTGGCCCGGAGGGCGGACGCCATCGTGGCCGATTACAATTATGTGTTCGAGCCGGGCGTGGCGTTGCGCCATCTGGAGCGCGAGGAGTTGGGCAACGCCATTTTGCTGGTGGACGAGGCGCACAATTTGCCGGACCGTGCCCGCCAGATTTTTTCGCCCGAATTATTGGCGGAAACGTTGCGAGAGGCTGCGGGCCGGCTTTTGCTTGAGCCGGGGGCATTGTTTGAGTCCATCTCCGAAACCATTGCCAACGTGGAAACGCTGCTGCGCGAGACGGCGGCGGGACTGGCCGATGGCCCGGCCATCGCCGAGATTGATCCGCCGGCGGACGCGTTGCGCGCGCTCTGGCAGGAATGGGAGCCGAAATTCATCCGCTACCTGGCTTGGAAGCGTGAACAGAAACTCGCCGCCCCGGAGGACGCGATTCTCGATTTGCATTTCGCCTGGCAGCGGTTCATCGCCGTATTGAACCTGTTCGGCCCGGGGTTCACCTGCGTGATCGAAAGGCGGAATCGGTCTCTGCGTCTGGCCATCGTCTGCCTGGACCCGGCGCGGGCCTTGGCCCCCATCTTCCGGGCGACCTCTTCGACCGTTTTGTTTTCGGCCACCCTTTCGCCCGTCGAAATGACCCGCCGTGTGCTCGGCCTTGAAAAAGACCGCACGCACTCCATCACCCTGCCGCCACCTTTCCCGCGGGAACATCGCAAAATCATGATCCTGCCCCAGGTGCGGACGACGTTCGCGGCTCGGGAAAGCAACTTTGGCGCGATTGCCGGCTTGGTCGCCCAAATGTCCAACGCCCGCAACGGCAACGCGCTGGTTTTGTTCCCGAGCTACAAGTTCCTGGAAAAAGTCGCGGAACGGCTCCCGCCCATTCGCGCGCGGCTGCTGGTGCAACGTCCGAACGTCACCGCGTCCGAGCGGCAGGAAATCCTCGACGCCCTGGCCGCGCCTCCGCCGGGCGGCATCTTGTTGCTCGCGGTCCTGGGCGGGATGTATGCCGAGGGCGTGGATTATCCGGGCGAACTTTTGACCGGCGTGTACATTGTTTCCCCCGCCTTGCCGCAGGTTTCGTTCGAGCGCGAACTGTTGCGCCGCTATTTCGAGGAGACCGAACAAGCCGGGTTCGAGTATGCGTATCTCCAGCCGGGCATGACGCGCGTCATCCAGGCGGCGGGGCGTTTGATCCGCAACGAAACGGACCGCGGCGTCATCGCCCTGCTCTGCCAGAGGTTCCTCCAGGAACCGTACGTCAGCCGCCTGCCCCGGGATTGGTATGATGAGGGGCCGGCGCAGTTGGTTGCCCGCGATCCGGCGGAAGAGATTCGAAAATTTTTCGGCGGCGCAGTTGGCCAAAGAATTCCCCGGCCACAATAAAACCCACGCACTCCGCCGCGCCGCAGCGGCAGGGATGCTCCTCGTAAGCCTCCCAATCGTAGCCGTAGTTGAAAGTGATTTCCTCGCCGGGCGGGATGTCGCGCAGGGCCGTGATCCAAATCCGCCCATTCACGCACTCCGCCTCGCAATTGGGGGCGCAACTATGGTTGACAAGCCGCGCGGGGTTCCAGACGAAGTCCCCGTCCAGATCAAACTCGTCGTCCAGCGAAAAAATGCAGTAATTTTGCCGTTCGCGGCGCAGGGCGGATTCCTCCTTGGTTATTTTCTCGCCGAGATACTCGATGACGCGCGCGCCCCGGCCAAGGCCGACATTTGCAAAAACACCCAGGCCATGAATGGGTGACGGGCCGACACGGAGGGGGTCTCTCATTGTCGTGGATCAAGAATGGCTCCAAGAAACAGCATCACCCCGCTTTGATTGTCGCGGATGGCCAGCACAAATGGCCGGTCCACCACCATCCGGAAAGGCGGCGGCTCCCGCCGGACCGCCGCAGCGTAAAACCCCATGCCTGTGACCGCGGCGGCTTCGGTCCCTTCTTCATTGACATCGACGTAAGTCTTTTGCTTGACCCAATCGATGTACAACGGCTCGTCCGATATGCCGTGGAAGTTGGCCCGGCGGGTAAACGCCAGCGGCATGCCCAAGATTGTTAGGGATTGTTTCAGATTATATTCGTTCTCCAGTTTGAATCGCGGCAACTCCACGGTCCCTCTTCTGGAGCGGAGTTGCGTTGTCCATTGCCGCCAATTCCCCGGGGTCAGGGTTGGCAGAAAATCGTCCAGGCTCTTCTTCGGCAGAAAAATATACATGTTTGCGGCCCCACTCCCATAAGGAAGACGGACGGCCTGGATGGTGTCGTCCTCGTAGTAATCAAACTCTCCTGTCCGGCTCATCCGGGGATGCGTCACAGTCTGGCCGTTGCCCAGCGTGAAGGGCAAATCGCGCGTCAGCTTTTTGTCGAACGGCTTGGTCCAATCGCCCTTGAAATAAATCGCATCGAGCAGAATCAGGCGATTTGCGTCCAGTGGCGGCTCGACCATTTTTGGAATTTTGCCGTGGGTATGATCGCTGCACCAGTCGTTGATTTTTTGCGCCGTCGCCGGATCTCTAAAATCCACGCTGGCAACTTCGGCCTGATAGAACTTTCGGCCGGCGTCCAGATACGCGGGCTTGATTGTGGCGTCCTGGGCCGTCCACAAGCTGTTGGCGATTTCCAATTTGATCTTCGGATCCAGCCTGGACAATTGTTCGAGCAACGCCAAGTTCGCCTTGCTCAAATCGGGCGCGCTGTCCTCCACCTGCAAAGTGGCCAGAATCTGCCGCGCGGTTTCGCCCTGCGCTCCGCTGGCGGCCATGGACAAGGCAAAGGCCAGTCCGGTGGGACTGATAAAAACATTCTTCCCGGGAACGGATTGGCGGATCTGCGCCAGCAACTTCAAGCCGAAGGAATTGTAGGAATCAGCCACTCTCTCAACGGCCCTGTCCGTTTGGGCGAAGGCGATCGTATTGGCGGCCAAAAAGCTGAATATCAGCAAGACATGCGAAATCATTTTCATACGAGGCTCCCTTCCGCAGGTACTTTAAGCCGCTGCCGGCAGAAGTCTATATTGAAAACCTGTCTGCCTGCTGGCATTCTGCCGTTATGGATCATCTGAGGCGAGCGCGGCAAGTATTCGAGATCGAAGGGGCGGCGTTGAAAGCCGTCCGGCAGCAACTTGATGGCAGTTTTGACGCGGCCGTCAACGTCATTGTCGATGCGCTGGGGCAACGCGGCAAAATCGTGGTCGTCGGCATCGGCAAATCGGGCAACGTCGGCCAGAAGATCGCCGCGACTCTGACCAGTACCGGCTCGACCAGTGTTTTTCTGCACGGCGTTGATGCCTTGCACGGCGACTTGGGCATCGTGAGCGACGGCGATGTCATCCTCGCGCTTAGCTACTCGGGCGAATCGGAGGAATTGCTCAATTTGATCCCGCCGCTGAAACGCCTCCCGGTCAAAATCATCTGCATCACCGGCGCGGTCAAATCCGCCCTGGCGCGCTACAGCGATGTCATCTTGAACGTGCGCGTGCCCCGGGAAGCGTGCCCGTGGAACATGGCACCGACCTCCAGCACCACAGCGATGATGGTCATGGGCGACGCCCTGGCCATGGCCGTTTTGCAGGCGCGCGGGTTCAAGAAAGGCGATTACGCCCGGCATCATCCCTCGGGGGCGATTGGCCGCGCGCTTTTGCTGAAAGTTTGCAACATCATGCGCACCGGCGAACGCAACGCCATGGCCGGCGAGGCGGTGACGGTCAAGGAAGCCCTGCTCATCATGACCCGCGCCAAATCCGGCAGCGTCAGCGTCGTCAACCGCCGCGGCAAGCTGGCGGGCGTGTTTACCGACGGCGATCTCCGCCGTCACATGTCCGACGACGCCGAAATCCTCTCCAAACCGCTGGGCGGGGTCATGACGCGCCACCCCGTCTGCATCCGCGACGATGCGCTGGCGGTCGAGGCCCTGAAGATTTTCCACCAGCGCAACATTGATGATCTGATCGTGATCAACGCCCGTCACGAGCCGGTCGGCTTGATCGACCTGCAGGATTTGCCCAAAGTGAAGTTGATGTGATGTCAACTACAGCCACTTCTTGCCAATCAGCCACATCTTGACCAGTTGCGTCAGCACCACGTAACAGAGCAGGGTCACAAACAGGATCGGCCAATAAAACCCCGGCAGCGGCACCATGCCCAGCATCATGGACAAAGGCGAGTAAGGCAGCCACGCGGCAATAGCCATGATGACCACCGTGGTGATCGTCAAAGGCATGCTGGCCCGCGCCTGGATGAATGGTATCTGCCGGGTGCGGATGACGTGGATGATCAGCGTTTGCGTCATGAGCGACTCCACAAACCAGCCGGTCTGAAACAGCGCGGCCGGATAGGGGTGCTCCACTTCGGCATGGGCGAAATGCGCGGCCAGTTCTGGCGGTGGAGCCAATCCCGCCAGGCGGCACTTGAAAATAAACCACATCACCCCATAAGTGGTGTAATCGAAGATCGAACTGATCGGGCCAATGAAAAGGATGAAGCGCGTGATCTCGCCGATGTCCCACGGATGCGGTTTGGCGATCTGATCCGGGCCGACGTTGTCGGTGGGGATGGGCACCTGGGAAAAGTCGTAGAGCAGATTGTTGGTCAGGATTTGAATCGGCAGCATGGGCACGAACGGGAACAGGGCGCTGGCCCCCAGCACGCTGAACATGTTGCCAAAGTTGGAGCTGGCTCCCATGCGGATGTATTTGAGGATGTTGACAAACACCTTGCGCCCTTCCAACACCCCTTCCTCCAACACCATCAGGCTTTTCTCCAGCAGAATCATGTCGGCGGATTCCCGCGCAATATCGACCGCCGTGTCCACCGAGATGCCCACGTCCGCCGCGCGCAGGGCGGGGGCGTCGTTGATGCCGTCGCCCATGAAGCCGACGACGTGGCCGTTGCGGCGCAAGGCTTCGACGACGCGTTGTTTGTGGCTAGGCGAAAGCCGGGCGAAAACCTGGGTCGTCTCGACGGCCTGGGAGAGTTGCTGGTCGCTCATGGTTTCGACCGCGTTGCCGAGCAGAATCTGGCCCGTGGGCAGCCCCACCTCGTCGCAGACTTTGCGCGTGACAAGATCGTTGTCGCCCGTCAGCACTTTCACGACCACGCCGTGCTGTTGCAGCGCGGCAATGGCCTTGGTGGCGGTTTCCTTGGGCGGATCCAAAAATGCAATGTAGCCCTTGAGAATCAGGTCCGCTTCGTCCGCCTTGGAGTAGGCGGCGCGCTTGTCCACTTTTTTGGACGCCACGGCCAGGACCCGGAAACCGTCGGCGCTCAAGTCATTGTATTCCTGAATCAAATCGCCCATCAGAATCGGTTCCATCGGGAAGCATTCCCCTTCGGACTCGAACTGGCTGCAACGGCTGAACACCGCCTCGGGCGCACCCTTGGTCAGAATCTCGTAATCGCTTCCTGGCGTTTCGACGATGACAGACATCATCCGGCGCGAGAAATCGAACGGGAGTTCATCCACTTTGCGGTAATTCTGAATCGAGAGCTTTTTGTCAATATCCGGATGCTCCAGCACGGCGCGATCCAGCACGTTTTTCAGCCCGGTTTGGAAATGGCTGATGAGATAAGCATAGAGCAGGACGGGGTCGCTCTCGTTCTTGAAGACGTCGCAATGGATTTCCAGGATGACGTGGTCGCGGGTCAGGGTGCCGGTTTTGTCCGTGCAGAGGACATCCATGGCGCCGAAGTTCTGGATGGAGTTGAGGCGCTTGACGATGACTTTCTTGCGCGCCATGAGCAAGGCGCCCTTGGAGAGGCAGACCGAGACGATCATGGGCAGCATCTCCGGCGTCAACCCCACCGCCACGGACAACGCAAAGAAAAACGCCTGCTTCCAATCGTGCTTGTCCAGGCCGTTGATGAGAAAAACCAGCGGCACCATGACGGCCATGAAACGCAGCATCAGCCAGGTGAATCGCTTGATGCCCTTGTCGAAGCTCGTCTCGATGGCTTGCGTGGCGATGCTTTGCGCAATGTTGCCGAGATAAGTTTGCGGCCCCGTTTCCACCACCAGGCCCGTCGCCGCGCCACTCTCCACGCTCGTACCCAGGAAACACAGATTGGATGATTCCAACGGCGAAATCCCCGCGCGCGTTTCGCGCGCGTCGAACTTCTCCACCGGCAGGCTCTCCCCCGTCAAGGTGGCCTGGATGATGAAAAGGTCCTTGCAGGAGAGCACGCGCACGTCGCCGGGAATCATGTCGCCCGCGGAAAGCTTGACGATGTCGCCCGGCACCAGTTCCCGCAACGGGACTTCCCGGGTTTTGCCTTCGCGCACGACCGTGGCCGTGACGTTGATCATGGCTTTGAGCTTGGCGGCGGCGGCGTCGGCCTTGGATTCCTGGATATAACGCAACGCCACGCCCAGGATGACCATGACCACCATGATCCACCCGCCCGCCACGTCGCTCGGTTCCCCGGCAGTGGCAAAGGTGATAATGGCCAGCACCGACAACAAAATGACCAGCGGATTGCGCACGGCATGCCAGAATCGAACCAGCCAGTCATGGCGTTTCTCGCGGGAAACTTCGTTCGGTCCGACTTCCTCCAACCGCTCGCAGGCGACCGTCTCGCTCAACCCGTCCGCGGACGTTTCCAACAATCGCAAGGCCTCGGCGGTTTCCAATCGGGCGGCATCGGCCAGACGGGAGGAAAGCTTGCCATTGGGCGCTTTGCGCTTGGGCGGCGCGGCGGCGGCAGCGGGGGCCGGGCCGGCTGGACTGGGTTTTTCGGTTTCAACCATGTCTTGATTGTGCCATTCACTGGGGCCGGATGCGCATCAACCGGCGCGCCCGGCAAATCTAAGTGTGAGGACGGAAATCGCCAAGCAAAACCTCAAGATTTTTCCCGCCTGGGTTCTGACCGCACCGATGGGACCCCCTCTCCCCCATACCCCCGAAAATTTTTCGAAAAATACTTTACGCGCCTTTCGGTTGGAACGGGTTGGCTGACAGCAGGTTCGCATCGAAAAAGAGCAAAAATCGATTTTTCACATTTTTCGGATTTCATGGTTCTTTTTTTCTTTTTTTTGGTC